>NZ_JBIAGB010000006.1:0-30144 GCF_042869575.1 Streptomyces sp. NPDC006925
TGAGATCACCACGCCAACGACGAGGGGCTCTGCCGCGTCACCACCCTCGCTGACCAGCCCATTTCACCTCTACAGCACAGGATGAAAGAGGTTCACTGTCACCGGCGCCTCCATGCCACTGAGCAGGTGGGTAGAGGCCCAGTGGTCCCGGGTCAGACGACCCAGGACACTTCAGCGCAGCCGTCACGGCTTGCTTGAGCCGTGTGCCGCGACGAGTGGCACGCACGGTTCTGAGGGGGCCGGAGTACAGCAATGTGCTCCGGCTACCCGACTTCCGGGCACGGCCCGAACGCGACACAGATCAAGGGGGGTTCAGGTGATGGACATGCGGCCCAGCCAGCACATGCGAGACCTCGGAGTCGTTCAACATGGTGCCGGCATCCTCGCCGAACCGGCCCGCGCCCTCGATCTACCCTCCGAACGCTGCGAGGCCGAACGCATCACAGACGAATTGTTCGCCGCCACGGACCGGATCGGTCAGGTCCACCCCTTCGCCAAGGGGATGGGCATCGCCGCCCCGCACATCGGCATCAGCCGTACCGTGGCCATCGTCCATCCTCCAGGTGACGCTCCCGCCGTCCTCCTGCTCAATCCGAAGATCACCGAGAGCTCCGACGAGATGAACGAGCAGTACGAAGGCTGCCTGAGCTTCTTCGACGTCCGCGGCCTCGTCCCCCGCCCCCTGCAGATCGCCGTCGAGACCACGTCGCTGACCGGCGAGACCGTCACTGCGGTGTACGAACGCGGCCTCGCCCGCCTCATCCACCACGAGATCGACCACCTCGACGGTCGTCTGTGCACCGCCCGCATGAGGCATGGAATCGACCCGATCCCCGTGCACGAGTACCAGCTGGCCGGCAGGGCATGGGCCTACGAGCAGGCCCATGCCCTGACAGCAAGATGCCCTGTACTACCGATCACTCGAACGACCTCCCCGAGAGGCCTCGCTGGGCATGTGGCTTCCCGTTCCTCATGCTCGCCCGAGGGGAGACGGCTAAGCTGTCCCGATGGCCTGCCCGATTGACCGAGCGGCGGCGCCTTGGTTGCGCCATACAGGAGGAACGCCTTGACTCAGCACCGCCTCCGTTTCGCTCCAGAGATCCTTGCCCGGCTCGGTGAAGAACTGGTACCTCACGCGGACTTGGGCATCATGGAACTCGTCCGCAATGCCTACGATGCGGACGCCAAACTCTGCCACCTAGAGATAAGCGAAGCCGAGCAACCCGGTGGCGCACTCATCGTGTCAGACAATGGTGAAGGCATGACGGCGGACCAGCTCGCCAATGGCTTTCTCCTCGTAGGAAAGTCCGGAAAGTCCTCGGATACCCACACACCCACCGGCCGGCGAAAAGTGGGCGAGAAGGGGCTTGGTAGAATTGCCGCCCTGCGCCTCGGCACCCACGTCACCGTACGCACACGCTCCCAGGATCAACTGGACACCGAGCACGTGCTGACTATCGACTGGAATCGCATCGACGCTTCCGATGCCGTGGAAGACGTCCCTCTGGCAATCGAAAGCACCAAGTGCGAGGGCACCAAGGGCACGACTGTCGAAATCACAGGTCTCCGCCAAGAAATCACTCTGCAGGATGCCGATCGTTTGGCTCGATCGATACTCATGTTAACGGGCCCGTTTGCCGAAAATTCAGCGTTTCGGGTGACCTGTGATTCCACACAGTTCGAAAACCTCTCCAGGGTGATCACAGCAGATCTGCTCCAATGGGTCGAATATCGACTCATGGCCGAACTTGATGAGCAGGGTCAAGCCTCCGCAACGCTCTACAACTGGCGTGGTGAAAAAGTCAAGTCGGCAGGGCACGACGATGTGGGGAAGAAGCGTCAGGGGCGTGGTACCAGCGGCGCACCTCTAGAATTCTCCGCCCCGCCTGCCAGTTTCGAAATGTGGATGTTCAACCTAAACCCCGGAGCATCCAAGGAAGTTCGTCTCGCGCAGCAGCCCACAGAAAAGATCAGGAAATGGCTTAAACAGGTTGGCGGAATTCATCTCTACCATCGGGAACTGCGCGTGCAGCCCTACGGCGACGTGGGGAACGACTGGCTGGTAATCAACTTGCGCCGCGCAGCGAGTCCCGAGGTGCGCCCGTCCACGAACAATTCCGTGGGGCGGATTCGTGTCATGGATCCCGAAAATCTTCTCCAGCCCAAGACAGACCGCAGCGGCTTCGTAGACAATACGCATTTCCTGGAACTTCAGGAGTTCGCCAAACGCGCCCTGGATTGGTCAGCGGAACAGCGACTCGAACTGCGGGAACAACGGCGCATCGGCGCGGCACCGAAGGCGCGGAACCGGGTCAAGGAAGCTGAGGAGCAGTTCCGCAAACTTCTGGATGCCGTCAGCCCGAAAGACCCCGATACTCCAACGCTCGACGGAGTCGCTGGTTCCGCGGTGCTGGAGTCCTTCACCGATCGAGCGTCCGAGGTATTTGACTCGCAGCGCCAGGAAATTGAAGCGCTTCGCGAAGATCTCCTCCTCTATCGCACTCTGGCCACAGTCGGCACCAGCACTGCAGTCTTCGCCCACGAGGCGATGAAGCCGGCAGCCCGCATCATCAACGAGGTAAAAACGGTCAGTCGCCGAGTCAAACAATATGTCTCGGAGGACGAGTACAAAGAAAGATTCCACTCGTCGGTCGAAAACTCAGTCGACAGCGCCAAGACCCTGGAGACCTTCGCCCGCCTGCCGTTGGCCCTCCTAGCTAAGAATAAGCGGCAGATAACCGAAGTCGACTTCGACCGAGAGTGCCCGATAATCGTTCGCCTGTTCTCCCGCTATCTCGACGAGCGGGGAATCCAGGTTGAGTACGATCTGGCTGCGGAGGGAGCGATCGTCCGCAGCACAATCGCCGACATCGAGTCGATCCTGTCCAACTTGATCGTTAACGCCGCGCATGCCTTTACGCGTACGGACGCCATCCGCCCCGAGCGCACAATCCGCATCCGAACGCACTTGGTCGCGGAGGGAGCCATGACTCGACTTTGCCTCTGTGTCGATGACTCGGGCCCCGGAATCAAGGACATCTCACTGCGCGCGATCTGGCTCCCGGGCAAGACGACACGCGACAACGGAACTGGATTGGGGCTCACGATCGTCCGTGACATCGTCGCAGACCTCGGAGGCACCCAAGAAGCCGAGAAGCACAGCGAGTTGGGTGGCGCGCGTATCATGGTCTGGCTTCCGGTCCAAGACGCCGGAGGTCAAGGGGCACGAGCTGTGGGGGCCATGTGAACGTACGTCCGTTAACAGAAGGATCCTCCGTCGTGGTCATTGATGACGATGACATGGACGCGAGCAGCATCACCCATCCACTCCAAGACGCGGGCTTCCACACGGAGATGATCACCGAGTTCACCCCCGGCCAGGACGCCGACACGTTCCTCGCCTCTCTCGGCGATCGCTACGACGCCGTGGTGTGCGACCACATCCTCGGCGGACGGGGCAATGCCCGCTTCACCGGAGCGGAACTGGTGTGCAAGGCCAACCAGCGAACTGGCACACCGTTACCCGCCGTCCTCATCAGCAGCCACGTCAATACCGATCAGAACGGGGCGATTCTACGCTGGCGAGAGGGCATCCCAAGCGTCGTTGACAAGAGCGACGCCTCCGACACGGTGGTCGATGCGCTCCGATACACCCTGGACGAGCTCGCGGGTAACCTCACGAGGGAACGGCGTGCCTTCACCACCCCGATCGAAGTTCTCGACGTGCGGTCCGGCGGGGAGGAACCCAGAGCAAAGGTCATCGTAGTCGGCTGGAAGATCGACTCCTCCGTCTGGATGCCGTTGCGCCCCATCGAGGAGGCAACGGGCCTCCGACCGGAAGAGTTGCCAGGCCGGTGGCTTGAGGCCGAGGTCAATTGCTACGCGAAGGATGCCTCCGACCTCTTCTACCGCAACATCGTCCTCGCTCCCGACCTGCCGCAGGAGTGGCTCACCCCATGACCGATCCGACCGCTCCCCCGGACCTGCCGCCCAGCCAGAGTTCAGAGTCAGAGTTAGCTGTTTCCGTCCTGGACGTTGGGCACGGCAACTCCGCTGTAGTCCGAGATGGCACGACTTGTGCCGTCATCGACGCAGCCCCGGGCGGTATCGTCCAGCGCGAACTGGATCGCGTCGGTTGCGAGCACATCGAGCACCTGGTCATCTCCCATTCGGACCAGGATCACGCAGGCGGCGGCCCGCAGATCTTGCTCGATCCATTGCGCACGGTGGGAACCGCGTGGTTCAACCCAGACGCGAAGAAGGACAGCCGAATCTGGGCCCGACTCCTCCGAGCCGTCTTCACGCGATATCGCCGCGGCGGCTTCGGCGGGCACCAGATGCTGCACACGGAGACGTCACAGACGTTGTACTGCGGCAGGGCGAGGCTCGAAGTCTGCCACCCTAGCTTTCTGATGGCCGGTACCGGCCCCACGGAGACCTCTCCAGACTTCGGCAAGCTCGACACCAATACCGTATCCATCGTGGTCCGTGTTCACCTGGACGAGAAGCCTGCCGTTCTGCTCGCGGCGGACATGGACGCGGTTGCGCTCAAACACATTCAGCAGAACAGTCATCAGCTGTCGGCACCAGTCCTGGTCTTCCCTCACCACGGAGGACTCCCTGGCAAGGCCGAACCGCGGGCTTTTGCCGAGGAGCTGACCAAACTGGTGGTTCCCCAGCTGGTCATCTTCTCCATCCGGGGCGGGCTCCGCCCCGCCAACCCGCACCAGGAGATCATGGCGGGGGTGCGATCTGCAGCCCCAGACGCCCACATTGCATGCACGCAGCTGTCCGTTCACTGCCATGAGGACAAAAGACTGGTTACCGACCGGCACCTGGCAGTGCTACCAGCAGCAGGCCGCAAATCCGGCCGGTCCTGTGCAGGCAGCGTGAAAGTGACCCGCGTTCAGTCAGGGCTGCGCTTCGACCCACCGCTGGAAACACACTTGTCGTTCGTCAACGGCGGAACCGTCGCCAACCCACAGTGCCGACTCCCCATCCCCCCTCCCCGCAAGACACCCGAGAAAATCGACTTGGAGGAAGCCACTGATGAGGCCTAGGGCCAGGGGGACTCCGTGATCCGCTCCCACCCCCCATGCCCCTGCTGCAGAATGACACCGCAGCCATTCCAGACACTTGATCCAGGACACCTCCCCTTCCGGATCAACAGGAGGGGACCAGATGAGCATTGCAGCTTACGACGTCTACGCACGTCAGCTTGAGACCTTGGTTACGGACGTGGCCTCAGGCCGTTGGAGCCGTGTGACGGACGACGTGACACAGGCACTCAACGGTCAGGCGTCGGCGGCGCTGCGTCGCAGCGTCTCGCGAGCCGATCGCCGCGCCACCGGCTCCTTTTTCACCACAGGTGACGTTCGGCAGTCGTTTGAAGGACTCCTGTCACACAGCGGAAAGTCTGGGCGCACACCGGTGATCTGGGACCCCACCTGCGGCGGCGGTGACCTACTCATCGCCGGAACTGCGCAGTTCCCCCTCGGGACGACACCAGCACAAACACTCACTCTGTGGAACCGCTGGGTAAAGGGCCACGACATGCACGCTCCGTTCGTCTCCGTGGCCCGCATGCGACTGATCCTTGCCGTCCTGGAACGTCACCGGGCTGTCGGATCCGACGCCCCGCTCATGCAACACCGATGGCGCACCGCCTTCCCACGGGTGCAGGTCGGCGACGGTCTGCAGGCGTTGAGTAACGCCTCTGAAGGCCGTGGCTTCCGAGGTCGGCTGCTCTTGAACCCCCCCTACGGCACGGATGCGGCCCTCCCCAGTTGTACATGGTCGACAGGTCGGACGTCCTTGGCGGCGACGTTTACCGCTCAGGCGTCAGCTGCAATGGCCCCCGGCGGAAGGCTCTTCGCCATCTTGCCCGATGTACTGCGCAGCGGGAGCCGTTACCGGGCATGGCGTGATTGGCTCGCCGATCGGATGCGGATGGAGGAAATCCGCCCACACGGTCTCTTCGACAATTACACCGACGTCGATGTCTTCCTGCTCTCCGCCCTACGACAAGCCAGCGGCCACCCCGGCGAGGTCGCCTGGTGGCCGTTGTCTACCGCTGCTTCGGACAGTGCCATAGGTGATCATTTCCGTGTCGGAGTCGGCCCTGTAGTCGACAACCGAGATCCGCACGATGGACCGGAAGTTCCCTATCTCACGGCGAAGGAATTGCCGGGCCAAGGGGAGACTGGACTTCCGCAGCGCAAGCGTCGGTTCAGCGGTCGCTTGGTGGATCCCCCTTTCGTGGTCATCCGTCGTACGTCCAGGCCAGGACAAGGAGCCAAAGGAGGTACCCGGGGGACAGGAGTTCTCGTTCAAGGTCACCAGCCGGTCGCCGTGGACAACCACTTGATCGTGGTAGAGCCCCTGACAGGTGGCATAACGCGCTGTCGGGAGCTGCTTGAAGTGTTGGACGGACCGAAGGTCGTCCACTGGCTCGACGAGCGCATTCGCTGCCGCCACCTAACCGTCACCGTTGTCCGGTCGCTCCCCTGGGGCTGAAACTGCACAACAGACAAATATGTCCGTCTTCAGTGGGGACAACGCCAAGCAGAGGTCGGTCCGCGCACAGTCCGCAGGACACTCGATGAGGACCGCCTCGCGCCATCGCCAGTCACATGGGAAAGACCGTTTCAGCGATCCGCTGCAAGCAACGCCGCGGGTCGCTGACCCGGCCCGCAGGTCACCCTTCCGCGGGTACGAACGGCCGCACCCGGTCCGCGGGACTCCGACCGAGTCCCGTCCGGACCGGGTGCGGCCGTTTCCCGTCCGGCTGCCGGACGGGAGGCTCGGCAGGCCCGCGCGGGCAGCTGCACGCGCCCCGCAACCGGCCGCCGCCGGGTTCACCAGGTGACCGGAAGCCCGACCGGCCCTCGGATGAGCACACTGCCCTGCCAGGCGATCTCCTCGGCGGGCACGGCCGACCGCAGCCCCGGCAGCCGGCGCAGCAGAGCCGACAGCAGCTCCTCGGCCTCCATCCGGGCCAGCAGCGGTGCCACGCAGTGGTGCGGCCCGTGCCCGAAGGCCAGGTGCGGGGGGCCCTGGCGGTCGATGTCGACCGCGTCCGGGTCGGGGAACCGGCGCGGGTCGCGGCCCGCCGCCACGTAGGACACCTGCACCACCTCGCCGCGGCGCACGAGCACACCGCCCACCTCGACGTCCTCGGTGGCGATCCTGGGCTGCCCCACACCGTGCTTGTGCGGGATCCACCGCAGCAGCTCCTCGACGGCGCGCGGCACGGACTCCGGTTCGGCGCGCAGCCGTTCGCGCAGCTCGGGCCGGGTCAGCAGCAGGTAGACCATGTTGGCGGTGTTGTTGCGCACCGCGTGCCACCCGTTGAGCCCGATCAGGGTGGCCAGCGCGAGCAGTTCCTCCTCGTCGATGCGCCCGGCGTCCACCGCCGCCACCATCCGCGTCATCAGGTCGCCGGACGGCCGGGACCTGCGCAGCTCCGCCAGTTCCAGGAAGTACTGCCGGGCCGCCGCCTTCACCTGCCGGGCCCGTTCGGCCGCCGCGTCGTCCGAGGCGCGGGTCAGCAGCGTCGAGGCCCAGTCGCGCACCCGGAGGCGGTCCTCGGGCGGTACCCCCAGCAGCTCCCCCACCACGGCCAGCGGCAGCGGCGAGACGACGTGGCGCACCACGTCGGCCGGGGGTCCCGCCGCCAGCATCCCGTCCACCAGCTCCGCCACGAGCGCCCGGACCCGGGGCCGGAGGCGCTCGACCGCGCCGCTGCCGAACACCGGCGCCACCACGGAACGCACCCGCGCGTGCTCGGGCGGGTCGACGAAGCTGACGGCGCGGTCGAGCGGGATCAGATGCCTGGTCATGCGCGGAGTGGGGCGGCCGACGATGTCCCGGCTGAACCGGGGGTCCGAGGTGACGAAGCGGACGTCGTCGTACCGCGTCACCAGCCAGCAGTCCCCCTCACCGTGCGGCAGCCGGATGCGGGTCGGCGGGCTTTCCAGGGCCGCCCGCAGGAACGGGTCGAACTCCAGCTCCGGCGGATCGGCCGGCAGGTCGTAGAGCGGGCACTGCGCCATGGTCATCCCTCCTCGATCCGGTCCGGTGCGCCCTTCGGCACCGGTCCCGGGGGCGGGCCGTGCCGGAGCGGGGTGAGCTGCTCGATGTCGTAGCGGGCCCGCAGTTCGGCGACGGCCGCCTCGTCCGGCGGGCCGTCCGCGGCCAGGATGTCCAGCAGTTCGTCGAAGTACCGCTCGTGGTCGGGCGGCGGTGCCGACTGGAAGAACATCCGCGCCGGGGAACCGGTCGGATTGGCGAAGGCGTGCGGGCAGCCCGGCGGCACCAGCACGGTGGTGCCCCCGGTGGCGCGCACGGGGCGGTCCCCGGCGGCCGACTCCCACTCCCGCCAGCCGTCCCGGGTGCGCGCCCGGGGTTCGAAGGCGAGCAGCTCCAGCTCGCCCTCCAGCACGTAGAAGAGTTCCTCGCTGCGGGTGTGCACATGGGCGCCCACGTCGAAGCCGGGCGGGACGACCACCTCGAAGCTGGAGGCGGCCCGCGAGTGCTGCCCGGTCACCTTGAAGGTCACCTGCTGGGCGGCGGTGCGCAGGGTGCGGCCCCGGCCCGGCGGCAGGACCAGGCCGCTGCGCGGCAGGGGCCGGCGCTCGGGGCCGGGCTCCACTGCTCCGGTACGGGTCATGACGGGCTCAGCGCCCCTTCCGGTGGGTTCTCCGGGCGGGGCCCGGGGGGCTTCCCGGTCGTCCCGGCGGACCCCTGTCCGTGCCGGGTCCCGGGGCGCTGCCGGGCGGCGTCCGCCGGGTCGGCCTGGGCCGCGGTGCCCTCCCAACAGCCCAGTGCCATCTCGGCGGTGATGCCGGGGCCGAACCCGGCCAGCAGTCCGCGCGCGCCCTCCCCGGGTCCGCCCTCGTCGAACAGCCTGCGGAGGGCGTCCAGGACGACGACGCTGGCGGTGTTGCCGTACTCCGTCAGCGTGGCCCGGCTGAACCGGAAGGCGTGCTGCGGCACCTCCAGGTACTTCCCCAGGTCCAGCAGGATCCGCGGACCGCCCGCGTGCACGATGTAGAAGTCCAGCTCGGAGGCGTCCCAGCCGTGTCGTGCGGCGAGCTCGCACAGCGCGGGCGCCAGCGGGCCCATGGTCGAGGGCACCCGCTTGTCCAGCAGGAAGTGGAAGCCGGTGGAGCGCACGTCGTAGGAGATCCACTCCTCGGTGTCCGGGATCAGATAGGAGCCGTTGCGCAGCAGCCGGATGCCCGTGCCGCCCGAGCCGCGGACCACGGCTGCCGCCACCCCGTCCCCGAAGAGGCCGTCCGAGAGCAGCGCGCCGACGCCGACATCGGTGGGCTGGTAGCACAGGGAGCAGAACTCACACGCGACGATCAGCGCGTTGGCCTCGGGATAGGCCGTGCAGAAGTCCTGAGCCCGGTTGATCGCCGCTCCGCCGCCCGCGCAGCCCAGCTGCGCGATGGGCAGTTGACGGGTCGTGGAGCGGAACCCCAGCGTGTTGATCAGCCAGGCCGTCAGCGAGGGCATCATGAAACCGGTGCAGGAGACGTAGACGATGAGGTCGATCTCCTGGGCCTCCAGTTCGGCGGCGGCCAGCGCCCGGCCGACGACCCGCGGCACCCGGGCCTTGGCCTCCGCCTCGTACACCGAGTTCCGCTCCGCGAAGCCGGGGTGGCGGAGGGTCAGCTCCAGTGGTTGGACGAGGTGTCTGGTCCGCACGCCGGTGTTCTCGATCAGCCGCAGCACGAGCGGGAGTTGAGGGTGTTCCGCGTGCTGGGAGCGCGCCAGTGCGAGCGTGTCCGCCAACGTGATCACGTGTGGCGGGACCTGTACAGCAGGTCGGCACAGAGTCGCCATGACAGGAACAACGAGGGGCCGGCGCGGCACGGTACTCCACTATAGGGTGGGAAATCAATCCCAACCACCGCGAGAGTAACCAACTGCACCATAAAGGACAGGCGTTGCATACCCCCGACGGCCCCGGTCCCCGAAAGTCCCCAGCCCCTTCCCTCTGTCGAACAGGGCTCCGCCGCGGGAAGGCCGCCGAGGCCGCATGCGGCCGCTCCGCACAAATCCGTGGCCCGCGCGCCACCGCCTGTGGAAACGTCCGGTTCATGACACCCCACAGCTCCGACACCGTCGAGGTCACCCGCCTCGCCGATCGCCCCGAACTGACCGGCAGGCTCTACGAGATCTCCGACGACTGGCCGGCCTTCGTCGGACACGATCTCGCCGCCGACACACTGCTCCCGCAGGTCCCGCAGGACTTCCCGGAGTACTGCGTCGTCGCCACGGACGGGGACCGCGTGGTGGCGCGCGGGTACGGCGTGCCCTTCGACGCCGACTCGTCCGGGCGCGAGGAGACCCCCGACCAAGGGTGGGACAGGGTGCTGACGTGGGCCTGCGCCGACCGGCGGCGCGGCCGTCCGGCCACGGCGGTGAGCGCGCTGGAGATCACCGTCGACCCGGCACACCGGGGCCGTGGACTCTCCTACCGGATGCTGGAAGGGCTGCGCGCGGCGGCGCACCGGCAGGGGCACCGGGAACTGGTGGCCCCGGTGCGCCCCACGGCCAAGCAGGAGCGGCCGGACCTGCCGATGGCCGACCACATCAGCGAACTGCGCGCCGACGGACTGCCCGTCGACCCGTGGCTGCGGGTACACGTGCGCGCGGGCGGCACCGTGGAGAAGATCGCGCCGGCGTCCATGACGGTGAGCGCGTCCCTCGCCCGGTGGCGGGAGTGGACGGGGCTGCCCTTCGACCGTGCGGGAGAGGTGCGGGTGCCGGGTGCGCTGGCACCGGTGCACTGCGATCCGGTGCGGGGGCACGCCGTCTATGTGGAGCCCAACGTCTGGGTCCGGCACCGGTCGGCGGGGCCGAAGGGCTGACGCGCGGCCGGGCGGGCCCACCGCGGCGGGTGGCCGGTGCAGCCGCTCCGGCAGGGGCTGCCGAGGCGGCGGGGGCTGCCGAGGCGGCGGGTACGGCAGGTACGCCGGGGCAGCCGGCGGTTCAGCCTGCCGCCGGGCGCAGCCGCCACAGCCGCGTCGTCTCGGCGGCCCGGGCCGCGTGCAGGGGCGCCTCCGGGTCCTCCGCCCTGCCGTGCCGGGGCCGGGCGTCGAGCCGGCCGGCCACCTCCAGTCCGGCCTCCGCGATCCACTCCAGCAACTGCTCGCGGGGGCGCAGCCCCAGGTGCTCGGCGAGGTCGGAGAGGATCAGCCAGCCCTCGCCGCCGGACGCGAGCCGCTCGGCCAGCCCCGCGAGGAATCCCCGCAGCATGCGGCTGTCGTGGTCGTAGACCGCCTGCTCCAGTACGGAGGTCGGTTTGGCGGGCAGCCACGGCGGGTTGCAGACGACGAGGTCAGCGCGCCCGGCGTCCGGGGGTGGGAACAGGTCGGACCGTACGACCTCGACCACCTGCGCCACGCCGAGCCGCGCGGCGTTCTCGCGCGCGCACTCCACCGCCCGCTCGCCCAGATCGGTGGCGATCACCCGGCCCACACCGCGCCGGGCCAGCACCGCCGCCAGCACGCCCGTCCCGGTGCCGACGTCGAAGGCCAGCAGCCCGGCAGCCGGCCGGTCCGGCAGCGGAGCCCGCGCGACCAGGTCGACGTACTCGCCGCGCACCGGTGAGAAGACCCCGTGGTAAGGGCGGATCCGGTCGCCGCCCAGCGCGTCGACGGGCACCCCGTTGCGCCACCACTCGTACGCGCCGAGCACGCCCTGCAGTTCGCGCAGCGAGACCAGCGCCAGGTCGCCAACGGCACCGCCGGGCGCGCCGTAGGCCGCCACACAGGCGGGTCCCACCTCCGGCGCGCGGCGCAGCGGGACGGCGTAGGAGCCGCCGGGCGCGGTCTCCAGCGGGACCAGCAGCATGCCGAGGATCCGGGCACGGCGGGAGCGGGCCTGCCGGTGGAGGTGGAAGCCCTCCAGCGGCGTGGCCCCCGGTTTGGGCTGCTTGCGGTCGACCCGGCGGCCGAGCGCCGCCAGCAGTTGCCGGGCGCCGTGGTAGTCGCCGCGCCACAGCAGCGCGGTCCCCTCGCAGACCAGCTTGTAGGCGATGTCGGCGGCCATCCGGTCGTCGGCGACGGCGATCCGCCGCGGCGGCCGGGCCCCGCTCTCCGACCGCCACGCGGCGGTCCGCTCCCGGCCTCCCTCGTCCCACCGGACGGTGCCGTCCCCGGCCTCTGGCTGTGCGTTCACCGGACAACCGTAACCGCGCCCGCGGGTGCCCTCTCCGCCGCGGCCGGGCACCACCGCCGCCGGCACCGCGAGGGACCGTCGGGCGATCGTGTGAAATGGGCTGACCAGCCGGTTCGGCGCGGCCGTGGGCGGCGGGGAACCGGCTGGTCACGGCATACGTTGACGGGTGTACCGGAGCCGACCCGGCCGGTAGAGCCGTACACGACGGAGGCAGGACCATGGCAGGCTTTCTCGACCGCGCCAAGGAACAGGCTCAGCGGGGTATCGCACAGGGCAAGGAGAAGGTGGAGGAGGTCCAGGCCCAGCGCGCGGGCAACGACCTGCTGCGCCGTCTGGGCGCCGCCTACTACGCGGAGCAGAAGGGCACCGGCTCGGCGCAGGAGGTCCAGCGGGCCCTCGCCGCCGTCCAGGAGCACGTGGCGCAGAACGGCGACGACTTCCTCAAGAGCTGAGGCCGCCCCCGCGCGGGGTCGGGGCCCGGGGCCGCTCCTCACCGGCCGAGGGGCGGTCCCGGGTCGGCTCACCCGAAGCGGACGCGGTGGAGCATCAGCAGCGCCGCGGCCATGTTCGCCGCGGGGACCTCGCCGGCGGCGATGAGGTCGGGCACCTCCTTGAGCGGGACCCACTCGCGCTTCTCGGATTCGAAGTCGTCCTCCGGCGGGCCCACGTAGTCGGCCCCCGGCGACCAGTAGATGTGGTGCCGGGCGTCGGTGAGTCCGTTGGACGGCTCGACGGTCATCAGATGGCGGAGCGGTCCGGGGCGCCAGCCGGTCTCCTCCAGCATCTCCCGGGCCGCCGCCTCGACCAGGTCCTCGCCCTCCTCTACGACGCCCGCCGCCAGTTCCCACCCCCAGCTGTCCGTGATGAAGCGGTGCCGCCACAGCAGCAGCACCTCGTTGCGCTCGTTGACCGCGGTTGCCGCGGCGACGGGCCGCAGCCGGATCAGATAGTGATCCAGGTGGCGCCCGTTGGGCAGTTCCACATCCGCCAGATTCACCCGAAGCCACTGGTTCTCGTACACAGTGTGTTCACCCAGGTTCTTCCATCGCACGTATGTGCCCCCTTCCCGACGGAGGTTGGGCACATCCCAGCATGTCGTGTGCTCCCGCTGACAGGGGCGCAGCGCGCACCCCGGCTCAGAACGGCACGCTCAGCGAGTCCTCGATGAGCTTCGCCGCTTCGACCGCCGAAGTCCCGGGGTGCTGCTCCAGCCGCTTTCTGACCCTGCGCATGCGCCCGCGCAGCCGCTGCGACTCGATGCCCTGCGCGGTGTCCACCATCTCCGCAGCGGTGACCGCGGCCCGTTCGGGTTCCCCCGCGTGCAGCGCCACGTCGGTGAGGGTGGCGAGCCGGTTGACCCGGCCGCGGGCGTGCGCGGGCGCGCGCGCCGCCCGCTGGGCGTACTCGGCAGCCGCGGACAGCTCTCCCAGCAGGATGAGCGCCTCGGCCAACCGCACCTCCACCAGTCCCGGTTGGACGTAGCTGGTCTCCTCGGGCTCCTCCTCGGGACGGATGCGCCCGGAGTACGCCTCGGCCCGGCGCATGCAGTCGTGCGCGCTGCGCCGGTCCCCGAGACGGGCGTACGCACCGGCCTGCATCGCGTACACATCCGTGGCGAGCGCGGCGCTGATGCGCGGTCCCGTGGTGCGCAGCAGGGCCTCGGAGCAGGCGAGCGCATGCCGGGTGTCGCCGAGGAACAGCGCCTGATTGACGAGGAGGGCGACCACGTATCCGCCGAAGACCAGGTCGCCGGACGCCTTGCCCAGCCGCAGCGCCTGGTGGAAGTAGCGCTGGGCCAGCCCCTGCGCGTCGGCGTCGTAGGCGCAGATGCCGCTGATGGCCGCAAGCGAGCCGGCGGCGCGGCACAGCGCGCGGCCGGTGGTGTCGTCGTAGCTCCCGCGCAGCAGCGGGGCGACCTCGCCGTGCAGGAAGCCGACCACCCGGCCGCGGGTGGCGACTCCCCCGGCGTTGCGGTACAGGTGCTCGTAGTGACCGCGGGCGGCGTGCAGTACGCCCACGTCCGCGCCGGTGACCTCGGCACCGCAGGTGCGCGAGACGTCCCGGTCCTCGGGCGGGTTCTCCCACTCCCACACCGGTGCGACAGCCGCGCCGCCGGTCAGCAGGGCGGGGCCGAGCTGCTCCCCGTGCACCCGGTCCGAGCGCCACAGGGAGGCGGCACGCTCCACGAACCGGTCCAGACTCGCCGTCTCGGAGCCGAGCGCGGGTCCGGGAAGCCGGCCGCCCGCCGGGGCATCCATGCCGATGTCACTGAGTGTGAGGGTTCTGTCGAGCTGGCGCCCGAGGACCTCGCAGATCAACTCGGGGACTCTGCCGCGTGGCCGTTGCCCTTTCAACCAGCGCGCCACGGCCGTGTGATCGTAACGCAGGGTTGCCCCCGCTTGGTCGCCTAATCGATTGATTCTCGCCGCAAGACCGGCTCGGGACATCCCTGCCTGGTCAAGGAGCGCGTCCAGTTGGCTGTTGGGCTCCATGCCGCCCTCCGTCGGGTCCAACGTGTCGTCTCGCAGAGTAATGGACCTGCTTTCACACGGGGTGTGAAAGCACCACGCAGTCGTGCGCCCGGCACATGCTCCCGCAGCGGGGAGCGATGCGGTTCCCTGAAAACGTCCGGGTGCATGACAGCACATCAAGCACACGGAGAGCTACGGAAAGACATCACCTGATTCCGGAAGTGAGGCAGAACAGTGAACGACCCCATCCGGTTCCACCGCAGGAACAACCATGCGACCCGCTGACCCCGTACGCGTCACGGCGTCCCCGAGCACCGGGTCCCGCACCCGCACCCCCAACCGTGCGCTGCGTGCCCTGCTGGAGGAGAGCGAGTGGACGCAGGCGGCGTTCGCGCGTGCCCTGGCTCGTCTCGGCGCCGAGGCCGGCATCCATCTCCGGTACGACAGAACTTCAGTCGCCCACTGGCTGCGCGGCAGCCGTCCCGACCCCCGGGTGCAGCACCTGATGGCGGAGGCACTCTCGCGCCGCCTCGGCCGCCGGATCACGGTGGCGGACCTGGGCATGCTCGGCCCGCGCGGCTGCCGCCCCGGCACGGCGGCCCGCCCACGCGGCGACAGCGGTGGTGGCGGCGGTGAGGACGACATCTCCGATCCGGCGGAGGAAGGACCACGGCCGGACAGCGGGCCCGCACCGACCGGGCCTCGGGAGCGGCTCAGGGAGCCGCTCGGCTCCGACGCCCCGGCGGCCGACGCCGAAGCGCAGGCGGGGGGCCGGGAACACCCGGTGGACGCCCGCCTGTTCGGCCTCGGCAGGCCGTTGCGCCCCGCCGACCAGCTCACCGCGCTCACCGCGCCGGTGATCCCGCCGCCCCGCGCGGACACCCCTCCTCCGGCCCCCTACACCCTGCGGCTGCTCACCGAGACGGTACGCGGACACCGAAACGGCAGTCCGGACGGCGCCCCGGCGGAAACGGGCGGCGATCCGGCCGCGGACGATCCGGCCACCGCACCGGGAGCCCCCACGCCGGCGCCGCTGCCCGGCGCCCGGAACGGCTGCACGGCCCGCGGCTCCCGCCCCGCACGCACCCCCGAACCGGGCCAGGTCGCCTCGGTCCACGAGCACGCCCGGTTCTTCGCGCTGCAGGCCGACCGGTACGGCGGCGGTCATATCCGCACCCCGCTCGCCGCCTGCCTCTCGGGGCTCGTCCGCTCGCTGCGCCGCAGCGAGGAGGGTGTGCACCAGCGCGGAATCCAGGCGGGCGCCGCACGGCTGAGCTTCCTGCTGGCCCGGGTCTACGTGGACGAACAGCGGCACGGGCTCGCCCAGCGCGCCTTCCTCACCGCGGCGGAACTCGCCGCGGAGGCCGCCGATCCGGAGGGGGTCGCGCTGGCCCGCCGCGCCCTCAGCTCGCAGGCGCACCAGTTGGGGCACCCGCGCGAGAGCCTGCTGCTCGCCCGGGCGGCCCTGGCCGCGGCCCCGGCGGACACCGACCCCTCGGCGCGCGCGTTCCTGTATGCCGGACTGGCCGTCGCGGACGCGGCGTGCGGCCAGGAGGGCCGAGCATTGGAGGCGTTGGAGCGCGCGGAGCGGCAACTGGCCCGGTCCCCGGTCGATCTGACCACCGGTCCGGACAGCCCCACCGGCGAGCCGGTCGGCACCTACCGGAGCGCGGCGCTGCGCTACCAGTCCAGCCAGGTGCGGGTGGCGCTCGGCGACCGCGAAGGCGCCATCGACGACCTGCGCGCCTCGCTGCACGCCCGTCCCGCGAACGAGCGCCGCACCCGCGCCGTGTGCCAGGCGGAGCTGGCCGAACTGCTGCTCTCGCGCGGCCGGCTGGCGGAGGCGTGCGCCGCGTGGAGCGCATTCCTGGAGGTGTCCGCGCAGGTCCGCTCGGGCCGGGTGCGGGCGGCCCGCTCCCGGATACCGGAGCTGCTGCGGCCCTACGGGCGCGACCGCCGGGTGCGCGCCCTCCTCGTACAGGTGACCCCCGCCCCGGGTACGGCCCGGCGCGGCTAGAAGCGGCGCGGCAACGGGTATGACCCGGGGACAGGTTCCGGCCGCGGCCGGACACCCGGCAGCCGGAGGCGAGCATGGCCACACCCCTCACCGCGACCGCGTTCGTCCGGGCCCTCGAAAAGGAGGGGGCTCGGATCGAGGAGGTCCGGGACTGGCGCAACCACAACCGCAACCAGCAGGGGCCGTGGGGTCCGGTGCACGGTGTCGTGATCCACCACACCGTCACCAGCGGGTCGGCCGCGACGGTCGATCTGATCTACGACGGCCGCCAGGACCTGCCGGGCCCGCTCGCCCACGGCTGCGTCACCAAGGACGGCACCGTGCATCTGACCGGACACGGCCGGGCCAACCACGCGGGCTCCGGCGACGACGACGTGCTGCGCGCCGTCGTCGCCGAACGCGCCACCCCGCCGCCGAACCAGCAGAACACCGACGGGAACCGGTACTTCTACGGCTTCGAGTGCGAGAACCTCGGAGACGGCCGGGACCCGTGGCCGGACGCGCAGCTGGAGGCGCTCGTGCGGGCCGCGACCGCGCTGTGCCGGCACCACGGCTGGGGCGCCCGGTCGGTCATCGGCCACCTGGAGTGGACGGACCAGAAGAGCGACCCCCGCGGCTTCACCATGGACGCCCTGCGGGAGCGGATCGCCGAGCGCCTCGAGTGACCGGTCGGGTGGTGCCGGGGCCCGGCGCCGCCCGGCCCCGGCACGAGGCCCGGCCCGGCACCGGCACCCGGCCGCCACAATGGAGGGGTGAGCCACCCCGTCGACATCGCCGCGGCCCTGCGGCCCCGCCCGCCCTCGCCGCTCCAGGAGCTCGAGGACGAGGGCTTCACCCGCCGCGGTGTGCGGCTGCTGCTGAAGCGGGAGGACCTCGTGCACGCGGCGGCGGGCGGCGGTCCGGCGGCGCCGGGACCGGGACCGGGACCGGGACCGGGACCGGTGGACCTGTACCCCTCCGGTAACAAGTGGCGCAAACTCGCCCCCAACCTGCGGGCGGTGGCCGAGAGCGGCCACCGGCGGCTGCTGACCTTCGGCGGGGCCTACTCCAACCATCTGCGCGCCACCGCGGCGGCGGGCAGGCTGCTCGGGCTGCGCACGGTCGGGGTGGTCCGGGGCCACGAGCTGGCCGACCGGCCGCTCAACCCGTCCCTCGCCCGCTGCGCCGAGGACGGCATGCTGCTGCACTTCGTCACGCGCGCCGACTACCGCCGCCGCGCCGACCCCGCGTTCCACCGTGAGCTGCGCGCCCGCTTCGGCCCCTGCGCCGTCGTCCCGGAGGGGGGCAGCAACGCGGCGGCCGTGCGCGGGTGTGCGGCGCTGGGCGCGGAACTGCGCGGGTACACCGATGTGGCTGCGGTCGCCTGCGGTACCGGCGGCACCCTCGCGGGCATGGCGGCAGGTCTTTCCGCAGGTCAACGCGGTCTCGGGGTGCCGGTGCTGAAGGGTGGGTTCCTCGCCGGGGAGATCGCACGGCTCCAGCGGGAGGCCTTCGGGGGGCCGCGGGGCGACTGGTGGCTGGAGGAACGTTTCCACGGCGGCGGTTACGCGAGGACGGGCCCGGAGCTGTCCGACTTCGCGGCGGACTTCGCCCAGCGGCACGGGCTGCCCGCGTTGGAGGAGACCTATGTGGCCAAGCTGCTGTTCGCGCTCACCCGGCTCGCGGACGAGGGCGCCTTCCACCCCGGCAGCACGGTGACCGCCGTCGTCACCGGCCGGGCGTTCCCCTCCGGACGGTGACACACCGTGAGGAGGCTCCTCACTCTCCGCACCCGGCCCCCCACCGCACCTTCCCCCGATGTGACAATGCGTAGTCATCTCTCGCACCCCTCGGGCACCTCCGGCCCGCTTCGGGGCCACTCACAGGGGCGGGTTTCGGCCCTTGTCGGAGGCTGTGCCGCGAGGGGCTATGAACGCATCAGGTGACGGGTACTGACATGGCAGGCCCTTCCGGCGTCGCCGAGGCGCCCCCGACCGGGCACACAGGGTGGCCGCGGGGACCTCGGAAGCCGTTCCGGAAAACGGCCCACGGCGACCCCATGAGGCCAACACAGCGTAATCGCGGCGGATTTGGGGCCTCCACCCCCTAGCCACAGAAAGTACCCATATGTTTACTATGGGTGACGCTCAGGAATGAGGCGGCAGTGATCGATGCGTGCGGCATCGTGACACGGATCGCGATAGCGTCACTGACGAAACGAATCAACAGCCGCTTCGGCCCGTGAGGCCCGACCGGCTCGTGCCACCTTGGAGGTGAGGGTGTCCCAGATCGCAGGCGAGCCCGCATCGCAGGACTTCGTCGAGGTCCGGCTGCCGGCTGCGGGTGCCTATCTGTCGGTGCTGCGGACGGCCACCGCCGGGCTCGCGGCCCGCTTGGACTTCACCCTCGACGAGATCGAGGATCTGCGGATCGCCGTGGACGAGGCGTGCGCGATCCTGCTCCAGCAGGCCGTCCCCGGTTCCGTACTCAGTTGTGTCTTCCAGCTCGTCGGCGACTCGCTGCACGTCACCGTCTCGGCGCCGACGACCGATGGCCGTGCCCCCGAACGCGACACCTTCGCGTGGACGGTGCTCTCGGCCCTGGCCGGTGAGGTGGGTTCAGCAGTGTCGGATGACCGTACGGTCAGCATCAGCCTGCACAAGAAGCGCGGTGCAGGACCCGGAGCATCGTGACCGAGCACGAGGCAAGTCAGATGTGGTCAGGCCGCCCGGGGGCGGTCTCCCGGGGCGTTCCCGAGCAACAGCCCCGGCCGCACCCGGCCGACCCCAGCATGCAGCGACCCAAGCAGGCGGAGCGGGCGGACGCTATGGACCAGCAGCAGCACGAGCGGCGTGAGCGGGCCGCCGGCCACGGCGCGGGCGGGTCCCACGGACTCGACCCGCAGGAACGCGGCGGCGCGCGGGCGCTCTTCGTCCGGCTGCGCACGCTGCCGGACGGGCCCGAGCGCGCCGAGCTGCGCAACCACCTGGTGCGTATGCATCTGCCCCTCGTCGAGCATCTGGCCCGCCGCTTCCGCAACCGCGGGGAGCCGCTGGACGACCTGACGCAGGTCGCGACGATCGGCCTGATCAAGTCGGTCGACCGCTTCGACCCCGAGCGCGGCGTCGAGTTCTCGACGTACGCGACACCCACGGTCGTGGGCGAGATCAAACGCCACTTCCGCGACAAGGGCTGGGCCGTGCGCGTGCCCCGGCGGCTCCAGGAGCTGAGGCTGTCCCTCACCTCGGCGACGGCCGAGCTCTCCCAGCTCCACGGGCGCGCCCCGACCGTGCACGAGCTGGCCAAGCGGCTCTCGATCTCCGAGGAGGAGGTCCTCGAGGGCCTGGAGTCCGCGAACGCCTACAGCACCCTGTCGCTCGACGTACCCGACACCGACGAGGAGTCCCCGGCCGTCGCCGACACCCTCGGCGCCGAGGACGACGCCTTGGAGGGCGTCGAGTACCGGGAGTCCCTCAAACCGCTGCTGGAGGAGCTGCCGCCGCGGGAGAAGAAGATCCTGCTGCTGCGGTTCTTCGGCAACATGACCCAGTCCCAGATCGCCCAGGAGGTCGGCATCTCCCAGATGCACGTCTCCAGACTCCTGGCGAGAACCCTGGCGCAACTGCGGGACCGCCTGCTGGTGGAGGAGTGATCCTCCGGCTCCGCCCCTTCCCCTGACCCGGGGCGCGTCCCGCGGGTGGCGGGAAGGGGCGCAGCGCAGCCCACCGGACGGGCCCGGGGGCCTCAGTCCCGGCCGATACCGAGTGCCTCGGTGGCCTTCGGGTTCACCAGGCACCCCAGCACGACGAGGGCCGCCAGGCCCAGCACGACACCGGCGGCCAGTGAACCGCCCCCGTTCCGGCCCAGTTGCCAGGCGACGGGCAGCGCGATGAGCTGCACGATCATCGAGGGCCCCCGGCTCCAGCGGCGCCGGAGCCACAGCCCGCGGGCCGCGGCCAGCGGCAGCACGGACAGCGCGAGGACGGTCGCGGCCAGGGTGGCAGCCTGCGTCGTGTCATCCGGCCGCCGGGTCACCAGCAGCACCAGCGAGACGACCCCGAAGGCGGCGACGACCAGCCCTTCGGCGCCGGTCAGTACGGCGGCGACGACGATCCTGCGCGGCCCGCGCGCCTCCTGCCGCGTCCCTGTGGCCCCGTCCGTTTCCGTGGCGGCGTCCGCCCGCTTCGACCTTTCGCTCACCAGGGCAGCCTAGCCCTCCGCACCGGCGGGGCTGGGCCGTGTACCCCGCGGTAGGTACGCTCACTCCATGCGCGCACTACTCGTGGTCAACCCGGCAGCCACCACCACCAGCGCCCGGACCCGTGATGTGCTGGCGCATGCCCTCGCGAGCGATCTCAAACTGGAGGTGGCGACCACCCGGTACCGGGGCCACGCCCGGGACCTCGCGCGGCAGGCCGCCCAGGGCGGCACCACCGAACTGGTCATCGCGCTCGGTGGGGACGGCACGGTCAACGAGGTGGTCAACGGACTGCTGCACGACGGCCCCGACCCGGAGCGGCTGCCCCGGCTGGCCGTGGTCCCTGGCGGCTCCACCAATGTCTTCGCGCGCGCGCTGGGGATGCCCAACGACGTGGTGGAGGCCACCGGGCACCTGCTGGACGCGCTGGAGGCCGGCTCGGAGCGGACGGTCGGCCTGGGGATCGCCGGGGGCGTGCCGGGCTCGGACGACGCGGAGATCCCCGACCGCTGGTTCACCTTCACCGCGGGGCTGGGGTTCGACGCCGGGGTGATCGGCAGAGTGGAGCAGCAGCGGGAGCGCGGAAAGCGCTCCACGCATCCGCTGTATGTGCGCCAGGTCGTACGGCAGTTCCTGAACGAGCCGCACCGCCGCACCGGGACGATCACGCTGGAGCGGGAGGACGCCGAGCCGGTGCGGGAGCTTGCGCTCTCGATCGTGTGCAACACCGCGCCGTGGTCGTACTTCGGGAACAAGCCGCTGTACGCGGCGCCGGAGGCGTCCTTCGACACCGGCCTCGACGTGCTGGGACTGCAAAGACTGACGCCGCTGGCGGTGAGCCGCTACGGCACCCAGTTGCTGACCTCCAGCCCGGAACGGGGGCCCCGCGGCAAGCACGCGGTGACACTGCACGACCTCACCCGGTTCACCTTGCATTCGCAGGCGCCGTTGCCGTTTCAGATGGACGGTGACCACCTGGGACTGCGTACGAGCGTGAGCTTCACAGGCGTACGGCGTGCACTGCGTGTGATTGTGTAAGTGGAAGGGGCCAAAGTCCTTCCACTCGAACGTTTAGACCAGGGTCCACCCCCTCGAATGACGGCTGTGAGCTAGTCGACACCAAGGATTCAAAAAAAAGTTTCCGGAAGGGGTTGTATCCGCCGCCGAGGTTTGCGAGTCTCTTCATGGCGATCGGGACGGCCCCGCCATCAGGGCCCCCTTGAGAGCCGGAATCCCCTTCTTTGACTTCAGTGGGACCCGCATCACATTTGTGAGGCCCCACTTCCCCCGTCAAGGGATTCGTGAAAGCGTTCACATTCACAAGCAAGCCACACACGAGGAGAGGTAGCAGCCATGGACTGGCGTCACCACGCCGTTTGCCGCGAGGAAGACCCCGAGCTGTTCTTCCCCATCGGCAACACCGGTCCCGCGCTGCTGCAGATCGAGGAAGCCAAGGCTGTCTGCCGCCGCTGCCCCGTCATGGAGCAGTGCCTGCAGTGGGCTCTGGAGTCGGGTCAGGACTCCGGTGTCTGGGGTGGTCTGAGCGAGGACGAGCGCCGCGCGATGAAGCGCCGTGCCGCCCGCAACCGGGCGCGGAACAACGCCGCGACCGCCTGACACGCCTGACACACCAGCCCTGCACCAGCGGCAGCCCGAGACGCAGCGCGCAGTGCCCTCGGAGCGCCCAGCAGTACGCGGAGCGCCCGCACAACTCAAAGCAGAGCGTGAAGCGCCGAGCCCCCCGTCCTCGCCCAGGGACCGGGGGGCTCGGCGCTTTTCGTCGCACTCCCGCAGGACCGGGTCCGGGACGCCCCGGGACGCTAGCCCGCGGCCACCGGGAGGTCGAAAAGCACCCGGGTGCCGCCCGTGCTGCCGGGGAGCATGTCGAACGTGCCGCCCAACTCCCCCTCCACCAGTGTCCGGACGATCTGCAGCCCGAGGTTTCCGCCGCTCCTGGGGTCGAAGTCCGCAGGCAGACCACGGCCGTTGTCCTGCACCGTGACCAGCAGCCGCACCCCGTCCTGCCCGGCGGCCGCTCCGCGCACGGCGTGCACCTCGACGGCGCCCTGCTCCTCGGTGCCGAACCCGTGCTCGATGGCGTTCTGCAGGACCTCGGTGAGCACCATGGACAGCGGGGTGGCGACCTCGGCGCCGAGGATCCCGAAGCGCCCCGTCCGGCGTCCGGTGATCCGGCCGGGTGAGATCTCCGCCACCATCGCGAGCACCCGGTCGGCGATCTCGTCGAAGTCCACCCGCTCATCCAGGTTCTGGGACAGCGTCTCGTGCACGATGGCGATCGAGCCGACCCGCCGCACCGCCTCGCCGAGCGCCTCCTTGCCCTGCTCGGAGTCCATCCTGCGGGCCTGCAGGCGCAGCAGCGCGGCCACCGTCTGAAGGTTGTTCTTCACCCGGTGGTGGATCTCCCGGATGGTGGCGTCCTTGGTGATCAGCTCGCGTTCACGGCGGCGCACTTCCGTGATGTCCCGCAGCAGGATGAGCGAACCGATCCGGGTGCCCTTGGGCTTGAGCGGGATGGCGCGCAGTTGCACGATGCAGTCGTTGGCCTCCACCTCGGCTCCGCGAGGCGCCCAGCCGCTGGCCAGCTTGACCATGGCCTCGTCCACCGCCCCGCGGGCGGGAGCCAGTTCCGCGGTGGCCTCGCCCAGGTGCAGGCCGACCAGGTCGGCGGCGAGTCCCAGCCGGTGGTAGGCGGACAGCGCGTTCGGGGAGGCGTACTGCACATGGCCGTCGGCGTCCAGCCGGATCAACCCGTCCCCCACGCGCGGGACATGGTCCATGTCCACCTCGTGCCCGGGGAACGGGAAGCTGCCCGCCGCGATCATCTGTGCGAGGTCGGAGGCGCTCTGCAGATAGGTCAGCTCCAGCCTGCTGGGCGTGCGGACCGTCAGCAGATTGGTGTTGCGCGCGATGACCCCCAGGACCCGGCCCTCGCGGCGGACCGGGATGGACTCGACCCGCACCGGCACCTCCTCGCGCCACTCCGGGTCCCCCTCCCGCACGATCCGGCCCTCGTCCAGCGCCGCGTCCAGCAGCGGCCGGCGCCCCCGGGGCACCAGATGGCCGACCATGTCGTCCTGGTGCGAGGTGGGACCGGTGTTCGGGCGCATCTGGGCGACGGAGACGTACCGGGTGCCGTCCAGAGTGGGCACCCACAGCACGAGGTCGGCGAAGGAGAGGTCGGCGAGGAGCTGCCACTCGGACACCAGCAGGTGCAGCCACTCCAGCTCCGCGGCGGAGAGGGCGGTGTGCTGGCGTACGAGGTCGTTCATGGAGGGCACGGGGCCGAGGGTACGGCAGGCCGGCGCGCCGGCCGACGCCGCCCGACGCCGGCCGGGTCCCCGCCCGGCGCCCGGCGGGCCGGAGAGGGTGCCGCGGGGAGGCGGAAACGCGCGATCCGTAGACAGACAGCCGTGGTCTAGTCCAGAATCCTTCCGGAAGAACTTCTGTCCTCCCCGCACAGGAGGGCGGATCGAGGCCCGCGGCGCTCTCTGCCCTGACAGCGCCGGGGCCTTGCAGCTCCGGGCTGCGGTGCCGGACGGGTTGAGGGTCCCGTACCGGCGCCGCGGCCCGTAGTGCGTTCCGGGCCCGTAGTGCGTTCCGGGCCCGCTCACGGCCCGTTTCGGCCCTGCAGGACACCTGCGGGGGCCGCTGCGGCTTTCCGCGGCCTCCCACCGGCTTCCGCCCCCCCGGGGCCCGGAAGCCGCGGGAGGGGACCCCCGCGGTGCCGGACGCACCTCAGGCGTGCCGAATCGCCTCGTCCGCCGGTACCGGGAAGCGCGTCGTGCGGTCCCCCAGCAGCAGCGCGCGGTAGGTGGCCGTGGCCGCCTCCTCCAGGTTCATCGCCCGCCGGAAGGCCATCCCGACGTCCTCCCCCAGCGCCGAGCAGCCGTGGTGCGCCAGCAGCACGCAGTTGTGCTCCTTGGCCTGCTCTGCGGCGGTGTCGGCCAGTTCGTCCGAGCCGTTCGGGAAGAAGCCGGTACGGCCGACGGACCGCACGTACACCGCGTGGTCCAGGGTCAGCAGCCGGATCTCGTGGCCGAGCGCGTCGACCAGCACCGCGTGCTGCGGGTGCATGTGGACGATCGCGTTGACGTCCTCGCGCACCCGGTAGGTGCGCTGGTGGAGCTTCCACTCACTGGAGGGCTGCGGATTGCCGCCGACGACCTCGCCCGCCAGGTTCATGACGGTGAAGTCCTCCGGGACCAGCCGGTCCAGCCAGGTGCCCGCGCCCGTGACCACGAACTCCTCGGACCCGGGCAGCCGAGCCGACAGATTGCCGCCGCTGGCCAGGACGAAGCCCCGCCGCACGGCGGTCGCCCCGACGTCGATGAGCTGCTCCACCAGGCCGTCGGCGGTGGCCGCCTGCTTCATGGACGGCTGCGCCATGCCGCGCCCCCGTTCAGCGGGTCTCGGTGACCTTGGCGAGGGAGCGGGGCGCGTCCGGGTCCTGGCCGCGCGCCATGGTGACCTCGTAGGCGAGCATCTGCAGGGGCAGGATCTGGATCAGCGGCTGCAGTTCCTCGGGCAGCCCCTCGGTGGGGAGCGCGAAGCCGGCCGACGCCCGCTCCACCTCCTCGCGGCGGCCGATGACCACCAGGTCGGCCCCCCGGTCGCGGAGCCGCTCCAGCACCGGCTGCAGGGCCTCGCCGCCCTTGCCGTCGGCGACCACGGCGATCACCGGCGAGATGTTGTCCACCATGGCCAGCGGGCCGTGCAGCAGGTCGGCGCCGGAGTAGGAGAGCGCCGGGATGTAGCTGGTCTCCATGAGCTTCAGCGCGGCTTCCTTCGCCGTCGGGTAGCCGTAGCCGCGGGAGGTGAGCACCATCCGCTCGGCGAACCGGTAGCGCGCCGCCAGCGCCTTGACCTCGCCCCTGCGCTCCAGCACCGCCTCGGCGAGCTCGGGCAGCGCCTTGGCGGCCTCGGTGCCCCCGCCGCCGCGCAGGCCGTCCACGAACAGGTAGAGCGCCAGCAGCTCGGCGGTGTAGGTCTTGGTGGCGGGCAGCGCCTTCTCCGGGCCGGCCAGCACGTCGATGTGGAACTCGCTCACCCGTGCGAGCGGCGAGTCGGCGTTGTTGGTGACGGCGAGCGTGATCGCGCCCGCCTCCCGGGCCGCCTCCGTGGAGGCCACCAGGTCCGGACTGCCGCCGGACTGGCTGATCGTGATCACCAGGCAGTCGGTGAGGTCGGGACGCGCGCCGTAGGCGGTCGTCGTCGACATGGAGGTCAGCCCGCACGGCTTGCCGAGCTGGATCTCCAGCAGGTACTTCGCGTACAGCGCGGCGTTGTCCGAGGTGCCCCGCGCCGTCAGCAGGACGAAGCGGGGGTTCTTGGCGGCGATCCGCTCGGCCACCTCGCGGATGGCGGGAGCGCCCTCGTCCAGGATGCGGCGCAGCACGGCCGGCTGCTCGGCCATCTCACCGGACATGACGGTGCCCGGCTCGGACGGGGCGTTCGAGGACATGCGGGTCCCTCCCAGGGGTGATGTTCGCGTGCGGTCGCGGTTCGATCCTACGGCGTGGCGGTTGGGCACGTTTTGCCCCGGGTCGGTCCCGGATCTCAGCCCCGGGCCCCGATTCTCAGCCCCGGGTCTCAGCCGCGGTCTCAGCCGCGGGCGATGACCTCGGCCGCGGCCCGTCCGCAGACCCGAGCCGCACCGTGCGTGGCGATGTGCAGGGCGCCCTGCGGCGGCGCCTGGGGCAGACCCATCTCGACCACCACGGTATTCTCGCGGGCGGCGACGAGCCGCGCCACCGCGTCCGCCATCCACGGGTGGCGGTGCAGGTCCCGGACGACCACGACGACGGGCCGCTCCCCCGCGTCGGCGAGCACCGCGGCGCCCACGTCCCCGTCGGCGGCCCGGTAGGTGCCCGTCCGGGTGCCCGGCACCATCCGCTCCAGCTCGGCGGCGGGCCCCCAGGGGGTCTCGTCGCCGACCGCGATGTTGGCCACCGAGGTGAGGGCCGCCACGTACAGCGGCCCGGCCGGACGGCGGTGGTCCTCCAGCCCGGTCACCACCAGCGCGCGCCGCGCCGCCTCCAGCCCGATGCCCGCTTCGGCACCGGCCGGGTCCGCGCGGAGGGCGGGGTCGGCCAGACCCCCCGTGTCCGACCGCCGCACCCCCCGCGCCCACGCGGCCAGGCCGCGCACCCGTGCCGCGGCGTCGGCGAGCCGCTCCTCGGCCAGTTCGCCGTCGCGCACCGCGCGCACCAGCGCGTCGCGGAGCCCCAGCACGGTGTCCTCGCCGGCCAGTCCGCCGCCGACGCAGATGGCGTCGGCCCCGGCGGCGAGCGCGAGGACGCTGCCGCGTTCGAGGCCGTAGGTCGCGGAGATGGCCCGCATCTCCATTCCGTCGGTGACGATGAGCCCCTGGTGGCCCAGGCCGCCCTGGTCGCGGGGGGCCCGCAGCAGCCCGGTCAGCGCCGCGGGGCTGAGGGTGCCGGGACGCGCGGCGTCCAGCGCCGGGAGCAGGATGTGGGCGCTCATCACGCACTTGCTGCCCGCCTCGACCGCCGCGGCGAACGGGACGAGCTCGCGGGCCCGGAGGGTCTCCAGGTCGGCGTCGATGCGGGGCATGTCGTGGTGCGAGTCGACGGCGGTGTCCCCGTGCCCGGGGAAGTGCTTGACGCAGGCGGCGACCCCGGCCGCCTGGAGGCCCTCGACGTAGGCGACGGTGTGCCGGGCGACGAGCTGCGGGTCGCCGCCGAAGGAGCGCACACCGATGACAGGGTTGTCCGGGTTGGAGTTGACGTCGCCGGAGGGCGCCCAGTTGAGGTTCACGCCGGCCGCGGCGAGCCTGCTGCCCAGCTCGAAGGCCACCGCCCGGGTCAGGTCGGGGTCGTCGACGCGGCCGAGGGCGAGGTTGCCGGGATAGGAGGAGCCGGTCCGCACCTCCAGCCGGGTGACGTCGCCGCCCTCCTCGTCGATGGCGACCAGCAGGTCCGGCCGGACGTCGCGGAGCTGCGCGGTGAGCAGGGCGAGCTGCCGGCCGGACTCGATGTTCCGCCCGAACAGGCCGACCGAGGCGAGCCCCTCCTCCAGGTGCCGCAGCAGCCAGGCGGGTGCGGAGGTGCCGGCGAAGCCGGGCTGGAGGACGGCGAGGGCGTCGCGGGTGAGGGTGTCGGAGGCTCGGAGTGAGGTGGTCATGCGGCGCGGTGTCCCTTCACTTCACTGCTGTGCCGTGCGGCCGGGCGGCGGTGTCGCACAGTTGTCCCTGATCTCGCTGTTTCCCTGTGTCCCTGTGTCCCTGTGTCCCGTTGTTCCTCGGCCTATCCCTTGACCGCGCCGGAGGCCAGGCCGGCGACGGCCTTGCGCTGGAGGTAGAGGAAGAGCAGCAGGATCGGCACGGCGAACAGGGACGCCGCCGCCATGGTGGCGCCCCAGTCGTCGCCGAAGGCGGTCTGGAACTTCGACAGCCACAGCGGCAGCGTCTGCGCCTCGTCGTCCTTGTTGAGGATGAGCACCAGGGGGAACTCGTTCCACGCCGTGATGAATCCGAACAGCGAGGTGGCCATCAGGCCCGGGGCCAGCAGCGGGAAGATCACCCGGCGGAACGCCTGGAGCCGGGTGCAGCCGTCGACCATGGCCGACTCCTCCAGGTCCTTGGGCACGGCGGCGACGTAGCCGCGCAGGGTGATGATCGTGAGCGGCAGCACCATGACGGTGTAGAAGAGTGTGAGCGGCACCAGGCTGTTCAGCATCTCGGCGTCGCGCACGATCATGTAGATCGCGATGACCATGACCTCCCAGGGCGCCATCTGGGCGACCATGAAGGTCAGCAGGATGCCCTTGCGGCCCTTGAACCGCATCCGGGCGAGCGCGAACGAGGCGAAGAGCGCCACGAGCAGCGAGAGTCCGACGGCCACCACCGTGACGGTGACGGAGTTGCGGACCAGCGTCCAGAAGTTCTCGGCGTTGACCGCCGTGCTGAAGTGCTCGAAGGTCGGCGAGGTGGGGAACCAGACGGGGTCCTCGCTGATGATCTGCCCGTTCGGTTTGAACGCCGTGTTGAACATCCAGTACACGGGAAAGGCGAACGCCGCGAACAGCGCCAGTGCGGTCGCGTTCGGCCATATCCGGCCCAGCAGTGACCGTCGCATCAGGCCCTGCCCCCCTTGCTCTTCTCGGTGCCCTCGGCCTCGTCCGCGCTCTCCTGCCGGATCACCAGCCGCAGGTAGTAGGACATCAGGGCCAGCAGGATCAGGATCGTCAGGACGGAGATCGCCGCACCGGCTCCGTAGTGCTGGTTGCCGACGCCCTCCACGAACGCGTACACCGGCAGTGTCTCGGTGAGCCGGTCGGGACCGCCCTGGTTGATGGCGAACACGTGCGGGAACGCCTTGAAGATCCAGATGACTTCGAGGAACGTCGCGACCATCAGGAACGGCTTGAGGAACGGGAAGGTGACGTTCTTGAAGCTCTGCCAGGCCCCCGCGCCGTCCAGCGCCGCGGCCTCGTACAGCTCCTTGGCGATGGTCGTCGTCGCGGCGTAGAGGTTGATCGCGACGAACGGGACGGAGGTCCACACCAGCAGCAGCGAGATGACGAAGAACGTGGACAGCTGTGTCCCGGTCCAGTTGTAGTCGGCCATCGAGTCGAAGCCGATCTGGGCGAGCACCCAGTTGACGACACCGAACCGCTGGGCGAACAGCCACTGGTAGACGGTCGTGGCGGCGATGATCGGCATCGCCCAGGCCAGCACCAGCGCGATCGAGAGCAGCAGCCGCATCTTGGACCCGAGCCGCGCGAGCAGCAGTCCCACCAGTGTACCGACCACGATGATCACGACGACGTTGACGACGGTGAAGATCACCGACCGCAGAGTGACCCGCCAGAACGTGTCGTTCCCGAGCGCGTCGGCGTAGTTCTCGAACCCGTTCCACTCGGTGACGTGCTGGATCAGCTGCGTCATGTTGAGGTTCTGGAACGACAACATGCCGTTGGTGACCAGCGGATACCCGAGGAAGACCGCGGTCAGCCCGAGGGCGGGCAGCAGCAGGAGGTAGGGCAGTGTGCCCTTCCTGGTGAGCCGGCCGGCGCGCGGCGGCGGGCCGGACACCTCCACCGTCCTGACGGGCGTCCTGCCACGAGGAGGCGCCGCCTCATCGGTTTTCACAGACATTCAAACTCCCACCCGGTTGTGGGGGGGGGGGGGGGGGGGGGGGGCCCCCCCCCCCCCCCCCCCCCCCCCCCCCGCCCCCCGGCGGGGGCGGGGGGGGGGCGCCCGCCCCCCCCCCCCCCCCCCCCCCCCCCCGCCCGCCGGCCCC
>NZ_JBIAGB010000006.1:30154-303753 GCF_042869575.1 Streptomyces sp. NPDC006925
CCCCGCCGCGCGCCGTGGTGCGGCCCGTCCCGTGGTCGCGCCCCCCGATCTAGACTCCCCACCCCCCCCCCCCCCCCCGCGGGGGGGGGGGCGGGCCCCCCCCCCCCCCCCCCCCCCACCCCCGCCCTGGCGAACGGGTCACTGCTTCTGCGACAGCCTCTTGTTCATCTCGCCCTCGACAGCCTTGGCGGCTTCTTCGTGGGACTTCCCCTTCAGGACCGACGTCATATAGGTCTTGATCGGGTTGGGCGGGTTCTCCACGGCACCCCACTCCGGGATCAGCGGTGTGAGGCCGCCGCCCTCGACCGCGGGCGCGGCGGCCTCGGCGGCGGGGTTGCCCTTCAGATTGCTCTGCAGCGCCGCCTTGTTGGGGATGACCCCGCCCTCCTTGGCGAGCTCGCCCTCGTACTTGTCGGACAGCGCGATCCTCAGGAACTCCTTGGCGAGCTCCTGCTTCTCGCTGCCGGCCGCGACGGCGAGGTTCGAACCGCCGAGGAAGACGCCCTCGGGCTCGTCGGCGGTCTCACCCGGGATGGTGAAGTAGCCGATGTCCTTCTCGATCTTCTTGTTGGCCTTGATCGCGGTGGCCGCTTCCCAGCTCAGTCCGATGAAGGCGCCGGTCTTGCCCTTGGCGAAGACCTCGGCCTGCTGCGGGGTGGCCTCGTCCTTGTCCTTGGGCGCCTCGGAGTAGGAGGCGTACTTCTTGTAGATGTCCATGGCCTTGCCGACCTTGGGGTCGGCGAGGTTGGAGACCCACTTGCCGCCCTTCTTCTTCACCAGGTCGGCGTCCTGGCCGATGAGCAGGCCGTCCAGGAAGTACCAGTTCTGGCCGGGCATGTAGAGGGGCTCGGCCTCGGTCTTCTTGTCGATTTTCTCGAGCGCGTCGAAGAATTCCTGCCGGGTCTTGGGCGTGCCCTTGATGCCCGCTTCGGACCAGATCTTCTTGTTGTAGATGACGGTGCGGTTGACGGCGAACCAGGGTGCCGCGTACTGCTTTCCGTCGTAGACCGCTGACTTGTTGAGCGAGGACGTCCAGTCCTTGCCCAACCCCTTCTTCAGGTCGCTGAGATCGGCCAGTCCGCCGGTGCGGGCGTACGCCGGGGTCTGGGTGTTGCCGACCTCGATCACATCCGGCGGGTCGGACTCGGAGAGGGCGGTGGTGATCTTCTGCTGGATGCCGTTCCACTGCTGGACTTCCAGCTTCAGTTTGGCACCGGTCTTCTTCTCGAAGGCCGCCTTGACGTCCTTGGTCCACTGATCGGGCGTGGAGCCGTCCATCGCCCAGAGGGTCAGGGTCTGGCCCTTGAAGCTCTCGGGGCCGTCCTTCTTGTCGCCGTCCGACCCGCAGGCCGCGACGTTCACCATCAGCGCCGCGACACCGGCCGCGGCAATGAGGCCCCTATGTATGCGTACCACAGCATTCTCCCCTGCACACTGGAACGCTCCGCACCGCAAATCCGGAGTGGCTTCCGGACGGAGTTGGTTTAGACCAATGAGATGAAGAGAGCTTGGCCTAGACCTTTAGGGGTGTCAACGGTGTATAAAGCTCGCTGTCGGTTCCGTTATCGGAACGACATCTGAGCTGGGACGCCCGCCCGGACCGGGGCCGTGCCACGATGTGAGCCGCTACGTAACACGGAGGAAGCCGGTGACGGCAGCACCACAGGAGTCGGGAAGGCGGGCCATGAGCACGGACGGGGGCGGCGCGGTCGCGCCGGCCGCGGCGGACACCGGATCCGCGGGCGGCAACGGATCGGCGGCCCGCACCGCGCGCGTGCCCAAGTACTACCGGCTGAAGCGGCACCTGCTGGAGATGACCGAGACCCTGCCGCCGGGCACCCCGGTACCGCCCGAGCGGACGCTGGCCAGCGAGTTCGACACCTCGCGCACCACCGTGCGGCAGGCGCTCCAGGAACTCGTCGTCGAGGGGCGCCTGGAGCGCATCCAGGGCAAGGGCACCTTCGTCGCCAAGCCCAAGGTCTCGCAGGCGCTGCAACTGACCTCCTACACCGAGGACATGCGGGCCCAGGGACTCGAACCCACCTCGCAGCTGCTGGACATCGGCTACGTCACCGCCGACGACCGGCTCGCCGTGCTGCTGGACATCCCCGCGGGCGGGCGCGTCCTGCGCATCGAACGGCTCCGGCTGGCCAGCGGCGAACCCATGGCGATCGAGACCACCCACCTGTCCCAGAAGCGGTTCCCCGCGCTGCGCCGCAGCCTGGTCAAGTACTCCTCCCTCTACACCGCGCTCGCCGAGGTCTACGACATCCACCTGGCGGAAGCCGAGGAGACGATCGAGACCTCGCTGGCCACCCCGCGCGAGGCCGGGCTGCTGGGCACCGACGTCGGACTGCCGATGCTGATGCTCTCGCGGCACTCCCGGGACACCACCGGGGAGCCCGTGGAGTGGGTGCGCTCGGTCTACCGCGGCGACCGCTACAAGTTCGTGGCCAACCTCCAGCGCCCCACGGCCTGACTGGCCACCGGCCACCGGCCACCGGCCACCGGCCACCGGCCACCGGCCACCGGCCACCGGCCACCGGCCACCGGCCACCGCAACCAGCGGGACGGTGCCGCGAGTTCCCCGTTCCGGGGCGCGAATCGCGGTTCCCCCCTCCTGAGGTATGGCGCTGATCAAGTCGGTGCTCTACGGTCGGCCTGCCGTCGTGGTAGGCGCGCCACCTCGAATGGTGCGCAGGTGAGGTCGAGGAGGGACGCGCGTGCCCAGCACTGCACATCCGGCCGGCAAGCTCAGTCCACGGTCCATAGCCGTCTGGACCGTCGTCGCGCTCATCGGCGCGGCAGGCTGGGCCATGCTGGCGCTCGCCCGTGGCGAGGAGGTCTCCGCCGCGTGGATGGTGGCGGCCGCACTCGGCTCCTACGCCATCGGCTACCGCTTCTACGCGCGCTTCATCACCACCCGGGTGCTGCGCGTCGACAAGACGCGGGCCACACCCGCCGAGCGGCTCGACAACGGCATCGACTTCCACCCCACCGACCGGCGCGTGCTGCTCGGCCACCACTTCGCCGCCATCGCGGGCGCCGGACCGCTGGTCGGCCCGGTGCTGGCGGCCCAGATGGGATACCTGCCGGGCACCATCTGGATCGTCGTCGGCGTGATCCTGGCCGGCGCCGTCCAGGACATGGTGACGCTCTTCTTCTCCATGCGGCGGGACGGCAAGTCACTGGGGCAGATGGCGCGCGAGGAGATCGGTCCGGTCGGCGGTGCGGCGGCGCTGCTCGCCGTCCTCGCCATCATGATCATTCTGCTGGCGGTGCTGGCGCTGGTCGTCGTCAACGCGCTGGCCGAGTCGCCCTGGGGCACCTTCTCGATCGGTATGACGATCCCGATCGCGCTGTTCATGGGGTTCTATCTGCGGGTGCTGCGCCCCGGGCGGGTCACCGAGGTCTCGCTGATCGGCATCGCGCTGCTGCTGCTCGCCCTGGTGGCCGGACGGTGGGTCGCCGAGTCGTCCTGGGCGGAGACCTTCACCCTGGAGCCCGGCACCCTGGTCATCTGGATCCTGGTCTACAGCTTCATCGCCTCCATCCTGCCGGTGTGGATGCTGCTGGCGCCGCGCGACTACCTGTCGACGTTCATGAAGATCGGCACCATCGGGCTGCTGGCCGTCGGCGTGGTGGTGACGATGCCGACGCTGAAGATGGCCGGCATCACCGACTTCGCGGGAGTGGGCGACGGGCCGGTCTTCGCAGGTTCGCTCTTCCCGTTCGTCTTCATCACCATCGCCTGCGGCGCCCTGTCCGGCTTCCACGCGCTGATCTCCTCGGGCACCACGCCGAAGATGATCCAGAAGGAGACCCAGATCAGGATGATCGGCTACGGCTCCATGCTGATGGAGTCGTTCGTCGCCATCATGGCGATGGTCGCCGCCAGCATCATCGACCCGGGCCTCTACTTCGCGATGAACGCGCCCGCCGGCGTCATCGGCGACAACGTGCAGGCCGCCTCCGAGGCGGTGCGCAGCTTCGGCTACAGCATCTCCCCCGACCAGCTGGCCGCCGCCGCCAAGGCCGTCGAGGAGCAGTCGCTGCTCTCCCGGACGGGCGGTGCGCCCACCCTGGCGATCGGGGTGTCCACCATCTTCTCGGAGGTCGTGGGCGGTTCCGGGATGAAGGCGTTCTGGTACCACTTCGCCATCATGTTCGAGGCGTTGTTCATCCTGACCGCCCTGGACGCCGGCACCCGGGTGGGCCGGTTCATGCTCCAGGACATGCTCGGCAACGTCTACAAGCCCTTCCGCCGGGTGAGCTGGTGGCCGGGCCTGCTGCTGTCCAGCGGCGTCATCGTGGCGCTGTGGGGCTACTTCCTGTGGGTGGGCGTCCACGAGCCGCTCGGCGGGATCAACCAGCTCTTCCCGCTCTTCGGCATCGCCAACCAGCTCCTGGCCGCTGTGGCCCTCGCGGTCTGCACCACGCTGCTGGTCAAGTCCGGCCGGCTGAAGTGGGCGTGGGTCACCGCCGTACCGCTGGTGTGGGACGCCGTCGTCACACTGACGGCCAGCTGGCAGAAGGTCTTCTCCACCGACCCGAAGATCGGCTTCTTCCAGCAGCGCGCCGACTACCAGGAGGCCATCGACCAGGGGAAGGTCATCGCCCCCGCCAAGAGCATGGACGACATGCACACGGTGGTCACCAACTCGACCGTGGACGGGGTCCTCTCGGCGCTCTTCGCGCTGCTGGTCATCGTCGTCCTCGCCGACGCGGCCCGGACCTGCGTGCGCGCGGTGCGCGACCCGGAGGGCACGAGGATGCACGAGGCGCCGTACCGGGAGTCGACGCTGACGGCGCCCGCCGGGCTGATCGCCACCAAGGAGGAGAAGGCCGAGCTGGCCGAGGCGGCCGCCGCCGGGCCGTCCGGCGGCGGAGACGGCGGGGGCTCCCGGTGAGCGCGGCCGCCGCCGACCGGATGGTGCGCCCGGTGCTGCGGGCCGGACGCTGGGTGCGCTGGTACCTGCGCGAGCTGACCGACGAGAGCGCCTACGACCGGTATGTGGCCCATGTGCGCCGGCACCAGGGCCCGGACGCGGAGGTCCCCAGCAGGAAGGAGTTCGAGCGGCGCCGCACCGACGCCCGCGAGGGCGACCCGCGCGAGGGCTTCCGCTGCTGCTGAGCACGCGCCCGCCGGGTGCGGTCGAGCGGCGCCGCCGGCCACCCCGGCTACGCCTTGCGGCAGCCGGCGGCGGGCCGCGGTGTCGGTGGTGTGGCGGATGATGACCGGCATGGACATCACCGTGAGAACGGCCAGGCCCGAGGAGTACCCGGAGCTCGGTGAGTTGGTCGCCCGGGCCTACCTGAGCGGCGGGCTGCTGGACCTCGGCGAGGCGGACCCGTATCTGGAGACCCTGCGGGACGCGGCGGGCCGCGCCGACCACGCGGAACTGCTCGTGGCCGAGGGGCACCAGGGCGAACTGCTGGGCACCGTCACCTTCGTCGGCCGCGGCGGGCCCTTCGCGGAGCGGGCGCGCGAGGGCGAGGGCGAGTTCCGGATGCTCGGCGTGCGCGAGTCGGCACGCGGACGCGGGGTCGGGGAGGCGCTGGTGACAGCCTGCTCGGAGCGGGCCCGCGCGCTGGGGCTTTCGGGGCTGGTGCTCTCGACCCAGCCGACCATGCACGCCGCCCACCGCCTCTACCGGCGCCTCGGGTTCCGCCGGGACCCCGATCGGGACTGGAGTCCGGTCCCGGGCGTCACCCTGTGGGCCTACGCGCTGCGCCTGTGAACGCTTCCCCGCCCGGGCCACGCGCCGCGCCCGGCCCGGGTGACCGGTCTCCGTGCCCGCACCCCGCGCCGCGCCAGGGGCGCCGCAGGGGGCCGGCACCGGTTCCCGACACGACCCAGGACGGCACAAGATATGGGGTGCCTGCTTAGGTCGAGCACAAGATGTATGGTGTCTCACGGCTGTCGCCCTCGACGCAGGGGAATCCGGTGCGAATCCGGAACTGTCCCGCAACGGTGAGGGGCCGGCGCGAGCCCGCCCGCGAGTCCGAGTACCTGCCGGCGGCGGCCTGATGAACGTCCAGGTCTCGTGGGTTGGACCGGTGGGCGGAGCGCGCCGTGCCCTGAACAGGGTTCCGGGCCCGGAACCGGGCTCGGTGCCAGAGCGGGGCGGCCGGGCGCGCGCCTCTCCCTCCGTGCCGCTGCCCACGGCCAGTGAGCAGCGAGGGAGAGCACCGCGTGACCGTCACCACCGCCCCCACCCTTCCGGCACCCGCCACCCCCGGCACCGCCACGGGGGACGAGGCCGGCGAGGACCCTTCGGCCGCCGCATTGCGCGCGACCCTCGCCGCGCTCACCGCCGACCTCCCGGACGCGGACCCGGCACCGGTACTGGCCGCGGCGCTGCGCGGCAGGCAACCGGGCGCGGACGCGGTGGAACTGCGCACCCTGGCCATCGAGTCCGCGGCCAGCCGCATCAGCGAGGACCCCGCGTACTCCCGGCTGGCGGCGCGGCTGCTGACCCGCGCGATCCGGGACGAGGCGGCCGTGGAAGGCGTCGTCTCGTTCTCCGACGCGGTGGCGCTGGGCCACGCCGAGGGGCTGATCGCGGACGGCACGCACGCGTTCGTCCGCCGGCACGCCGACCGGCTGGACGCGCTGGCGCGGGAGGCCGTCGAGGACGGCGCCGACGACCGGTTCGGGTACTTCGGGCTGCGGACGGTCCACTCCCGCTATCTGCTCCGGCACCCCCTCACCCGGCGCCCGGTCGAGACGCCGCAGCACTTCCTGCTCCGGGTGGCCTGCGGACTGGCCGTTGACGAGTCGCCGCAGGCCCTCACGGAGGTGGCCGACTTCTACCGGCTCACCAGCTCCCTCGCCTACCTGCCCTCCTCCCCCACACTCTTCAACTCCGGCACCCGCCACCCGCAGATGTCCTCGTGCTATCTGCTCGACTCCCCCCAGGACGAGCTGGACTCGATCTACGAGCGCTACCAGCAGGTCGCGCGGCTGTCCAAGCACGCGGGCGGCATCGGCCTGTCGTATTCCAGGATCCGCTCCCGCGGAGCGCTGATCCGGGGGACCAACGGCCACTCGAACGGCATCGTGCCGTTCCTGCGCACGCTGGACGCGTCCGTGGCCGCGGTCAACCAGGGCGGCCGCCGCAAGGGGGCGGCCTGCGTCTACCTGGAGACCTGGCACGCGGACCTGGAGGAGTTCCTGGAGCTGCGGGACAACACCGGGGAGGACGCGCGCCGCACCCACAACCTCAACCTGGCGCACTGGATCCCGGACGAGTTCATGCGCCGGGTCGAGGCGGACGAGCAGTGGTCGCTCTTCTCCCCGTCCGAGACACCGGAACTGGTGGACCTGTGGGGCGAGGAGTTCGACGCCGCCTACCGCCGCGCCGAGGCCGAGGGGCGCGCGGTCAAACGGCTGCCCGCGCGGCAGCTGTACGGCGCGATGATGCGCACCCTCGCACAGACCGGAAACGGCTGGATGACGTTCAAGGACGCCGCGAACCGCACCTCCAACCAGACCGCGGAACCCGGCAACATCGTGCACTCCTCGAACCTGTGCACGGAGATCCTGGAGGTCACCGACGACGGGGAGACCGCCGTCTGCAACCTGGGCTCGGTGAACCTGGCCGCGCACCTGAGCGAGGACGACGGCGGCCCGCTGACGGACCGGATGGACTGGGAGCGGCTGGACGCCACGGTCCGCACAGCTGTGACATTCCTGGACCGCGTGGTGGACATCAACTTCTATCCGACCGCTCAGGCCGCCGCTTCCAACTCCCGCTGGCGGCCGGTGGGCCTGGGAGTGATGGGCCTGCAGGACGTCTTCTTCCGGCTCGGGCTGCCCTTCGACTCCCCACAGGCCCGCGAGCTGTCCACCCGGATCGCCGAGCGCATCATGCTGGCCGCCTACGAGACCTCCGCCGAGCTGGCCGAGCGGCACGGGCCGCTGCCCGCGTGGGAGGCGACCCGCACGGCGCGCGGCGTACTGCACCCCGACCACTATCCGGCGACGGCCGGGGAACGGGCCTGGCCGCAGCGGTGGGAGGCGCTGCGGCGGCGGATCGCCCGGACCGGGATGCGCAACTCACTGCTGCTGGCGATCGCGCCGACGGCGACCATCGCCTCCATCGCGGGGGTGTACGAGTGCATCGAGCCGCAGGTCTCCAACCTGTTCAAGCGCGAGACGCTCAGCGGCGAGTTCCTCCAGGTGAACACCTATCTGGTCGCGGAGTTGAAGCGGCTGGGGCTGTGGGACACGCGCGCCCGCGAGGCGCTGCGCGAGGCCAACGGCTCGGTGCAGGAGCTGGAGTGGGTACCCGCGCAGGTCCGCGCGCTCTACCGGACGGCCTGGGAGACCCCGCAGCGGGCGCTGATCGACATGGCCGCGGCCCGCACCCCGTATCTGGACCAGAGCCAGTCGCTGAACCTCTTCCTGTCCTCGCCCACCATCGGGAAGCTCAGCTCGATGTACGCCTACGCCTGGAAACGCGGCATCAAGACCACGTACTACCTGCGCTCGCGCCCCGCGACCCGGATCGCGCAGGCGGCCGGGGCCACCGCTTCGGTGCACGCGCCCACCCCCACCCCCGCTCCCGCGACGGCCGACGAGGCCCTCGCCTGCTCCCTGGAAAACCCCGAGTCCTGCGAGGCATGCCAGTAATGACGACGAGCGACCCGACAGCCGCCAAGAACCTGCTCGACCCGGGCTTCGAACTGACGCTGCGCCCGATGCGCTACCCGCACTTCTACGAGCGCTACCGCGACGCGATCAAGAACACCTGGACCGTGGAGGAGGTCGACCTCCACTCCGACGTCGCCGACCTGGCCAAGCTCACCCCCGGCGAACAGCACATGATCAGCCGGCTGGTGGCGTTCTTCGCCACCGGGGACTCGATCGTGGCCAACAACCTGGTGCTGACGCTCTACAAGCACATCAACTCGCCCGAGGCGCGGCTGTATCTGTCCCGGCAGCTGTTCGAGGAGGCCGTGCACGTCCAGTTCTATCTGACGCTGCTGGACACCTATCTGCCCGACCACGACGAGCGCGCGGCGGCCTTCGCCGCAGTGGAGAACATCCCCTCCATCCGGGAGAAGGCGCAGTTCTGCTTCCGCTGGATGGACGCCGTGGAGAACATCGGCGAGCTGGCCTCCCGCGAGGACCGGCGCCGCTTCCTGCTCAACCTGATCTGCTTCGCCGCCTGCATCGAGGGGCTGTTCTTCTACGGCGCGTTCGCCTACGTCTACTGGTTCCGCTCGCGCGGACTGCTGCACGGGCTGGCCACCGGGACCAACTGGGTGTTCCGCGACGAGTCGATGCACATGTCCTTCGCGTTCGACGTGGTGGACACCGTGCGCCAGGAGGAGCCGGACCTCTTCGACGCGGAGTTGGAGAAGCAGGTCACGGCGATGCTGGAGGAGGCCGTCGAGGCGGAGCTGCAGTTCGCCCGCGACCTGTGCGGGGACGGCCTGCCGGGGATGAACACCGACTCCATGCGCGAGTATCTCCAGGCGGTCGCCGACCAGCGGCTGCGCCGGCTGGGCTTCCCGGAGCGCTACGGATCCGGAAACCCCTTCTCGTTCATGGAGCTGCAGAACGTCCAGGAGCTGACGAACTTCTTCGAACGTCGCCCCTCGGCCTACCAGGTGGCGGTGGAGGGGTCGGTCTCCTTCGACGACGAGTTCTGAGGAACGCCCCACAGACCCCGGGCGGGGGCCAGGTGGCCCAGGCTCCCGCCCGGTTTCCGCTGCCGCACCGGCGACCCGGGCACTCGGCCCGGGCCGCGCGGCTCACTCGTTGGGAACCGTCTCGTAGCGGGGCGTGCTGTCGGCCATCTGCCGGAGCACGTCCTTGCGCTCGCGCTTGGAGAGCCGGTCGATGTACAGGTAGCCGTTCAGGTGGTCGGTCTCGTGCTGCAGGCACCGGGCGAAGTAGCCGGTGCCGCCCACGGCGATCGGCTTGCCCTGCGCGTCCTGGCCCCGCACCACGGCCTGGTCGGGCCGCGCCAGCGGGTGGTAGGCGCCGGGCACCGACAGGCAGCCCTCGCTGCCGTCGTCCAGCACCCGCCGCTCGGCGGGAAGCTGGTCGAGCACCGGGTTGCAGACCACGCCCACGTGCCGTACGCCCTCGTCGTCGTGGCAGTCGTAGACGAACACCTTCAGGTCGACGCCGATCTGGTTGGCGGCGATGCCGACCCCCTCGGCGGCGCGCTGGCTGGCGAACATGTCGTCGATCAGCGCGGCCAGCTCGTCGCCGAACTCCGTCACCTCCTGGCACTCCCGGTGCAGCACCGGGTTGCCGACGACGGTGACCGGCCGGGCCGTGCCCCGCTCGGTGTGCGCCTCCTCGCGGGCCGCCGCGTCCGTCACGTCGTCGACGAACTCGCCCTCGGGGGCAGCGGCCGCCCCGGCCGTCGTTTCCTGCTGCTGCGCCATGCCGTCGTACGCCTTCCTGCGACCCGTGAGAGCTGAGAGCGGCCGGTGATCCGGCTGGGCCCCGTACGGGCCCGCCCTACAGGGTACGGGCCCGCCGCCGACGGCTCAGCAGACCTCCTCAAGATCCCGCCACTCGCGGGTGTCCGGGCTGTCGGCGACCCAGCCGTCCAGCAGCCCGTGCACCAGCGCGGCCGGTGCCGCCAGCCCGCACTCGCGCTCGGGCACCCACAGCTCACCGGGTCCGCCCTGCGTCATATGGCCCAGCGGTCCGGGATGACCGGGCGAACTGTGGTCGTGCGGATCCAGATGGACGGTGCCGTCGCCCTCGTCGGCCGGCATGGCGCTCTCCGAGCAGGCCCGGCACAGCAGCCGCACCGAGGAGGACCAGTCCTCGGCAGCGAACCCGGCGTCGGCCGCGAGCCGCTCCAGCGCGTCCCGGTCGCTCTCCGTGGCCGCCTCCAGCAGGACCACCCAGGTGGGCACCGGCGAGGGGGCCCACAGCTCGATCTCGTCGAAGACCGGGTACGACGGCCCGGCCGCCGTGGTGCGCTCGCCGTGCGGGACGCCGTCGTGCAGCACGACCTCGCCCCAGCGGCGCCCCGAGGAGGGCAGCGGAATGCTCTGGATCTCCATCCGCGCCGGGTCGATACGGCGCCCCCACACCACCTCCGCCTCGCCCTCCGGGGAAAGCCGTACGGCGGCGCTGCCGAGCTGCATCCCGGTGGGCTCCTCGGCGGTGGCCGCGCCGTGCGAGGGGCCGGCCACGTGCAGCCCGTACGCCTGCCAGGCCCGGCGGGCCAGCGGCCAGTCCTGGAGCGCGGTGGCCGCGATGCCCACGTTCCACCAGTCGGGCGCCCCGGACTCGCGGTCCAGCAGCGCCACGGCGCGCAGCCCAGCCGTGCGGGCCTGCTCCCAGTCGTGCCGGAACTTGTACAGCAGCGCGAGATTGAACCAGGACTCCGAAAGCCACGGCTCCAGGTCGGCGGCACGGGTGAGCAGGGCGCCCGCGTCCTCGTAGCGCCCGTCGCCGATAAGCGTGAAAGCCCGGTCCGTCGCCTGCCGCCATGAGGCGGAGGGCCGGTGCCGCACCTTGCCGAAGATCCTCAATGTGCTCCCGCCGATCCCGCCGTTCCGCCTGTCCTCGGGCCCGGCCCGTGCCCGGCCCGCCGTCTGCCGATGGGGTTGTGCACTCCGGACGCCGCGCGCCCGTCCTCGCCTCTCGCGGTTCCCCCTTCGCATCCAACCATGCCCGCTCGGGTGCCCGCTCATTACCCGTGCGTCAGGCCTCCGCCGCCCTCGCCACGACCCGTGACAGGGCCTCCACCACGCGTGGTTCGTGATCCCGACCGGCCGCGCGGAGCCGGTGCAGGGCCCGCGAACGGGCCACCGCACCGGCTGTCCCGCTGTCGCCCACGAGGTCGTCGTAGGCGTTGACCGTGCGGAGTACCCGCGCGGTCACCGGCTGCTCCCGGTACGGATCGGCCTGTGCCTCCACCGCGGAGGCCACCCGGCGCCGGACGCCCGCCTGCCGCAGCACCGCGCCGCCCAGCAGGGCCACCCGGCGCTGGCTGCCGGGGTCCAGCACCGCCGTCGCGCCGCCGGGCACCGGGTCGGCCGGTGAGAGCTGCCCCACGTCATGCGTGAGGGCCGCGTACTCCAGCGCGGTGAGTTCCCCGCCGGTCAGGCCCAGCTCCCGCCCCACGGCACGGCTCAGGTCCGCCACCCGGCGCGCATGCCCGCGCGGGGTGCAGCCCGCCACCTCGGGGGCCCGCGCGAGGGAGGCGAGGGTGGGCCGGTGGGTGGCCCGTGCGGAGGCACGGCGGCGCAGGGCGAACTGGATGACGAGGACGGGGGCGCAGCACAGTGGCAGCGCCGGGAGCCCGGCGACGGCGACGGCCAGCGCGAAGAGCACGGCGGTCGCGGCGAGGGCGGGCACCGTGGCCAGCTGGGACCGCAACGGGTGCCGCGCGGCCCGGCCGCGGTGCCCCGCCGCAGCGGCCCCGGAGCCGTCGGCACGCACGGCGGCAGCGGCCAGGAGCGCGTCGAGGCAGCCGACGGCCAGGGCCACGGACAGCAGGCACAGCGGCAGGAAGGCGTCCGGCACGGCGGCGCCGTCCGACCGGCCCCGGTCGTACAGCGGTTGGCAGCACAGGGCCGCCGCGCCCACCCCGAGCACGAACCGGGCCAGGGCCTGCGGCGGCGGCGCCTGCCCCAGTGCCACCTGTGGGGTCAGTCCGACGAGGGAGCCGACGACGGCCACCGCGACGGCCTGCGCGGGACCGTGTCCGGCGGGCGCGCCGGCCACCTGGCCGCAGAGCGCGTAGCCGAGTGCCGCGGCACCGGAGAGCAGCCCGGTGGGACGGACCTCGGCGCGCTCCTCGGGCAGCCGCACCCGGGCCAACTCCCCGGCGGCGACCAGCAGTCCGAAGGCCAGCGCGGTACCGGGCCGGGCGAGGCCGCACCACAGGACGGTGCCCAGGGCGCCGCACACCACCAGTGCGGCCGCCGCGTCGCAGGCGGCGACCAGCCGTGCCGCCGTGCTCCGGGTCATACCGCGACGCCGTCGATCCGCGCCCCGGCCGCCGGCGCCGTGCTCCGGCGGCCGGTCGGCAGCGGCGCCGCCGCGCGTGCCCCGGAGACCTCGGCGAACGGCCAGCCGTGCCGGCTCAGCGCCCGGCCGAGGGCCGCGACCATCCGAGGGTCGAACTGGGAGCCCGCGCAGCGCTCCAGCTCTTCCAGCGCCGCGGCGACGGGCCGTCCCGGGCGGTAGCAGCGGGTGGAGGTCATCGCGTCGAACGCGTCGGCGACGGCGACGATCCGGGCCGCCTCCGGGATCTGCGCTCCGGCCAGGCCCCGCGGATACCCGGTCCCGTCCATCCGCTCGTGGTGGTGGAGGACTGCGGCCCGGGCCTCCCCCAGGAAGTCGAGCCCGCGGACGATCTCGGCCCCGTGCTCGGGGTGCCGTTCCATGACGCGGCGCTCGGCGGGGGTGAGCGGGCCGGCTTTGCACAACAGCCCTGCGGGGACGCCGAGTTTGCCGATGTCGTGCAGGACGCCCGCGCAGCGCAGCGTCTCGGTGCGCTCCTCGTCCAGCCCCAGTTCGCGGGCGATCAGCACGGCGGCGAGGCCGACTCGTTCGCCGTGGCCGCGGGTGTAGTGGTCCTTGATCTGCACGGCCTGGGAGAGCGCCCGCACCGCGGCCTGTCGGGCCGCACGCTCGGGGCGGCACCACCGCAGCCCCCACCAGCCGAGCCACACCGGCCCCAGCGCGGGGAGCGCGGCGAGCGGACCGTAGGCGCTGCGCCACAGGACGACGGCCACCGGCACGGTCAGCACACCGGCCAGCGCAAGTGCCGCGCGGTTGCCCTGCGCCGTCCGGGCGGGCCCGGCTGTCCGTGCGGGCGCCGACCCGTGCGCCGTCCCCTCGGCGGCCGCCGCCTGTGGCCTGCTCCTCGTGAGCCGCATCCGCGGCCTCCTCCCCGCCTGCTGCATGGCGGGGACACTAGGAGCAGTGCGCGGGGCGGCTCACGGCACTCCGGCAGGTTCCCCCGTACGAGACAGTCCTTCCTCACCCGAAGGAGGGAGAAAGGTCGATCCCGTCCGGATCCCGTACGCCTCTCGTACGGGAGAGCCGTCGACGTGTCGCGTGCGGCGCGAACTCCGGACACGGGCCGCCTTCTCGGCGTCCTCCGGTGCTCGGCGGAGGTGCGGACGGGCGCGCCTTCGGTGCTCAGCCCGGGGCGGTGCGCCGCGTGGCGGTCAGCCGGGGTTCTTGTCGTCCCCGGAGCCGACCGCGTCGGCGGTCTCCGCCGCCGCGCCGCCGGATGCGGACCGGGGGCCCGCCTCCTGGCCCGAACCGGCGTCCGTGCCCTCGCGGGCCTCGCCCTGGCGGATCACCTCGATCCGCCCCATGACCTTGGACCGCAGGTCGGAGGGGACGTCGTCCTGGCCGCAGCAGCGCTTGACGAGCTTCTTGACCTCGCGCTCCAGCCCGTACTTCTCGAAGCAGGGCGAGCACTCGTCGAAGTGCTCCTGGAACTTGGCGCAGTCGCCTTCGGGCATCTCCCGATCGAGGTACTCGTAGAGGTGGTCGAGGACCTCGGAGCAGTCCGTCTCGTGCGGCTCTCCGCAACTCATGAGCCCGAGCCTTTCCGGTCTTGCGACCCGTCCGCCGCGGCACCGGCCGGGACCAGGCCGCGCTCTTGCGCGTAGCCCTCCAGCATCTCGCGAAGCTGGCGCCGTCCGCGGTGCAGACGGGACATCACCGTACCGATGGGTGTCCCCATGATGTCGGCGATCTCCTTGTACGCAAAGCCCTCCACATCGGCGAGGTAGACGGCGATGCGGAACTCCTCGGGGATGGCCTGGAGTGCTTCCTTCACGTCGGAGTCCGGCAGGTGGTCGAGGGCCTGGGCCTCGGCCGAGCGCAGTCCGGTCGACATGTGCGACTCGGCGCGCGCCAGCTGCCAGTCCTCGATCTCCTCCGCGGCGCTGCGCTGGGGCTCGCGCTGCTTCTTGCGGTAGGAGTTGATGAAGGTGTTCGTCAGAATGCGGTACAGCCACGCCTTGAGGTTGGTACCCGCTCGGAACTGGTGGAAGGAGGCGTACGCCTTCGCGTAGGTCTCCTGCACCAGGTCCTCGGCGTCGGCCGGGTTCCGCGTCATCCGCAGCGCGGCGGAGTACATCTGGTCGAGGAACGCGAGCGCGTCCCGCTCGAAGCGCGCGCTGCGCTGCTCCACCGTCTCCGACGCCGCTGTCTCCTGCTGTGCGCTCGAGCCGCCTTCGGTCCCGGTGACCGGACCCACCTCCTCCAACGTGGTGGCGAGCCCGAACGAAGACCCGCCCGAATCGGAGAATAGACGACGACCGCCACCGCCCGCCGCCTGAATCTTCGCGCCGGAGGACAGCGCCACCGTGGCCCAGTCCAGGTCAGCGGCCCGCGGACGCTGGGGGCAAGCGACAGAACCCATCGGGGCGGCTCCCTTTCCTCATGGAGGGTATGGCTGCATCTCACACTCTTCCCGGCCGCGGATTCCCTCCGCAGCCGGACACCCCGTGCAACCATCCGGGTGCGCCGATCATTCCCGGGCCGCGCAGGAACCGCTCACCCGTGGCTGCGCCACTCCGCCCGACGGCCGGTGATCCATCGGGTGACGGCACCGGTGACCAGCTCCATCGCCGCCGCCTCCGTCAGCTCGGCGGACTTCGGCAGGGCGAAGCCGTGGTCGGCGCCGGGCACCTCCACCGGAGCCGTACCGGCCGGGAACTCCTCGGGGCGGCCGAACGGGTCACGGCCGCCCTGCACCACCAGCACCGGCAGCTCCACCGAGGTCAGCTCCTCGGCGCGGGACTTCTCCGGCCTGCCCGGCGGGTGCAGCGGGAAGGACAGCGCCAGCACCGCGCAGGCGCCCAGCGCCCCCGCGGTGCGGCAGGCGACGCGGGCCCCCGCGCTGCGCCCGCCGGCGATCACCGGCAGTCCCGGCAGCGCCAGCGCCGGCCACAGGGCGCTCCACGCGGCGTCCAGGGTGCGGGGCGCCGGAGCCACCTTCTTCCCCGCCACCCGCCAGGGCTGCTCGACCAGGGCCACCGTCACGCCATGGGCGGGCAGCGCGGCGGCCAGTGCGCGCAGGTCCCGGGCGTCGATCCCGCCGCCCGCGCCGTGCCCGAGGGCCAGCACCGTGTGCGCCGGACGCGCGTCGTGCCAGGTGATCCTGGCCTCACCGGCGGGGGTGGCGACGGTCTCGGTCCGGGGTTGTCCGGCTCCCCGCGGCTGCGGGGCCTGCTGCTGGGTGCTCATACCGGCATCCTGCCAGCGGCCCGCGGAGAATCGCCCGGCACGGCCCCGGCACACCCCGGCACGCTCAGAAGAGGGTCTCCTCCTCCGGTGCGGGAAGCTCCTTGAGGAGGTGCGGGCCGTTGTTGCGGACATTGCTGACGTCCGTGGAGACGGGCCAGGCCCGCAGCAGACCCTCCGGCGGCGGGGCCAGCAGCTCCCGCAGTTCCCCGGAGTCGGTTCGGGCGGGGTCCAGCCAGGCGTCCCAGCGGTCCGGGGTGAGCATCAGCGGCATCCGGGGATGGATGTCGGCCAGCGACCGGGGACCGCCCTCGCTCTGCTCGTCCACGTCGGCCAGCGGTGTGGTCTCCGCCGCGGTGGTCAGGACGGTGCACGTCGCCCACCAGCCCTGCGGATGGTCGTCGGGCAGCGTCTTGTCCCGCCAGAACTCGTACAGGCCGGCCATCGCCATCACCGGCTGCTCCTGCTGGGCGCCGTGCGGCGCGGGGGCGTCCGGCGCGGGGGAAATGAAGTAGGGCTGCTTGCGGGGCCGCTTGCGCTTGCCCTCCTGTTCGAGCTTCAGCTCGCCCTGCGCGGTGACCCACTCGTAGTAGCCGTCGGCGGGCAGCAGGCAGCGGCGGGCGGCGAAGGGGCGGCGGTAGGCGGGCTTCTCGTGCACGGTCTCGGCCCGGGCGTTGATCATCTTGACGCCCACGTCGGGTGATTTGGCCCACCCGGGCACCAGGCCCCACTTGAGCGTGCGCAGCTGCCGCACCGGCCGCGGGTCGTCGCTGCCCTTGACGGGGCGGTCGAGGACCGCGTGGACCTGCTTGGTGGGCGCGACGTTCCAGTCCGGGCCCGCCGCCTCGGTCGGCTCCCACTTCTCCACCTCGAACAGCCGGACCAGATCCTCGGCACTCCGGCTCGCTGCATACCGTCCGCACATGCCTGCAAGACTGCCACGGCACGCCGGGCCGTCGCCGTGCGTTGACCGCACGCGGGGCGGTACGGCCCCCGAGCACACGAGGAGAACACCCCGAACATGGACAACGCGAGCATCACGGATGTCTGGGACCGGGTCGTCGGCGGCCAGCAGCCCCCCGAGGAATGGCTGGTGCTGGTCACCGGTCTCGTCGCGCTGCTCGCGGTGGCGCCGCACGGCGTGTGGCGGATCTCGCGCAACGCGGTCACCATCGCGCACGAGGGCGGACACGGACTCATAGCCCTGCTCACCGGGCGGCGGCTGGACGGGATACGGCTGCACTCGGACACCTCGGGGCTGACGGTCTCGCGCGGCAAGCCGCACGGCCTCGGCATGGTGCTGACCGCCGCCGCCGGCTACACCGCTCCCCCGCTGCTCGGTCTGTGCGGCGCCTGGCTGCTGTCCTCCCACCACGTCACCGCACTGCTGTGGGGCGCCACCGCGCTGCTGGTGGCGATGCTGGTGATGATCCGCAACGCCTACGGCGTGCTCGCCCTCGTCCTGACCGGCGGCGCGTTCCTGCTCATCTCCTGGCTGACCGGCCCCCAGGTGCAGGCGGCGTTCGCCTACGTGGTGGTGTGGTTCCTGCTGCTGGGTGGGGTGCGGCCGGTCTTCGAGCTGCAGGGCAAGCGGCGGCGGCAGGGGGCGCACCGCGGCCCGGCCGGGCCCGGTCTGCCGGACTCGGACGCCGACCAGCTCGCCCGGCTGAGCCATCTCCCGGCAGCCGCGTGGCTGTTCCTCTTCCACGCGGTCGCGCTGTGCTCCCTCGTCGGCGGCGGACGCTGGCTGCTGGGGCTTTAGCCGGGGCCCGGCCACGCGCCGCGGACAGGGTGCCGACCAGCGGGGCGGCCGGCCACCAGCCATTACAGTGGCCCCATGACCGACCAGCGCACCAGCCCCGCAGAGACCGCACTCTGGCCCGCACCCACCGCACCGGGCCGGGTCGAGGCGACCGTCACCGTGCCGGGCTCCAAGTCGGTCACCAACCGCGCCCTGGTACTGGCCGCGCTCTCCTCCGAACCGGGCTGGCTGCGCCGCCCGCTGCGCTCGCGCGACACCCTGCTGATGGCGGAGGCGCTGCGGACCCTGGGGGTGGGGATCGAGGAGACCGTCTCGTCCTCATCCTCGGCGTACTCGGCGTACTCGGCCACCGCGGCCGACAGCGAACGCCCCGGGGGCGAGGCGTGGCGGGTGATCCCGACGGCGCTGCGCGGCCCGGCGACCGTGGACGTCGGCAACGCGGGCACCGTGATGCGCTTCCTGCCGCCGCTGGCGGCGCTCGCCCGGGGGCCGATCCGGTTCGACGGCGATCCGCGCTCCTACGAACGGCCGTTGCACGGCGTCATCGACGCGCTGCGCACGCTGGGCGCCCGGGTGGAGGACGAGGGGCGCGGCGCACTGCCGATGACGGTGCACGGGAACGGCTCGCTGGCGGGCGGCCCGGTCGAGATCGACGCGTCCTCCTCCAGCCAGTTCGTCAGTGCCCTGCTGCTGTCCGGTCCGGGCTTCAACCAGGGGGTCGAGGTCCGGCACACCGGCCGCACGCTGCCGTCCATGCCGCACATCCGGATGACCGTGGACATGCTGCGTGCCGCGGGCGCGAAGGTGGACGCGCCGCAGGACGGGGGCGCGCCGAACGTGTGGCGGGTGACGCCCGGGGCGCTGCTCGGCCGGGACCTGACGGTCGAGCCGGACCTGTCCAACGCGCAGCCCTTCCTCGCGGCGGCGCTGGTGACCGGCGGCCGGGTCACCGTCCCGGACTGGCCCGAGCACACCACGCAGCCCGGTGACGCGCTGCGGGAGATCTTCACCGCCATGGGCGGCTCCTGCGTGCTGGACGAGCGGGGCCTGACCTTCACCGGCAGCGGCCGGATCCACGGCATCGACATCGATCTGGGCGAGGTGGGCGAGCTCACGCCGGGCATCGCCGCCGTCGCGGCGCTGGCCGAGGGCGAGTCGGTGCTGCGCGGTGTCGGGCATCTGCGGCTGCACGAGACGGACCGGCTGGCGGCGCTCGTCAAGGAGATCAACGGCCTGGGCGGTGACGTGACCGAGACGGAGGACGGACTGCGGATCCGGCCGCGCCCGCTGCACGGCGGCGTCTTCCACACCTACGACGACCACCGGCTGGCCACCGCGGGCGCGGTGCTCGGCCTGGCGGTCGAGGGCGTCGAGGTGGAGAACATCGCGACGACGTACAAGACCCTGCCGGACTTCCCCCGGATGTGGGGCGAGCTGCTGGGACTCCCGTCCGGGACCGGAGAGAGAGCCTGAGAGGGCGCCCGGGATGCGCCGCTACGGCAAGCACACCGACGAGGACGACATCCGGGTCCGTCCCTCGCGCCGGGGCAGCCGCCCGCGCACCCACACCCGGCCCAAGCACGAGGACGCGGCCGAGGGCCTCGTCCTGACCGTCGACCGGGGCCGGCTGACCTGCCTGGTGGAGGAGCGCACGGTCACCGCCATGAAGGCCCGCGAGCTGGGCCGCAAGGCGGTGGTGGTGGGCGACCGGGTGGCCGTGGTCGGCGACCTGTCGGGCGAGAAGGACACGCTCGCCCGGATCGTCCGGGTGGCGGAGCGCAGCTCGGTGCTGCGCAGGACGGCGGACGACAACGACCCGTACGAGCGGGTCGTGGTGGCCAACGCCGACCAGCTCGCCGTCGTCACGGCGCTGGCCGACCCCGAGCCGCGCCCCCGGCTGATCGACCGCTGCCTGGTGGCGGCCTTCGACGCGGGGCTGGAGCCGCTGCTGGTGCTGACCAAGGCGGACCTGGCACCGGCCGGTCCGCTGCTGGAGACGTACGCGCCACTGGGCGTGCGCCATGTCGTCACCAGCCGGGCGGAGTTGGCCGAAGGCCCGGGTGCCGAGGAGGTGCGCGAGCTGCTGCGCGGCCGGACCACGGTGTGCGTGGGGCACAGCGGTGTCGGCAAGACCACGCTGGTCAACGCGCTGGTGGAGCGGCAGCGGGCCACCGGGGTGGTGAACGCGGTCACCGGGCGCGGGCGGCACACCACGACCTCGGCGCTGGCGCTGCCGCTGCCGCCGTCCCCGGTCGGTGCGGACGGCTGGGTGATCGACACCCCGGGGGTGCGCTCCTTCGGCCTGAACCACATCCAGCTCTCGCGCGTCATCCACGCCTTCCCCGATCTGGAGGAGGGCGCCGCCGAGTGCCCCCGTGCGTGCAGCCACAACGAGCCCGCCTGCGCGCTCGACCAGTGGGTGGCCGACGGGCACGCCGATCCGGCCCGCCTGCACTCGCTGCGCCGCCTGCTGGCGACGCGGGAGAGGCGCGAAGGGGACTGACCGATTCCACCCGGCTCCCGCTGCATACTGGGCTTCCTGCGCTTGACCTGCTGCCCCACCGGAGCAACGAGAGGAAGAGCACATGGCGTGGCTGCTGGTGATGGTCGCGGGGTTGCTGGAGACGGGCTTCGCTGTGTGCCTGAAGCTCTCGCACGGCTTCACCCGGCTGTGGCCCACGGTCGCGTTCTGCGCCTTCGCACTGGGCAGCTTCGGCCTGCTGACGCTCGCGCTCAAGCGGCTGGACGTCGGTCCGGCGTACGCGGTCTGGACGGGGATCGGCGCCGCGGGGACGGCGATCTACGGCATGGTCTTCATGGGCGATGTGATCTCCGCGCTCAAGCTGGTCTCCATCACGCTGGTCATCGTCGGGGTGATGGGCCTCCAGCTCTCCGGCAGCGCGCACTGAGCCCGCCCCGAGCACCTCTCGCGGCCCGGGCCGGTGCCTCGGTGCCCTCGCTGCGGGCACCGGGTCAGCCCGCCAGCAAGGCGCGGACGACCTCGTCGACCCGTCCGCACGGCTCCTCGTCGCCGTGCTCGGGCGCGACGACGTAGGAGAGCGCGATCCGCAGCCCGGCCTCGTAGGCGCGCTCCAACTCCTGCCGCCCGGCGCCGCGCCGCGCCGGACCGCCGGGCACCGGACCGCCCACGGGGACCCGCCCGCTCCGCTCCAGCCCGGCGAGCGCGCGGCTGCGCAGCACCGCGGCGAGTCCGCCCGGCTCGCCACCCGGCCCGTGGCCGGGGACCGGACGGGCGGGCAGCGGCATCCGCGCGCCCCAGCAATCGGTGAGGGCCGCCCGGACGATGGGCTCCGCCCGCGCCGTCCGCAGGATCCAGTGCGCGGCGGCGGCGCAGCAGGCCGCCGGGTCGGCTCCGCTGCGGCACGCCTCGGCCACCGCTCGGCCCGCGCCGTCCAGGAAGTCGTCCAGCAGCCGGTCGACCAGTGCGGCGCCCAGCCCTTCCTTGCTGCCGAACTCGTTGTAGAGCGTCTGCCGCGACACCCCGGCGGCCGCGGCGACGTCGACCATCCGCACCGCCGTCCAGGGTCGCGCCCGTACCGCCACATGGGCGGCGTCCAGCAGGGTCTCGCGTGCAGCAGGCATCGTCGCCTCCCCGGCCCGCACCCCGCTGCCCCGGCCTGTGCTGGCGGCCCGTGCACGCGAGGCGTCCGCAGACGGGCTGACCGGCAGCCCGGTGTGCGGCACAGAATTGACGCACCGCCAAGAGGTGTCAATACGCGGCGCACGCGCATGGCCCTGTGGCCGGGGGTTTCGCCGCTCGATACTGTTCGGACATGCTGGACTATCACGATGATCTGCGTCTCGCCCATGTGCTGGCCGACGCCGCCGACGCCGCGACCATGGAGCGGTTCAAGGCTCTCGACCTGGAGGTCGAGACCAAGCCGGACATGACGCCGGTGAGCGAGGCCGACAAGGCGGCCGAGGAACTGATCCGCGTCTCGCTCCAGCGCACCCGGCCGCGCGACGCGGTACTGGGCGAGGAGTTCGGCACCGAGGGCCATGGGCCGCGCCGCTGGGTGATCGACCCCATCGACGGGACGAAGAACTATGTGCGCGGCGTTCCGGTGTGGGCGACGCTGATCGCGCTGATGGAGATGGGCGAGGGCGGGGACCGGCCGGTGGTCGGCGTCATCTCGGCACCAGCGCTCAACCGGCGCTGGTGGGCGGCGAAGGGCGCGGGCGCCTACACCGGCCGCAGCCTGTCCAAGGCCACCCGCATGGAGGTCTCGAAGGTCTCCGAGGTGCGGGACGCGTCCTTCGCCTACTCCTCGCTGCACGGCTGGGAGGAGCGCGGCATGCTGGGCGGCTTCATGGATTTGACCCGGGACTGCTGGCGGACCCGCGGCTACGGCGACTTCTGGCCGTACATGATGGTCGCCGAGGGGGCGGTGGACATCTGCGCCGAGCCGGAACTGTCGCTGTGGGACATGGCGGCGAGCGCGGTGATCGTCGAGGAGGCGGGCGGCGTCTTCACCGGGCTGGACGGGAAGCCGGGACCGCACAGCGGCAGCGCGGCGGCGTCGAACGGACTGCTGCACGAGACGCTGCTGAGCTATCTGACGGCCTGATCCCGCCCCTCGTCCGGGTGGTCCCTACACACGTCCTTGTTGTGACCTCCAGCACATGTGAACATGAGAATTCGCTCGCTTGTGCTCTTGTGAATCGCTTCTCGAGGTCCCGGCCGACTGCTCGCCGGGCCCTCGGGAGGCATTCCGCCAAGGAGGTAGCCCTCTCATGCCCGGACACGTCCAGCACGCCATGAGCACCGTCGTCCTCACCATCGGCCCCGCCCACACCCTGCGCCAGGCGGCCCGGCTGATGTCGGCCCGCCGCGTCGGTGCCGCCGTCGTCCTCGACCCCGACACCAGCGGGCTCGGCATCCTCACCGAGCGCGACATCCTCGACTCCCTCGGCGCCGGTCAGGACCCGGACCGGGAGCGGGCCCACGACCACACCACCGACGACGTGGTCTTCGCCACGCCGGACTGGACGCTGGAGGCGGCGGCGCAGGCCATGACACGCGGCGGCTTCCGACATCTGATCGTGCTCGACGAACGGGAGGCGGTGGGCGTCCTGTCCGTACGCGACATCGTCCGCACCTGGTCGGACCAGCGCGTCCCGGCGGCGCCGGAGCCCACCGAGGAGGTCGCCGTCTAGCGCACCCGGGGGGGCCGGGCCCCACCGGGACCGGCCGCGCCGGACGGACACACCGGAGGGGCCGGACGCACCGGAGGGGCCGGAGCCCCATGGCGTCCGGCCCCTCCGGGCTCGTACGGCGAGCGGTCGATCAGCCGCGCAGGGCCTGGACCGCGGCCTCCAACCGCTTGCCGTAGTCCGGGTCCGCCTTGCGGAAGTTCTCGATCGCACGCTGGGCGATGTCGTCGCGGGAGACGCCGGCGATGTTGCCCGCCAGGTTGTCGATCAGCCGCTGCTTCTCGTCCTCGGACATCAACCGGTAGAGGTTCCCCGCCTGCACGAAGTCGTCGTCCTCGGCGTGTACGGCCGCCGGGTGGTCCTCGGTCGTACCGCTCACGGTGGCGTGCTGCCACAGCGGGCGGCCCGTCTCGGTCGGCGCGCCGAAGCTGTTCGGCTCATAGTTCTTCGCACCGCCGTGCCGGCCGTCGTACATCACGCCGTCCCGGCCGTAGGTGCGCGCCTGGGTCGCCTTGGGCTCGTTCACCGGCAGCAGATCGGCATTGATCCCGACCCGGTAGCGGTGTGCGTCGCCGTAGGCGAACAGCCGGCCCTGGAGCATCTTGTCCGGCGAGGGGCCGATGCCCGGCACGAAGTGGTGCGGGGAGAAGACCGACTGCTCGGTCTCGGCGAAGATGTTCCGCGGGTTGCGGTTCAGCTCCAGCTTGCCGATCTCGATCGGCGGGTAGTCCTCGTGCGGCCAGACCTTGGTCAGGTCGAACGGGTTGAAGCGGTAGTGCGCCGCCTCCGCCGCGGGCATGATCTGGACCTGCACGGTCCAGGTCGGGAAGTCGCCGTTCTCGATGGACTCCCGCAGGTCCCGCTGGTGGCTGTCGGGGTCCTTGCCGGCCAGCGCGTCGGCGTCGGCCGCGGTGAGGTTCTCGATGCCCTGGTCGGTCTTGAAGTGGTACTTGACCCAGAAGACCTCGCCCGCCTCGTTCGTCCACTGGAAGGTGTGCGAACCGTAGCCGTTCATGTGGCGGTAGGACGCGGGGATGCCGCGGTCGCCGAAGAGCCAGGTGACCTGGTGGGTCGACTCGGGCGAGAGACCCCAGAAGTCCCAGACGTTGTCGGGCTCCTGCGAGCCGGTGTAGGGGTCCCGCTTCTGGGTGTGGATGAAGTCGGGGAACTTGATGGCGTCCTTGATGAAGAACACCGGGGTGTTGTTCCCGACCAGGTCGTAGTTGCCCTCCTCGGTGTAGAACTTCAGCGCGAACCCACGCGGGTCACGCACCGCGTCCGCCGCGCCGAGGTTGCCGGCCACCGTGGAGAACCGCAGGAAGACCTCGGTCTCCTTGCCGATCTCGGAGAGGAACTTCGCCCGGGTGTACTCGGTCACGTCCGCCGTGACGGTGAACTTGCCATACGCGCCCGCGCCCCGGGCGTGCACGATGCGCTCGGGAATGCGCTCGCGGTTGAAGTGGGCGAGCTTCTCGAGCAGGTGCTGATCCTGGACGAGCACCGGTCCGCCCACTCCGGCGGTCTGGCTGTTCTGGTTGTCCGCGACCGGCGCACCGGCCTCCGTCGTCATGGGTCCGGCCGTCTCGTCCTGCACGGTCACGTGCGCCTCCTGTGCATCACATCTGTCCTGTGGGCCAACCACTCGACAGCCTACATTGGACATTGTCCAAGTCAAGATGAAGACAAAACCCGTACGGGTTCTGCTCATGGACCCGCCGCTGCTAGGCTGGGCCTATGAGTGACCTGCTGGAACGGCTGCGCGATCGCGGTTGGCGACTCACCGCACAGCGGCGAGTCGTCGCCGAGGTGCTCGACGGCGACCATGTGCACTACACGGCGGACGAGGTCCACGCCCGTGCGACGGACCGCCTGCCCGAGATCGCCCGCGCGACGGTCTACAACACCCTGAGCGAGCTGGTCGCCCTCGGTGAGGTGCTGGAGGTGAGCACCGACGGGCGCGCCAAGCGCTACGACCCGAACGCGCGACACACCCACCAGCACCTGGTCTGCTCCCGCTGCGGGACGATCCGCGACGTCCACCCCACGGGCGACCCGCTGGCGACACTCCCGGAGAACGAGCGCTACGGCTTCGCCATCGCCGACGCCACCGTCACCTACCGGGGCGTCTGCCCGAACTGCGCCGGCGCCTGAGCGCTCCCGGCCGACGGTCACACGGAGTCGGCAGGCTTCCCTTCACGGCCCGAACGGCCCCGCACCCCGCCCGGGTGCGGGGCCGTTCGCCGTCGTGTACCGAGCCGCCGGGGCGGGAGAAGAGGAAGCCAACCGAAAAGGGCGAAGGCCCGGATCCTCAGGATCCGGGCCTTCGCCTTCAGTAGCGGGGACAGGATTTGAACCTGCGACCTCTGGGTTATGAGCCCAGCGAGCTACCGAGCTGCTCCACCCCGCGCCGTTGTGTGCACAACTCTAACCCGGCCCGACGACCAGCGCAAATCGAGATCCCGATGGCGGCCGAGGCCCGTGCGCCGAGGCGATCCCGGCCGCCCCCGGGCCGCCGCTGCCGCCTCCGACGTCACGACAGCGGCCGAGGGTGGGCCGCCGCCCTGGGCCGCGGGAGAACATCCCCGCCCCCCGCCCCGACGAGGACGGGGAGGCGAGGACGGACCCGGGCGAGGATGGGCCCCGGGCGAGGACGGGAAGGCCCCAGACCGTCAGGCCCTCAGGCCGTCCGGTCCTCAGGCCGTCCGGTCCTCAGGCCGTCCGGTTCCCGGGCCGTCTGGTGGTCGCCAGGCCCTCAGCCCTCGGCCCTCAGCTCTCAGGCCGTCAGCTCCGAGCGGAGGGCCTCACGGAGTTTCGCGGCCCGTTCGGCCACCTCGGCCGGACCGAGCTCCATGGCACGGGCGCACCAGAACTGTCCTTCGTCCAGCTCGCCGCCTCGGGCGCTGATCAGTGCCAGCCGCAGCGCGGCCCTGCCGTGCCCGGCCTCGGCTGCGCGGGCCCACCACACGGCCGCCTCCGGCTCGCTGCCCTCACGGGCCAGCAGCAGGCCCAGGTTGAACGCGCCGTTCGGGCTACCCGACTCGGCCGCGGCGCGGTACCAGCGGGCCGCGTCCACGACCTCGCCGCGCGCGGCGGCGCACATGCCCAGCCGCACCTGGGCGCGGCGGTGGCCGTGTTCGGCGGCACGTTCGTACCACTCCTCGTACTCGGGTCTGGCGCCGTCCGGACGGCCGAGCTCGTGCTCCGACCCCAGCTCCCCCGTGCCGTGCCGGGTGACCCGTTCCAGCAGCGCACCGAGCCGGAAAGCGCCCTCGACGCTGCCGCCGCCCGCGGCGCAGCGCAGATGCCGCTCCGCGGTGTGCAGTTCGCCCTCACGCAGCAGCGCGATGCCGACCTGGAGGGCGGCCTCCGCGTGGCCGGAAGCAGCCGCGCGCTCGTACCACTGGCGGGCGGTGGGCTCGTCGCCCCGTCCGGCGTACAGGATGCCGAGGTTGAAGGCCGCGTCCACGCTGCCGGACTCGGCGGCCTTGGAGAACCACGGCTCGGCGCCTTCGGCGTCCCCGCGCTGGAGAAGCAGCACGGCGAGCGCGTTGGCGGCCTCCCGGTGCCCGGCGTAGGCGGCTCGGCGGTACCACTGCTCGGCCTGCGCGGTGCGGCCCTGGGCCGCGGAGAGCAGCCCGAGGTTGAAGGCACCGTTGTCGGAACCGGCGTCGAGCGCGACGCGGTACCAGCGCTCGGCGGCCTGCCGCTCGCCCCGGTCGGCGTGCAGCGCGCCCAGCGCGTTCGCCGCACTGCCGTCGCCGTCCTCGGCCGCCCGGCGCCACCACACGGCGGCGCTCTCCTCGTCGCCCGCGTCCCGCAGCAGGAAGCCGAGTGCGCAGGCGGCGCGCGCCTCACCGTCCTTGGCGGAGGTGAGGTACCACCGGCCTGCCTCCTTCAGCTCGCCGCGGCGCTCCAGCAGCGCGCCGAGCCGGAGCGCCGCTCTGCGGTGGCCGCGGGCGGCCGCCTGCCGGAACCAGCGCTCTGCCTCCTCCGCGGTCTCCCGCACCGCGGCGGCCGTGGGCCCGCTCCGGGCGGCCAGCCCCTCGGCCCGCGCGTTCACCGCCCGGGCGACGCGGTAGGCCGCTTCTCTGTGCCCGCGCTCGGCGGCGGCCCGGAACCACTCCTCGGCGCCGTCCTCCCCGTGGTGCTCCAGCAGGTCCGCCAGCGCGTAGGCGCCCAGCGCGTGGCCGGACTCGGCGGACTGCCGCAGCCAGTAGAAGGCCGCGGGCTCGTCGCCGCGCTCCCGGTGGTAGCGGCCGAGCGCGTGCGCGGCGGCCGCGGAGCCGGCGACGGCCGCGGTACGCCACCACTCCGCGGCCTCCTCCGGGTATCCCCGCTGGTGCAGCAGCACCCCCAGGTTGTTGGCGGCCGCGCGGTCCCCCGCGGCGGTGGCCGCGCGCAGATGCGGTTCGGCGCCGTTCAGGTCCCCCCGGCGCAGCAGTTGGGCGCCCAGCACGCTGTCGGCTGCGGTCGTCTCGGCCGGCGCCCTTGCGCTCTCGTCCGCTGTCGTCCTCCCGACTGCCGTCGTCTCCTCGACTGCTGCGATCCGCACGGCTGCTGTGGTCTGCTCGGTGTACTCCTCCACGCTCAGGCCCGGACCGGGACGCACCGGGTCCGTCAGCCTTGCCTTCTCCCCCATAAGCTCCATCGTCGCACCACCCGCAACCCGCGTACACCTCGTATACCGCAGCCGGTGAGGTCACTTCAGAGGTTTGTCGACTTCCCGACGAAGAGACTACCCAAACCCTCTGGTCCAACTGTCCCCCGCACAAGCGAAAGAGGCCCGGAGTCTGTTGACTCCGGGCCTCTCCCGAGTGGTAGCGGGGACAGGATTTGAACCTGCGACCTCTGGGTTATGAGCCCAGCGAGCTACCGAGCTGCTCCACCCCGCGCCGTTGTGAGTACAACTCTACACCACTCGGCAGGGTGGTCTCACCCGCTACCCGCTACTGCCGGATCCGCTCTCGCCACTGCCCTTCTTCTCGGCCTCGGCCGCCTCGTCCAACGCGTCCGCCAGAGCCTTCTGCTGCTTGCCGTACTCCTCCCAGTCGCCCTTCTCGCGCGCCTTCTCGCTCTTGTCCCACGCGGTCTGGGCGTCCTTGAGCGCGTCGGCGACCGAGGCGTTGGGCGGGTTCTTCTCCTTGTCCTTGCCCTTGTCCTTCTCCTGGTCGCCGGGGCCGGTCCGCTCGCCGTCCTGCTGCCGGCCCTCGGTACCGAAGACCTTGTTCAACGCCTGCTCGAGGCTGTCCTCGAAGGCGATGCGCTCGTTGTACGCGACGAGGACCTTGCGCATCCGCGGGTAGTTGGTGCCGGCACCACGGACGTAGACCGGCTCGACATACAGCAGGCCGCCCTCCACGGGCACGGTCAGCAGATTGCCGTACTCGACCTCGGAGTCGCCCTTCTTCAGAATGTTGATCTTGTCTGCGATCACCGGGTCGGAGTTGAACTTGCTCTGCACCTGCGAGGGACCGGCGACCGTGGTGTTGGGCGGCAGTCTCAGCAGCCTGAGCTTGCCGTAGTCACCGCTCTTCGCGTCCGCGTCGACGGCCATGAACGCGCCCAGCGTCTCGCGCTTGTTCGGGTTGAACGTCGTCGTGAGCTGGAACTGCTGTTCCTTCTGGCCGGGCATCTTCATGCTCAGGTAGTACGGCGGGACTGCGTTGCCCTTGTGCGTGGGGTCGTCCGGGACCTGCCAGCGCTCACTGCCGCTGTAGAACTGCGACGGCGAGGTCACGTGGTAGGTCTGCAGCAGGTCGCGCTGCACCTTGAAGAGGTCCTGCGGGTAGCGCAGGTGGTCCATCAGATCGCCACTGATGGCGCTCTTGGGCTTCACCGTGTCGGGGAACGCCTTCATCCAGGTCTTCAGTACCGGGTCCTTCTTGTCCCACTGGTACATCTCGACCTTGCCCGTGTAGGCGTCCACCGTCGCCTTGACCGAGTTGCGGATGTAGTTGACGCGGTTCTGCTGGGCGACCACCGCGCGCTGCCCGTCGGTCAGCGAGTCCTCCGTGGTGTCCCCCAGGGTCGTCCGCGACGAGTAGGGGTAGCCGTTGGAGGTGGTGTAGGCGTCGACGATCCACTTGATGCGCCCGTCCACCACCGCGGGGTAGGGGTCGCCGTCGATGGTCAGCCAGGGGGCGACCGCCTCCACGCGCTCCTTGGGGGTGCGCTTGTACAGGACCCGCGAGCCCTCGCCGATCGCTCCCGAGTAGAGGATCTGCGGCTCGTTGAAGTTGACCGCGTAGGCCGCACGGTTGAGCGGGTTGGAGAGGTTGACGCCGCTGTCGGCCTTGTAGGTGTAGGTCTTCTCCCCGTTGTCGTCCGCGTAGTCCAGTTCCTTCTGCGGACCGCCGACGATGGAGTACTGCGTCGTCTTCTCTCCGTAGTAGACCCGGCCCTGGTACTTGCCCAGGTCGCCCTCCGGCGGCAGGTCCTTCTCGGTGAAGTCCGGAGCGCCGTCCTTGTCCACCGAGGTGCCCTTGGCGGCGACCATGCCGAAGCCGTGGGTGTACTTGAAGTGCTCGTTGATCCAGTTCTTCTCCGGGATGCCGTTGGTGTTGATCTCCCGGAGACCGACGACGGTGTCCTGCTCCTTGCCGTCCTTCTTGTAGCGGTCCACATCCAGGGTCGCCGGGAACTGGTAGTACCCGCGGACCTGCTGCTTCTGCTGGAAAGTCGGCGAGACGACGTTAGGGTCCAGCAGGCGCATGCTCGCGGTGGTGTCGGCCGCGTTGCGCAGCTTCTCGTTGCTCGCCTTGCTGGTGCCGCGGTAGTCCTGCTCCTCGGCGTCGTCGATGTCGTACGCCTTGCGCGTCGCCTCGATGTTCTTCTTGATGTACGGCGTCTCCTTGGCCTGCTCGTTCGGCGAGACCTGGAACTTCTGCACCAGCGCCGGGTAGAGCCCGCCGATCAGGATGGCCGAGAGCACCATCAACCCGAAGCCGATCACCGGGAGCTGCCAGGTGCGGCGCCAGATCGTGGCGAAGAACAGCAGCGCGCAGATGATGGCGATGATGAACAGGATCGTCTTCGCCGGCAGGTAGGCATTGGCGTCGACGTACTTGAGACCCGTCCAGTTGTCGGTCGCCTTGAAGTCGCCGGACTTGACCGCCAGGCCGTACCTGTCCAGCCAGTAGGCCACCGCCTTCAGCGCGACGAAGACGCCCAGCAGCACCGACAGGTGCCCGGTCGCCTGCGCCGTCGCCCGCGCGCCCGGGGTCGTCACCCGCAGCCCGCCGTAGAGGTAGTGCACCAGGGCGGCGGCCAGCAGCGAGAGGATCGCGGCAGCGAAGCCGAAGCCCAGCAGGAACCGGTAGAAGGGCAGGTCGAACGCGAAGAACGAGATGTCCTTGTGGAACTGCGGATCCTTGGAGCCGAACGGGACGCCGTTCACCCACATCAGCCAGGTGCGCCACTGGCCTGCCGCGGAGGCGCCGGAGATCAGCCCGATCAGGGCCGTGGCCCCCAGCAGCACCCACTTCTTGTAGGGCGCCAGCGCCATGCGGTAGCGGTCGAGGCTCTGCTGCTCCATCGACATCGCGCTCAGCGGCGGGCGCAGCCGGTGCGCCAGCCAGATGTTGAACCCGACAGCCACGGCCATCAGCAGTCCGAAGACCGCGAACAGGCCGATCTTGGTCCACAGAGTCTTGGTGAAGACCGAGCTGTAGTCGACCGAGCGATACCACAGCCAGTCCGTCCAGAACCCGGAGAACATGACGAAGAGCATCGCCAGGACCACCAGCACGCCCGCTGTCATCAACAGCGTCCGGGCGCGCCGGGAAGGCCGACCCACTCTGATCCGTGGCCCGGAGGGACCCCCTGAGCCCCGGTCCGGCATCTGGAAAGCCAAGGTGCGCACCTCAAAGATTCGCAGTTTATGAAGCGATGATGCTGGGCCCGCATCGTAGGCCCACCTAAGCAACTTAACGAAGCTTTACCCAGTTCCCGGTTCCGGGGTCCGAGTCACGCTTTCCGGCACCGGGACGGCACGATATGGGGATGGACAACCTCTCTCCCGAGGGCACGCCCCTCGCCTCCGGACCCCTGACCCGCGCGGTACTGGAGATCGACGAATACGCCTCCGGCCTGGGCTGGAACCAGCCCACACGGCTCTTCGCGCTGGTGAACACCGAGCGGCTGCGGGCCGAGGAGCCCACTCTGGCCGGGCAGCTGGGGCTGGACCGGCAGCCGGACAGCGCCCGCGGGGCCTCCTTCACCCCCGTCGAGCAGGACGAGATCTCCGCGGACGTGGCGCTGGACGAGTTCCTGGGGACGATCGCCTGGCCCCCGTCGGTCGACGGCTGCGCGGTGACCGTGGAGCGGCTGATGCTGCCGCCGTCTGCCGAGGCGGCGGTGCCGCAGGACCTCGGCGAGGAGGAGCTGGCCCGCTGGGTCGCCGAGCACCCCGAGCGCAGCGAGGTGCGGATGACGGTGGCGGTCCTGCGGGACGGGGAGCGCGAGTCGGCGCTGCGACTGCGGGAGAAGGACTCCGCCACGGAGGTGCTCACCGGCGGCGATCTGGTGCCCGGTCTCGCGGAGGCGCTGGCCGCGACCTTCGCGGAGTAGCCGGGGCCGGAGGGCGGCGCCGCACCGCGCCGCCGCCCGGCCCGGGGGGCGGCCGCAGGAGCCGCGCGGCGGGGACGGAGGAGGGGCGGAGGGGCCGGGGTCGCCTCAGCGCGCCCAGGCGCGCGGTGCGGCGGTCAGGGCGCCTTGCAGCGGGTGAGCTCGTCGGTCCTGCCGCTGCGGATCTTCTTCAGCGCGCTGAGTGCGTCGTCGATGGTGGCGGTCTTCACCAGGGTGAGGCCCTCGGGCTTGTCCTTGGCGGCGGAGGCGCAGTTGCCCGCGGGGGTGAGGAAGTACTCGGCGCCCTTCTTGCGGGCGCCGACGGTCTTCATCTGGATGCCGCCGATCTCGCCCACCTTGCCGTCGTCGTCGATGGTGCCCGTCCCGGCGACGAACTTCCCGCCGGTCAGGTCGGCGGGGGTGAGCTTGTCGACGATGCCGAGCGCGAACATCAGTCCGGCGCTGGGGCCGCCGATGTCGGCGAGCTTGATGTCGATCTCGAACGGGAAGGTGTGCCCCACCGCGGGCTGGATGCCCACGACCGCGCGGCCGTCGTCCGCGGCCTTGCGCGTGCCGACGGTGACCTTCTCGGCGTCCTCGGCGGGCGGCTTCTCGCCCCGCTTCTGGGCGGCCTTCACCCGGGCCGCCGGGATCACGGTGAAGGTGACCTTCTCACCGGGCTTGTGCCGGGTGACCAGCTTGCCCACGCTCTGCGCCCCGCCGACCGGTGTGCCGTCCACCGCCGTGATGACGTCTCCCGCGTGCAGCCGCTTGTGCGCCGGGGCGCCCTTCTCCACGGAGCCGACCAGGATGTGGGTGCTGACCGGGAGGTCCAGCTCCTTCAGCGCTGCGGCCTTGGCGCTCTCCTGGGAGGCGGTGAATTCCTCGGCGTTCTCCTCGTCGACCTCCTGGGCCGATTTGTCATCCGGATAGAGCGTGTGGTGCGGGACGACCAGGCTGTCATGGCGCAGCCAGCCGGACAGTGCCCCGAAGAGGGTCATCTTGTACTGGGAGCTGGTGACGCGGACGGTCGTCATATTGAGGTTGCCCGAGGTGTCGTACACCTCGGGACGCCCCTTGCGGCCCGGCTCGTCCTTGACGTTGAGCACCGGATCCCCGTCGTGCGAACCGAGAGTGTTCACCGTCGGACCCGGTGACATCTCGGCATAGGGCACGTTCAGGAGCGCTCCTACGCAGAACATCGTTATGAGCAGCAGCGCAGAGGTCAGCAGGGTCGCGGTGCGGCGAGGCATGGCACGACAGTACGGGAAGGGTCTGTCAACCTGCTTCCCGGGCCGGTCCGTCCGGGGTCGTGCGGGCCGCCGCCCCGGCGGAGGCGAGTTCGAGATCCCCCTTCCGCCTCCACCACCGGAGGTCCCTGCGGGCCTCGGGCTCGTCGGCCACCGCAGAGGCGTCGGGGGCGTCGTCGGCGCGGGAGCGCTCCATGGCGACCCGGAAGCGCTCGTATCCGGCCACCCCTGCGGCGTCGGGCGTCTTGACCCGGCGCCGCCCGACCCAGCTTCCCCACATGCTCGTGGCGACAGCGGCGACCAACGGAATCAGCAACCAGGCGAGAGCAGCCATCCGGAACCTCCCGACCCTCGTAGGTGCCTCCCGGGCACACGGCCCGGCGACCGGCAGACCGGCCGATGAGCAGATTAACCGTCGGTGTCTCAACGGTCGGGGCGAGGGGCCGGTTACGCAACCGGAACGAGCTGCACCCGCGTGCGCGGCGGGATCGCCGATCCGGCCCGGTCCAGGAGCGATTCCGGGGCTGCGGGGGCCGCCTAGACGCCCACCCACTCCTCGGCTCCGTCGGCGAACGTCTGGTGCTTCCAGATCGGGACCTCGTGCTTGAGGTCGTCGATGAGCTTGCGGCAGGCGTCGAACGCCTCCGCGCGGTGCGGGCAGGAGACGGCCACGACCACCGCCAGGTCCCCCACCCTCAGGTCCCCGACGCGGTGCACCGCGGCGAGGGCGCGCACCGGGTGGTCGGCGACGACCTTCTCGGCGACCCGGCGCAGCTCGGCCTCGGCCGTGGGGTGCGAGGAATAGCCCAGACGGGCGACGTCGGCCCCGCCGTCGTGGTCGCGGACGGTGCCGACGAAGAGCGCCGTACCACCCGCGGCGTGGTCGCCGACCGCGGCGAAGACCTCGTCCACGGACAGCGGGTCCTCGCGGATCTCCAGCAGCCGGATCGGGTCCTCGGCCCCCAGTTCGCCGGGGTGGTCGGAGTTCACGTGCCGGTGCCCGGGGCCGTGCTCGCCGTCGTACGTCTGTGCCATGCCGGTCATGCTGCCCTACCTGCCCCGGATCCGGAACACCCCGCCTGCCGGGCCCGCCGTGTCGTACCCGCGCCGCCTGGCCGCGGCCGCGGGCGCCGCTGACAGCCCGCGGGCGCCGCTCACAGCCCGCGCCGCTTGCGTGCCCTGCGCACCAGCGCGGCGGTGCCCAGAAGCGCCACCGTCGCACCCGCGGCGCCGGCCGCGGTGGCCGCCTCCGTACGGCCCAGCCGCCGCCCCGCGACGGTGTGCCTGCCGGAGACGTCCTCCAGCAGCGCGGCGAGCACCTCCTCGTTCGTCCAGGCCGGACGCCAGCCCGCATCGTGCAACCTGCTGCCGCTGACCACCCAGGGGTGCATGGTGTACGCGAGGTCAGCGGCGGGCGAAGGGGTCAGTCCGAGCCGGTGCAGCCGGGAGGCGGCGCCCAGCGCGACGCTGGAGGGCAGCTCCATCCGCCGCATCCCGGTGAGCTGCTCGACCTCCTCCTGCTCCAGCCAGCCGTCGCAGCCCACCACCATCTCGCCCTCGACCTTCTCCAGCGCGGCGTACTCGAGCGCGCTGACCAGGTCCTCGACATGGCAGAACTGCCAGCAGGGGCGCGATCCGGCGACCACCAGGAGCCGCGGCGACTCGAAGTGGCGGGTGAGGGTGGTGTCCGTACCGGCGCCGACCAGCACTGTGGGGCGCAGGACGGTCACGTTGAGGCCCGGGTGGGCCCGCGGGGCGCGCTGGGCCAGGCGTTCGAGCTCCAGCAGGTCGCCCACCCCCGTGGCGTCCGCGGTGGCCCGCAGCTCGGCGTCCTCCGAGAGCGGCACGTCGTTGTCCTGGAGCGCTCCGTAGACCATCGCCGAGGTGCACAGCACGACCCGGCGGACGCCGGCGGCCGCCGCGGCGGTCAGCACGGTCTGGGTGCCGCGCACGTTGAAGGCGGTGCGGGCCACCGGGTCGGTCTCCAGATCCAGATCGAGCGCCAGGTGGACGACCACGTCCACCGGGTCGCCGTCGCCGCGCAGCCGGTCGGCGATGGCCGGGTCCCGCACGTCCAGGGTGTGCCACTGGGCCTCGGTCACCTCGCCCCTGCGCTCGTCCAGTGCGATGACCTGCTTGATCTCCTCGGACGCCGCCAACCGCTCGGTGAGCAGCGCGCCGACCCCCGCGGCGGCGCCGGTGACGGCGACGGTCGGGGTTCGCGCTGCGCGAACGTGGGACTCGGAGGAACTCACCGGGCGTCTCCAGTGGTTGTTTCTGGTACGGGGTGCGCAGGCTCCATCCTGCCTGACTCGTGTCTAGGCTGGAGGCAGAGCCCGCAGATGCCCCCGGGACATACCGGCGCAGAACCCGACCGCACCCAGGACATGCAGACCGTCCACGAACCACCAGACCGTCCTACGAGACAGAGCCGAGGAAACCCGTGAGTGACACCCCATTCGGATTCGGCGTACCTCCTGAGGAGCCCGAGGACGGGAACGACGGCGAGAAGAAGCCGGGCGGCGACCAGCCGAACCCGTTCGGTTTCGGCGGCGCCCCGGGCTCCGGCGGCGCCGACAACCCCCTGGCGGCGATGTTCGGCTCGCTGGGCGGCGGACAGGGCCAGCTCGACCCGAGCGACCTGGGCGCCGCCTTCCAGAAGCTCGGCCAGATGCTCTCCTACGAGGGCGGCCCGGTGAACTGGGACATGGCCAAGGACATCGCACGGCAGACGGTCGCGTCGGGAGCCCAGGACGGCTCCAAGGACGCCTCCGTCAGCCCGCACGACCGCGCGGCCGTCGAGGAGGCCGTACGCCTGGCCGACCTGTGGCTGGACGGAGTGACCTCCCTGCCCTCCGGCTCCGGCGCCGCGGTGGCCTGGAGCCGCGCGGAGTGGATCGAGGCCACCCTGCCGGTCTGGAAGGACCTGGTCGACCCGGTCGCCGAGCGTGTCGGCGCCGCCATGGGCGATGTGCTGCCCGAGGAGATGCAGGCGATGGCCGGCCCGCTGCTCGGCATGATGCGCTCCATGGGCGGCGCCATGTTCGGCACCCAGATCGGCCAGGCACTGGGCGTGCTGGCGGGCGAGGTCGTCGGCTCCACGGACATCGGACTCCCGCTGGGGCCCGCCAACAAGGCGGCCCTGCTGCCGGTCAACATCGAGGCGCTCGGCGGCGGACTGGGCATCCCGCTGGAGGAGGTCCGCCTCTACCTGGCCCTCCGGGAGGCCGCACACCAGCGGCTGTTCGCGCACGTCCCCTGGCTGCGCTCGCACCTCTTCGGCGCCGTCGAGGGCTACGCCCGGGGCATCAAGGTGGACACCGCCAAGCTGGAGGACGTGGTCGGGCAGATCGACCCGCAGCGCCCCGAGGAACTGCAGGAAGCACTCCAGCAGGGCATGTTCCAGCCGGAGGACTCCCCGCAGCAGAAGGCGGCGCTCGCCCGGCTGGAGACGGCGCTGGCGCTGGTCGAGGGCTGGGTGGACGCGGTGGTGCACGCAGCGGCCGAACCGCACCTGCCGTCCGCCTCCGCACTGCGCGAGACGCTGCGCAGGCGGCGCGCCTCCGGCGGCCCGGCGGAGCAGACCTTCTCCACGCTGATCGGCCTGGAGCTGCGTCCCCGGCGGCTGCGCGACGCCTCCCGGCTGTGGGCCTCGCTGGCCGACGCGCGGGGTGCCGAGGGCCGCGACGCCGTGTGGGAGCACCCGGACATGCTGCCGACGGCCGCCGACCTGGACGACCCGGACGCCTTCGTCCACCACGAGCAGCCGGACTTCTCCGAGCTGGACAAGATGCTGGGCGACGCGGCCGCCGCGGACAGCGGCACCGGCGCCGACGGCAGGCGGGAGGGCGGCACCGGGGACGAGCCCTCCGCCGGCGACCGGTCGCAGGAGAAGCGCTCCGGGGAGCAGCCCGGCGCGGACGACAGCGACGGCGGCGAGGGCGGCGAGGGCGAAGGCACGCGGTGAGCGCGTCGCCCGGCGACCTCCGCGCGGATGCGGAGCGTGTCCTGATCCGGTGGCGCAGCAAGGACGGCGACCCCGCCCAGGAGGAGCTGCGCGAGGAGTATCTGCGCCATCTCGCCGACCGGCCGGACGGCATGTGGAAGGCGTGCTCCGCGGGGCACATCACCGCCAGCGCGATGGTCGTCGACCCGCGGAAGGACCGGGTGCTGCTGACGCTCCACCGCAAGCTGGGCAGATGGCTGCAGATGGGGGGCCACTGCGAGCCGGAGGACACCACCCTGGCCGGTGCCGCGCTGCGGGAGGCCACGGAGGAGTCGGGCATCCCGGGGCTCTCCCTGTTGCCCGGCGGCCCGCTCCGGCTCGACAAGCACCGCACGCCCTGCGCCTGGCATCTGGATGTGCAGTACGCGGCTCTCGCCCCCGAGGGCGCCGTCGCGGCGCTCAGCGAGGAGTCCCTGGACCTGCGCTGGTTCGGCTTCGACGAGGTGGCCGGGGTCGAGGACCAGTCCGTGGTGCGGCTCGCCCGGCTCTCGGCCGCGGCCGTCGCGGTCAGCCCCGGCCGGGACCCTCTTCCGTGACGGTGTCGGAGCCCTCCCCCGGGACGGGTCCGGAGCCTTCTCCCCTGACGGGCTGGTGCGGCAGCCGCTCGGCTGCCGCCACCCCCTCCAGATAGCCGCGCGCCCGCTCGGTGCGCGGATACGCCTCCAGCAGCCGCCAGAACCGCGGGCCGTGGCCGGGCACGAGCAGATGTGACAACTCGTGCAGCAGCACGTAGTCGATGACGTACTCGGGCATGCCCTGCAGCCGGTGGGAGAGCCGGATACTGCCCTCCGCCGGCGTGCAGGAGCCCCAGCGGGTGTTCTGGTTGGTCACCCAGCGCACCGAGGCGGGCCGGGCATGCCCGTCGAGATACTGCTCGGAGAGGGTCGCCGCGCGCCGGGCGAGGTCGCTGTCGTCGAGCATGCGCCTGCTCTCCTGGGCGGCGAGCTTGTCGAGCATCACGCCGACCCAGCGCGCCTCCTCGTCCGCCGTCATGCGCGCCGGCAGCAGCACGACAGTGCGGTCGCCTTCGCGGTAGGCGGAGACGGTGCGGCGTCGGCGGGTGCTGCGGCGCACCTCGACCGCGCGTCGGCTGGTGCTGTTCAGCGGGTCGGCGGGCACGCCACGACGTTACCCGCTGCGGTCGGCGGAAGTCCCGCCTCCAGGCTTGTTCGAGGGGGAAAGGCGACAACGGACGGGGGCACGGCGAGGGCGAACGGCTCACGCTTGTATGACTGATGCCGTCGCCTGTGGACAACTCACTCCGCGAAATCCACCGGCGACGGCATGCTGTCCCCAGTGATCGACAGCCGAGCCGGGGCGAGTCCCGGCACGTCAGGGGGGAACGTGCACCCGATGATCAAGCCTGCGCTGCGGCGGGGCTGGCGCGACAGGCAGACCGTGCAGTGCGGTGTGGCGCCCGCGCACGCGGTCCTGCTGGGACCGTTGAGCGACGCGGCGGCGGCCTTCATCGAGATGATGGACGGAACCCGCAGCATGGAGCGGCTCCAGCAGGAAGCAGACCGGCTCGGCCTGGCGCCCCCGACCCCGGCGAGGATCACCGAGCGGCTCAGCGCTGCCGGGGTGCTGGACGACGCGACGGCCGACCGCGAAGCCGCGGCGCACGTCAGCGACCGGCTGCGGCCGGATCTGGCGTCACTGTCCGTGGTGCACCACGAACCCGGCGGCGGGGTGCGCAGACTCGCCGCCCGGCAGGCCGCGCGCGTCCAGGTGCGAGGACTGGGCCGGGTGGGCACCACGGTGGCCGCCGCCCTGTCGGCCGCGGGGGTGGGCCAGGTGGACGTGGCGGACGGGGGCGTGGTGGAGGAGTGGGACACCGCGCCGGGCGGGGTGCCCGCGGAGCAGGTGGGCACGCGCCGCGATGTGGCAGCCCGCGGCGTGGTCCGCCGCTCCCGCCCCCGGCGTAGCGGCGCCCGCTCCGAGACCGGCCTGGTGGTGGTGACACCGCGGGACGGCCTGGACGCCTACGCCCCCGACCCGGAGGCCACCGAGCGCTTCATGGAGGCAGGGACACCCCATTTGTTCGGCGGCGTGGTCGAGGCCACCGGAGTGGTGGGCCCCCTGGTGCTCCCCGGCTCCGCGCCGTGCGCGGAGTGCCTGGCACGCACCCGGGCGGAACGGGAGCCCAGCTGGCCGATGCTGGTGGGCCAGTGGCGGACGGCGAGCAGACGGCGTACGGGGGTCCCCGCCTGCGACACGGCACTGGCCACCATGGTGGCGGGCGCGGTCACCTCCTACGCGCTGAGCTATCTGGACGGGGACGGAGCCTGCGCGGTGGGCTATCGGCTGCGGTTCGCACTGCCCCACCTGCTGCCGGACACCGAGCAGTTCGCGGCGCATCCGGAGTGTCCGTGCGGTGCCGCTTCGGTGACCGCGCACCCCGCACGGCCGCGAACGGCCGGCGGCAGGCGACAATGACCGGGTGGCCGACGTCCTCGGTGCTGTCTCGGTTGAGCTGTCAGGGAGTTGGAGGGACGCATGTCTGATCTTCCGCGCAAGGCGGTGACGCGGACGGCCAAGCTGGCCGCCCTGCCGCTGGGCTTCGCGGGCCGCTCCGCATGGGGGCTCGGCAAGCGCCTCGGGGGCCTTTCCGCCGATCTCGTCGGCCAGGAGCTGCAGCAGCGGACCGCCGAGCAGCTCTTCAAGGTGCTCGGCGAGTTGAAAGGCGGTGCAATGAAGTTCGGGCAGGCCCTCTCGGTCTTCGAGTCCGCCCTCCCCGACGAGCTGGCGGGCCCCTACCGCGCCACGCTGACCCGACTCCAGGAAGCCGCTCCGCCGATGCCCGCCGGCACCGTGCACAAGGTGTTGGAGGAGGAGCTGGGCCAGGAGTGGCGCGAGTACTTCGCCGAGTTCGACGACAAACCCGCCGCAGCGGCCTCCATAGGCCAGGTGCACCGCGCCGTCTGGCACGACGGGCAGAACGTCGCCGTCAAGGTCCAGTACCCGGGCGCCGGCGAGGCCCTCGTCTCCGACCTCACCCAACTGAGCCGATTCGCCCGGCTGCTGAGCCCGCTGATACCGGGAATGGACATCAAACCGCTCATCGCGGAGTTGCACGAGCGGATCGCGGAGGAGCTGGACTACAGCCTGGAGGCGGAGGCCCAGCGCACCTACGCGGAGGAGTACGAGGCGGACGAGGACGTCGTCGTCCCGCACGTGGTCCACCAGGCCGACAGGGTGCTGGTGTCCCAGTGGCTGGAGGGCGTACCGCTCTCCCAGGTGATCGCCGACGGCAGCCAGGAGGAACGGGACCGCGCCGGGCGGCTGCTGAGTCGGTTCCTCTTCTCCGGCCCCGTACGCACCGGACTGCTGCACGCGGACCCGCACCCGGGAAACTTCCGGCTGGTCCCCGGGGACACCGGGACATCCGCCGACTGGCGGCTGGGAGTGCTGGACTTCGGCACCGTGGACCGACTGCCGGAAGGGCTGCCCCCGACGATCGGCGAGGTGCTGCGGATGATGCTCGACGGCGACGCGGAGACGGCCTACGCACTGCTGCGCGAAGAGGGCTTCGTCAAACAGGAGATAGAGCTGGAACCGGAAGCGGTACGGGAGTATCTGCTGCCGATCGTCGAGCCCGCATGCGTGGAGGAGTTCACCTTCAGCAGAGACTGGATGCGCGAACAGGCAGCCCGGATCGCCGACCCCCGCTCCGCGGCCCACCAGCTGGGGCGGCAACTCAACCTGCCGCCGTCCTATCTGCTGATCCACCGGGTGACACTCAGCACCATCGGCGTCCTGTGCCAGCTCGGCGCGACGGTGGGGATGCGGCACGACATGGAGACCTGGGTCCCGGGGTTCGCCACCGCGGAGGCGCCGCAGCCCGGGTGGTCCGAGGAGCCGCCGGACGGGGAGACGGCAGAGCCCGAGGAGGAGCCGGAGATCGCCCTGTGAGCAGGGTCCGCGTCCCGGCCGCGGGGCGGCGCACGCCCCGGCGGAGGCGATGACGAGGAGAGCCTGTGACGACGGAGAGCCGGGGCGCTCCGCCCCGGCTCTCCGGTGTTCAGGTCACACGGACCGGATGTTCAGGTCACACGGACCGGATCACTGCATCACGGCCATCGCGAGGGCACGCCGCGCGCGGAGCGTCGCACGCTCGGCGCGCCGCTGAAGGCGCCGCGCGGTCCTCAGCCGCAGCGCCCTGCGTTCGGATTCGGCCTCGTGCATTCGTTGCTGTATCTGTGCTCTGGCCAGGCTTTCTGGCATGAGTTGCATGTCGCGGGTCCTGTTCTGGCGGACGACTGTCGCGTCGGAGCGGGTACGTGCGGTGGTCTCGTGGACGGGTGTCATCGTCGGGTCCTGCTTCGTGAGGTGGCGCGTACGGGGATCCAGCGCCGACGGGCTGTCGATCGTTCCGGCAACCGCCTTGCGGCGGGCGGGCGATCCATGGCGGCGACGGGGGTTCATGCGGTCACCGGGTTCTTCCGCGGACGGCCCCGCGGACGCTTCCGCGGAACCACGACGCCCTGTACGAACAGCTCGCCGCCCCAGACACCCCAGGGCTCGCGGCGGTCCTTGGCCCCGGCGAGGCAGGCCTCGCGCAGCGGGCAGGTCTGGCAGAGGGACTTCGCGTACTCGACGTCCGCGGGGGACTCGGCGAAGAAGACCTCGGGGTCGTAGGAGCGGCAGGGAACATCGACGCCGAGCCGCTCGATGGCGTCGTCGAGCTCGGTGAGGGTGATCTGCGGGGCGGTCAAGGAGTCCTCCGTGGTGAGATCAGGCGGCAGAGAAGGCGCGGGGCGCAACGTGTCAGGGTGCGTCTCGGTGTGCACTGCGGTTCTTCCTGTCTGTTGGATGTCTGTTGTCGTGTCGGGCCGGCTGGTGGCCGGCCGGGGCAAACAGAAGGGCCGCGGATCCCGATGTGGGTTCCGCGGCCCTGGAAGGTGCCGACCTGATCTCGCCGATCAGGCTGGATCTCTCCAGGGTCGGAGGCCACGGAAGGCCCACATGGTGTAGCGCTGCGTCTTCTGGCGTCCTTCGCCGGCACCGTTGGCCGCGGAGCCACCGGCAAAGGCGGCTGCCTGTGCCTGTGCTGCTACCTCGGGTGCCTTGCTCGGTCGCTCGTTGCCGCCGGGGTTGACACCGGACAGACCGGTGCCGTGGAGGTTGGAGCCGAGCAGGCAGGCGCGAATGACCGAGTGATCGGTCATTTTGATCTCCGAAATGATCGTGGCCACTGGTCTCGCCTCCTCTCGGCGCCTCGGAGGACCCGCCACTGGGGCTGGTCCGTGGATGTTCAGGACGTAGTACAGCATGGAAGAGGAAGAGCGAAAAGGCCCGCCCTCTCCATGTCCGGAAGGCTATGAGGCTCCGTACGGCCCGCGCAAACTATTTTTCACGGCTTTCTGTCACAGCTTCTGTGACATGGGCCCCGCGCACACTCCGCTGCCGGTCGTCACCCCTGCCGAGGCTCCTCGTCCGGGTCCGCGGGCAGCTCCTCCCCCGCGCACAGCGCGAGCACGTCGGCACCGAACTGCTGGAGCTTGCGGTGCCGGACCCCGGAGATGCGGGAGAGTTCCGCCGCGTCGCCGGGGACGGCCTCGGCGATGGCCAGGAGCGTCTTGTCGGTGAAGACGCAGTAGTCCGGCTGCCGCAGCAGCGCCGCCTGCCGGGCCCGCCATTGGTGCAGCCGCTCGTGCAGCACCTCGTCCAGCTGCGAGGGGCAGTCCTCGCAACGCATCAGCTTCACCTCACCGGGCTGGGTCAGCGACCGGCCGCACACCCGGCACCGCGCCGGCGCACGACGCACCCGCCCCCGGCTCCCGGACGGAGCGGGAACGCGCCCACCGCCGGTGACGCTGCCGCCCGTCCCCGCACCGGTCCGGGCAGCGCTCGCGCCGGAACCGGTACGCAGCCCCGCGAGGAATCGGCTGGGCTGCCTGCTGGGCCGGCCTCCCGGTGAGCGGGCGAGCGACCAGGAGAGGGTCAGAGACCGGCGGGCGCGGGTGATCCCGACATAGAGCAGTCTGCGCTCCTCCTCCGTCTGCTCCTCGGTCCTGGCGTGGGTGATCGGCAGCATCCCGTCGGTGAGACCCACCACGAAGACGGCATCCCACTCCAGGCCCTTGGCCGCGTGCAGCGAGGCCAGCGTGACGCCCTCCACGGTGGGCGCGTGCTGGACCCGGGCCCGCTCGTCCAGCTCCGCGACCAGATCGCCGAGCCCGGCACCTGGCCGGGCCCCGGCGAAATCCTCGGCCAGCCGCACCAGCGCCGCCAGCGACTCCCACCGGTCCCGGACGGCCCCCGACCCGGACGGTGCGTGCGGACTCCAGCCCTTGGTACCGAGCACAGCACGCACCTGCGAGGGCAGATCCACCGCGTCGTCCAGCAGCGCGTCGTTGCCGCCGGCCCGGGCCGCTCCGCGCAGCGCCACGAACGCCTCCCGCACCTCGGGGCGTTCGAAGAACCGCTCGGCACCCCGCAGCCGGCAGGGGACCCCGAGGTCCGCCAGCGCCTGCTCATAGACCTCGGACTGGGCGTTGATCCGGTAGAGCACGGCGATCTGGCTGGCGGGGACTCCCGAGGCGATGAGATCCCGGACCCGCCGGGCCACCCCTTCGGCCTCGCCGGGTTCGTCGGCGTACTCGGCACACACCGGCTCGGGGCCCGGCTCCCGCTGGGAGACCAGCTCCAATCGGTGTTCGGCGGCACGGCCCCGGGCCTGCGCGAGCAGCCCGTTGGCGAAGTGCACCACCTGCGGGGTCGAGCGGTAGTCGCGGACCAGCTTGACGACCGTCGCCTCCGGGTGGCGGGAGCGGAAATCGAGGAGGTGATCGGGGGTGGCGCCGGTGAAGGAGTAGATCGTCTGGCTGGCGTCGCCGACCACGCACAGACCACCCCGCTCCCCCACCCACAACTCCAGCAGCCGCTGCTGCAGCGGGCTCACATCCTGGTACTCGTCCACCGTGAAGTGCTGGTACTGGCCGCGGACCGTCTCGGCGATGTCCGGTCGGTCCTGCAGGATGCCGACCGTGAGCAGCAGCACATCCTCGAAATCGATCAGCGAACGCTCCCGCTTGAGCTGCTCGTAGAGGGCGTAGACGCGGCCGGTCTCGGCACTGTCGCGGGGGGCCGCGCGGCCCGCCGCCGCGGCGGCGGCCGGATAGTCCTCGGGCACGGTCTGGGTCACCTTGGCCCACTCGATCTCGCCGGTGACGTCCCGCAGCTCGCTACGGTCGAGCCGGATCCGGCACCGGGCCGCTGCCTCCCCGACGAGCTGCGCCTTGCGCTCGACCAGCGGCGGCAGCTCGCCGCCGACGGCGCGCGGCCAGAAGTACTGGAGCTGGCGCAGCGCGGCGGAGTGGAACGTGCGCGCCTGGACGCCCTGGACGCCGAGCTCGCGCAGCCTGCCGCGCAGCTCCCCGGCGGCGCGCTGGGTGAAGGTGACGGCGAGCACCCCTCCCGGGGGCAGGATGCCGGCGCGGACGCCGTAGGCGATGCGGTGGGTGATCGCTCTCGTCTTGCCGGTGCCCGCACCGGCCAGCACGCACACCGGACCGTGCAGCGCCGTCGCCACGGCGCGCTGCTCGGGGTCGAGCCCCTCGAGCACCGCGTCGGGAGAGTCGGGAACCCGCGGGAAGAGAGTGGAGTCCGTTGCTGCTGTCACCCCGCCATGCTGCCAGCCCGGCCGGGAGGGGTGGCACGGCTGTCCACAGCCGTGCCCCTGCGGTCCGACGAATCGCGCTGCCCTTCCGGCGCGGGGGCCCTGGGAGGATGTCCCGGGGGAATGTCCCCGGGCCGTCGCGCGTTCAGATACCGCACCCGGACGAGACGAAGGAGCACTGGAGAAGATGACGGGCACTGTGACGATGTACAGCACCACCTGGTGCGGCTACTGCCGTCGGCTGAAGGGCCAGATGGAACGCGCGGGCATCGCGTACACGGAGATCAACATCGAGCAGGACCCCGAGTCGGCGAACTTCGTCGAGAAGGCGAACGGCGGCAACCAGACGGTACCGACCGTGCTGTTCCCCGACGGTTCGACGCTGACCAATCCCTCGCTGGCCCAGGTCAAGGAGCGGGTCGGGAGCTGACCGCGGCGGCGGGACTGGTTCGGCGTACCGGGCCGGCCCACCGCCCGCCTCAGACGTGGCGCCGGGGCTGCGGCGGCTCAGTCGTGGCGCCGGGGCTGCGGCAGCGGCTGCCCGTACCACAGCTCGACCAGGCGGGCCGCGATCGAGATGCCCGAGGGGGTGAGCACCTCGCCGGAGTCGATCGCCGCCCGCAGGTCCTCGCGGGAGAACCAGCGGGCCTCCTCGATCTCGTCCTCGTCCACCTGGATCCGGGACGAGGTGGCGCGCGCCATGAAGCCAAGCATCAGGCTGGAGGGGAACGGCCAGGGCTGGCTCGCCACGTAGCTGACGGGCCCGACGGCCACCCCGGCTTCCTCGGCGACCTCGCGGCGCACCGCGGCTTCCAGGGACTCGCCCGGCTCCACGAAGCCCGCCAGCGTCGAGAACCTGCCCTCCGGCCAGTGCACCTGGCGGCCGAGGAGTGCGCGGTCCTGGTCGTCGGTGACCAGCATGATCACGGCGGGGTCGGTGCGCGGGTAGTGTTCGGCCCCGCAGGCCGGGCAGCGGCGGATGTGCCCGGCTGCCGCGATGACGGTGCGCTCGCCGCAGCGGGAGCAGAAGCGGTGGGTGCGCTGCCAGTTCTCCAGCCCGACGGCGTGCACCAGCAGTTCGCTGTCGCGGTCCGAGAGCAGCACGCCGGCCTCGCGCAGTCCGGCCGGGCGGGCGATGTCGTCCATCCGGCCCGGGAGCGAGTCCTTCTGGAGCGCGAAGTACCGCACTCCGTCCTCGTCGGTGCCCAGGAAGTAGCGATGGGCCTCGGTGAAGGGGGCGTCGAAGGACGGCATCGTGACGAGTTCCGTCGTGCCGTCCTCCTGGTCCTCGATCAGGGCCTGTCCGCCGGAGACCACGAAGACCCGGGTGCTGGGGTGGCTCCAGGCCGCCGCCAGCCATGCCTCGTCCAGCCGGTGGTGGGAGGCCCGGTCGATGCCTCCGGTACTGGTGAGGCTGATGGCCGGGTCGCCGGAGGGTCCGGGCCGGCCGGCTCCGCCGCCGGGCTCGGCGGTCGGGTCGGCGCTGGGGTCTGTCGAGGTCGGGATGGTCACTTCTGCTTCCTACTCCCCCTGGGTCGGGGCTCCCCGCCCGGCAGCCGGGTCGGGGGGCGGTTGGCGAGCGTTCGTGAGTCGGTCGGAGGGGCGCGGCGAGCGGCGCCCGGGCGGGGTGTCGTCCGGGTCAGCCCTCGCTCCAGTGTGCCGCGAGGTCCTCCCAGAGGTACGCGGCGGTCTCGGCGCCCTTGAGCAGCAGATCGAGTTCGATCTTCTCGTTCGGCGCGTGCCAGCCGTCCGAGGGGACCGAGATGCCCAGGAAGAGCACCGGGACGTCGAGTGCGTCCCGCAGGTCGGCCGCGGGGCCGGAGCCGCCTTCGCGGGTGAAGCGGACCGGGGTGCCGAAGGCGCGTCCCATGGCCCTGGTGAGGGAGCGCAGTGCGGGGTGGTCGAGCGGGGTGAGGCAGGGGCGGGTGGCGCCCCAGAAGGTGATCTCGTGCCGGATCCCGGCGGGCAGCCGGTCGGCGACCCAGTCGCGCAGCGCCTGCTGGATCTTCTCCTCGTCCTGGCCGGCGACGGTGCGGAAGGACAGCTTCAGCTCGGCCGTGGCGGGCACGATCGTCTTGCCGCCGGGGCCCTGGTAGCCGCCGCCGATCCCGTTCACCTCGGCTGTGGGGCGTGCCCACACCCGCTCCAGTGTGGTGTAGCCGCGTTCGCCGAGCGCTGCGCGGGAGTGCGCCGTGCGCAGCCACGCGTCCTCGTCGAAGGGCAGCTCGGCGAAGAGGGCGCGTTCCTCCTCGGTCAGCTCCACGACGCCGTCGTAGAAGCCGGGAAGGGTGACCCTGCGGTCCTCGTCGTGCAGCGCTGCGGCGAGCCGGGCGGCTTCGGTGGCCGGGTTGGGGACGGCTCCGCCGAAAGAGCCGGAGTGCACGTCCTGGGCCGGTCCGTACAGGTCGATCTGGCAGTCGGTGAGGCCGCGCATCCCGGTGCAGACGGTGGGAGTGTCCTCGTCCCACATGCCGGTGTCCGAGACGACCACGGCGTCGCAGTCCAGCCTGAGCGCGTGGGTGCGCAGCAGCGCGGGGAAGTGCGGTGAGCCGGACTCCTCCTCGCCCTCGACGAGCAGTTTGACGCCGACGGCCGGGGCGCTCCGTCCGGTGGCGGCCAGGTGCGCGCGCAGGCCCAGTACGTGGAAGAGGACCTGCCCCTTGTCGTCGGCGGCGCCCCGCGCGTACAGCCTGCCGTCCCGCTCCTCGGGCTCGAACGGTTCACTGTGCCAGCCGTCGGAGCGGACGGCCGGCTGGACGTCGTGGTGGCCGTAGACCAGGACGGTGGGTGCCGCGGGGTCGTCGGAGGGCCACTCGGCGAAGACGGCGGGCGCGCCCTCGGTCTCCCAGACCTCCGCGACGGGGAAGCCGGTGGCGCGCAGCGCGGCGGCGAGCCAGTCGGCGCTGCGCCGCACCTCCGGCGCGCGTTCCGGATCGGCGGAGACGGACGGGATGCGCAGCCAGTCGCACAGGTCGCCGAGGAAGGCGGGTCGCTGGTCCTGGATGAAGGTCCGGACAGCGCTGTCCGGGGGAGCGGGGGTGGTGCTCATGACCTCGAGCCTATCGGGCCGGGCGGGGTCAGCCGTCGGCCGGAGGCTCGTGACCGGGGTGCCGCGGGGGCTGCCGGGGGTCGTGCGCGCGCTGCGCGGGGGCGCCGTCCAGCAGCAGCCGTTCCAGTCCGGCCCGGTCCGGCAGTTCCGCGGGCCGCACCAGTTCGCCGCTGCGCACGTGGAGGAATGCCGCGCCGACGGAGGAGAGCGGTACGCCCTCCTGCTCGGCCCAGGCGAGGCGGTAGACGGCGAGCTGGAGCGGGTCGGCCTCGCGGCTGCGGCCGGTCTTCCAGTCGATGATGTCGAAGGTCACGCTGCCGTCCGGTGCGCGGTTGCGGTAGACGGCGTCGATCCGGCCCCGGACGATCCGTCCGGCCAGCGCGAGCTGGAAGGGCGCCTCGACGCGGTGGGGTGTCCGGTGTGCCCAGGGGGTGCGCTCGAACGCCTCCTTGAGGGCGGCCAGGTCCCGCTCGTCGGTGATCTGCGGGGGCTCGCCCGCGTAGCGGCCCTCGCCGTCCGCGCCCGGCAGCTCTTCGGGGCCGAGCAGTGGCAGCGGGAGTTCTTCGAAGCGGGACTCCACCCAGGCGTGGAAGCGGGTGCCCCGGCGGGCGGCCGCGGGCTGCGGAGGGCGTGGCATGGGGCGGGCCAGTTCCCGGGCGAAGCCTTCCGGATCGGCGGCCAGGCGCAGCAGTTGGGAGGCGCTCAGCGTGCGCGGCAGCGGGACGTCGCGTACCGCGGCGCGGGAGCGGCGCAACTCTCCGGTGAGCGCTTCCAGGTCCCGGTCCCAGGCTGCGGCCAGCCGGGCCTCCTCGGGGTCGAGGCCGCCGGGCGCGGCCGCCGCGTCCGGGTCCGCATCCGGGTCCGGGTCCGGGGCGGGCAGGTCCGCATCCGGGTCCGAGCCCGCGGCCGACGGGTCCGAGGCGGGCCCCAGGGCCGACGGGTCCGGGATGCCGGGCACGTTCGGGTCCGGATCCATCGCCTGCCCCGCGTCCCGGTCCGACGCCGCCTCCGTGCCCGGAACGGCGGCCGGGTCCGCATCGGCGGCCCCGGCGGTCTCCGGTCCGGCGGCGGCGTCGTAGGCGTCGGCGGCGGCGTCGTAGGCGTCGGCGGCGGCGTCGTAGGCGTCGGCGGCGGCGAGGTGGGCCAGTACCCGCCTCGCCGCCGCACGACGCAGTGCCAGCGCTTCCTCGTCCAGCGGCAGCGGCCACACGCGTTCCTCGGCGGGCTCCTCCAGTGCGGGGTTGACCGCGTCCTGCTCCGGCGGCTCGGCCCAGTGCTCGACCTCGCCGTGCGCCGGGTCGGCCTCGCAGTGGGTGCGCAGGGCCTCGAGGAAGGCAGAGGGGCCGCGCGGGCGCTTCTGCGCGGGCCCCCACCAGTGTCCGGAGCCCAGCAGCAGGCTGCGCGGGCGGGTGAAGGTGACGTAGCCGAGCCGCAGCTCCTCCGTCGACTGGTGGGCCCGCAGCGCGTTCTCCTGGTCCTTGAGGCCCTTCGCGGTCCACTCGGGCCGGGACGGGAGGGTCTCCGCGTCCCCGCGCAGCGCGTACGGCAGCACCTTGGGCTGGGTGAGCCAGGTCTCGCGGGCCTGTTCACCGGGGAACTGCTTGGCGACCAGGCCGGGCACCGCGACCACGTCCCACTCCAGCCCCTTGGACTTGTGCGCGGTCAGCACCTTGACGGTGTTCTCGCCGCCGGGGAGCGAGCTGTCCAGCCCCTTCTCGTACTGCACGGCCGTCCGCAGGAACGCCAGGAAGGCCAGCAGGGTGGCCTCGCCGTCCAGCGAGGCGAAGCCTGCCGCGATGTCGAGGAACCGGCCGAGCGTCTCGCGCCGCCGTGCCGCCACCGCGTGCGGGGAGGCGGCCAGCTCGACCTCCAGGCCGGTGACGGCCAGCACCCGGTGGAGTACGTCCATGAGCGGATCGGCCAGCGAGCGGCGCAGGTCGCGCAGTTCGGCGGCCAGCCGTGCGAAGCGCACCCGCGCCTCGGCGGAGAACGGCAGGCCGTCGTCGTGGCCGTCGGACTCCAGGAAGGTGTCGAGGGCGTCCGCCAGGGAGCGCAGCTCGGCCGGGTCGGCGCCCTCGACGGCCGCTGCCAGCCGCTCGTCCGGGCCGTCGTCCGGGTGTGCGCGCTGGTGTGCGACGAGCAGCGCCGCGCGGCGTCCCAGCAGTGCCAGGTCGCGGGGGCCGATCCGCCAGCGCGGTCCGGTCAGCAGCCGCACCAGTGCGGCGTTCGCGGTGGGGTCCTGCAGCACTTCGCAGACGGCGACCAGGTCGGCGATCTCCGGCAGGTGCAGCAGTCCGGACAGGCCGACGACCTCGACGGGCAGGTCGCGCTCGACCAGTGCGCCCTGGATCTCGGCGAAGTCGCCGGCGCTGCGGCACAGCACGGCGATCTCGCCGGGCGGGGTTCCGGTGCGCACCAGGTGTGCCAGGGAGTCGGCCAGCCAGGCGATCTCCTCGGCGTGCGTGCCCAGCAGCGCCGCGTGGACCCGTCCCTCCCGCTCCGCGCCGGGTGCGGGGCGCAGCGCCTCGACGCCCTCGTGGCGCTCCCGCAGCGGTGCGGCCATCGTGTTGGCGAGGTGCAGCAGCCGGCCGCCGCTGCGCCGGTTCTCGCTCAGCGACTGGCGGCGGGCCGGGGTGCCGTCCGAGTGTGCGAAGTGGCGGGGGAAGTCGTCCAGGTTGGCGACGGAGGCGCCGCGCCAGCCGTAGATCGCCTGGCAGGGGTCCCCGACGGCGGTGACCGGATGGCCGGTGCCCTGTCCGAAGAGTCCGGCCAGCAGGACGCGCTGGGCGACGGAGGTGTCCTGGTACTCGTCGAGCAGGACGACGGAGAACTGGTCCCGCAGGGCCCTGCCGACCTCCGGCATCCGGGCGAGCTGTGCGGCCAGCGCGATCTGGTCGCCGAAGTCGATCCGCTCCTGCGCGTGCTTGCGGGCGCGGTACTCCGCCACCAGGCCGAGCAGTTCCTGACGGGCGAGCGCGGCCTGCGGCACCTTGCGCAGCTTCTCGTTGGTCAGCCGGGCGCCTTCCAGGTCCGCGAGGAGCTCCGCGTCGTGCGCGCGGAGCTCCTCGGGCGCGACGAGGTGTTCGGACAGTTCGGCGTCCAGCGCCAGCAGGTCCTCCACGAGCGCCGGTACGGACTTGGTGAGCGCCTCGAAGGGGCCCTGCGCCGTGCGCAGCACCGAGGCGGCGAGCTGGAAGCGGGTGGCGTCCGCCAGCAGCCGTACGGTCGGCTCCAGCCCGAGGCGGAGTCCGTGCTCGGTCAGCAGCCGTCCGGCGAAGGCGTGGTAGGTGGAGATCTGCGGTTCTCCCGGTTCCGCGCCGTCGGGTCCCGCCGGGTCGGGATCGCTCACCCCGGCGCGCAGCAGTGCTTTGCGTACCCGCTCGGACAGCTCTCCGGCCGCCTTGTTGGTGAACGTCAGTCCCAGGACACGGTCGGGCGCCACCTGCCCGGTGCCCACCAGCCAGACCACGCGGGCCGCCATGACGGTGGTCTTCCCCGAGCCCGCTCCGGCCACGATCACCTGCGGAGCGGGCGGCGCGGTGATGCAGGCCGTCTGCTCCGGGGTGAACGGGATCCCGAGCAGCTCGGCGAGCTGTGCGGGGTCGGTGAGAGGTGCGGGCACTCGTAAGACGCTAGCGCCCGCGGCCGACAGCGTGCGCGGGGGCCGGACGAGCCCGCTACTCGACCACCTGGCGGCCCTCGGGGCGGGCGGAGCAGGCCGCGCGGAAGGCGCAGTGCGTGCACTGCCGGCCCGGCGAGGGCGTGAAGCGCTCGTCCAGGACCCGTGCCGCGGCGGTGGCCAGCAACTCGCCGACCCAGTCCCCGTCCCCGTCCCCGGCTGTCCCGGATGCGGCTTGTGGTCCGGATACTCCTTCCGTTCCGCTTTGCGACGCTGCGCCGGGCTCCGGCGTGCTTTCCGGCCCCGGTCCCGGTTCCAGTCCCGGCCCCGGTCCCGGTTCCAGTCCCGGTCCGGGCTCCGGCGGAGGCTCCTGCTGCTGGACGACCGGGAGCGCGTCCCCGCCGTCGCGGCGGGCGGCGCCGAGCCGCAGGTGCACCAGTTCGGCCCCGCCCGGCTCCGGCCGTACTCCGTCGAACAGGGCGTCGGCCGCGCCCTCCTGCACGGCGCGCTGGTAGACCGCGAGCTGGGGATGGCGCTCGACCTCGGGCCCGGTGGGGCGGCTGCGGCCGGTCTTGAAGTCGACCACGTAGGCGCGGCCCGCCGCGTCACGTTCGACCCGGTCCATGCTGCCCCGGATGCGGACGGCGTGCTCACCGGCGCGCAGCGTCACATCGAAGCCGTGTTCGCTGCCGACCGGCTCGCGGCCTTCTCCCCGTTCCATCACGTGCCAGCGCAGGAAGCGTTCCAGGGCGGCGCGCGCGTTCTCCCTCTCCTGCCGCGACTTCCACGGCGCCTCGAAGGACAGGCCGTCCCAGACGGCGTCCAGCCGCTCCATGAGCGCGGACAGGTCGCCGGGGCTGCTGCCGGAGGCCACCTCGTCGGCCAGTACGTGCACCACGTTGCCGAAGCCCTGCGCGGCCGTGGCCGGTTCGTCCGCCTTGACTTCCCGGGCCAGGAACCACTGCAGGGAGCAGGAGCGCCCGAGCTGCTCCAGTGCACTGCCGGACAGGGCGACAGGCGCCTCGCGCTCGCGCAGCGGCACTGCGGAGCGGGTGGGTTCGGCCAGTCCCCACCAGCGCTGCGGATGCGCTGCCGGAACGAGCGGATAACCCTCCTCGTCGCGTTCGGCCGCCAGCCTGGCCAGCCGCCGCGCGGCCGCGTCCCGCAGCGCGGGCGAGGCCGCCGGGTCGACGGTTGTGGCGCGAAGCTCGGCGACGAGCGCGGGCACCGAGAGCGGACGGCGGGGGCGGCTGCCGACCGGCTGCGGCTGGACGCCCAGCTCGCCCAGGAACCGCGAGGGCTGGTCGCCGTCCTCCGCGGGGGCCGCCACGGCCGTCACCACGAGGCGCTGCTCGGCGCGGGTCGTCGCGACGTAGAACAGCCTGCGCTCCTCGGCCAGCAGGGCTCCCGGCGAGAGGGGCTCGGCGATGCCGTCCCTGCCGATGCGGTCCGCCTCCAGGAGCGAGCCGCGGCGTCGCAGGTCGGGCCAGAGCCCCTCCTGCACCCCGGCGACGACCACCAGCCGCCACTCGCGGCCCTTGGCGCGGTGCGCGGTCATCAGCCGTACCGACTCGGGCCGCACCGCGCGCTGGACGAGCGTGTCGGCCGCTATGTCCTGGGCCTCCAGCTCCTCCAGGAAGTTGAGCGCTCCCCGGCCGCCGCCTCGCTCCTCGGCGCGTGCCGCGACGGCGAACAGGGTGCAGACGGCGTCCAGGTCACGGTCGGCGTTGCGGCCGGCGGGGCCGCCGCGGCGCGCGGCCCGCTCCAGTCGGTCCGGCCAGCCGGTGCCGCTCCACAGCGCCCACAGGGCCTCTTCGGCGGTGCCGCCGCCGGCGAGCAGCTCGCGGGTCTTGCGCAGCAGCAGGCCGAGGCTGTGTGCGCCCTCGACGGAGCGCCCGCCGGGTGCCGGGGCCGCGGCGCCGGAGTGCGGGGTGTGGGCAACCAGGCGTTCGGGCTCGGCGAGGGCTTCGGCCAGCAGGGTGTCGGAGGGGCGGGGCACCTTGGCGCCGGCGGCGCGCTCCTCCTCGCGCAGTGTCCGGCCGAGGCGGCGCAGGTCGGCGGCGTCCATCCCGCCGAGCGGTGAGGTCAGCAGCGTCAGCGCGGTCTCGGTACCGAGCGCGGCGGACTCCTCCAGTGCGCCGGTGGCCGCGACGCGCAGCGCCGTCAGCAGGGGCGCGACAGCCGGTTCGTGGCGCAGCGGTACGTCGTCGCCGTCCACGTCCACGGGCACGCCGGCGGAGACGAGGGCCCGGCGGACCACGGGCAGGGACCGCCCGCCCGCGCGCACCAGGACCGCCATCTCGCCCCAGGGGAGGCCGTCCTCCAGGTGGGCGCGGCGCAGCAGGTCGGCGACGTTGTCCAGCTCAGCGCCTGCGGTGGCATAGGTGTACACCTCGACCCGGCCGGGGGCTTGCGCGCCGTCCCGGGTCGGGCCGGAGGCGTCCCCGCCCTCCCCGGCCCGGCCGGAGGCGTCCGCTTCCGCCCCGACCGGTTCGTCTGCGCCCGGGTCGAGGCCGTCCGCGTCCGCCGGGTCCGGTGCGCCCACCGGGTCCCGGCCGCCGGACGGCCCGGGACGCAGGGCGCGATGGGCGCGGACCGTCTCAGCGGGCAGCCGGGTGAGGGGCATCCGCGCGGTCAGCTCGCGGGTGGCGGACAGCAGCCGGGGCCGGGAGCGCCGGGCGGTGCGCAGCACCCGGACGGGCGCGGGGGCTCCGGAGCGCTGCGGAAAGAGGTCGGGGAAGCGGAGGATGCCGTTCACGTCCGCGCCGCGGAAGGCGTAGATCGACTGGTCGGGGTCGCCGAACGCCACCAGGGTGCGGGCCCCGCCGCCCGCCAGGGCCTGCAGCAGCCGCACCTGGGAGGGGTCGGTGTCCTGGAACTCGTCGACGTAGATCGCGTCGTACGCGTCGTGCAGCCGGGCGGCCACCTCCGGGCGCTCGGTGAGCAGGACGGCGCGGTGCACGAGCTCGGCATAGTCGAGCACACCCTGCATGTCCAGTACGTCCAGATACTCGGCGAAGAACCCGGCCGCGGCGCTCCAGTCGGGGCGCCGGGCACGGCGCGCGAAGGCGTCGAGCGCGGCGGGGCCGAGTCCGAGTTCGCGCCCGCGCGCCAGCACGGCCCTGACCTCGTCGGCGAAGCCCCGGGTCGTCAGGCAGGCGCGCAGTTCGTCGGGCCAGCGCACCGTCGCGCGCCCCCGCGCCGCCAGCGCGAGCTGCCCCTCCAGCAGTTCGCGGATGTGCAGGTCCTGCTCCGGGCCGGTCAGCAGGCGCAGCGGCTCGGCGAACAGGTCGGCGTCCTGGTGCGCGCGCACCAGCGCGTAGCAGTACGAGTGGAACGTCGTCGCGGCGGGAGCGCGCAGGGCGCCGCCCGGGGAGCCCCCGCCGGCTCGCCGCGCCGGCGCGCCCGGGCCCGGGGTCTGCCGGGGCAGCCGGGCGGGTGCCGATCCCGCAGCCGCGGCAAGCCGGTCCGCCATCCGGTCGCGCAGGTCGACGGCGGCCCTGCGGCTGAAGGTCAGCACCAGGACGCGCTCCGGATCCACGCCCTCCCGCACCCGGGCCGCGACCGCCTCGACCAGGGTGGTCGTCTTGCCGGTGCCCGGTCCGGCCAGGACGAGCAGCGGGCCGCCGCGGTGGTCAACCACAGCACGCTGGGCCGCGTCAGAGGCAGGGAGATCGACCGGTCCCGCGCCGGTGCGCACCAGTCGGTACGCACCGGGCTCGCGGGACCGCTGACGCGTGTCGGCAGCAAGGGAGGTACTCACGTGGATCGCCTAGGGGGAAGTCTGTGCGGAGCGGTACAGACGCTACGCCTGCGGACACACGTGTCGCAGCGCCTCGCTCCCGTGCCCCGTACGGCTGCTGTACCCCGTACGGACCGCCCAGCGCATCGGGCCGGGCGGCATGGCGGAAGCTGGGGACTGTGAGGAGCCGCAGCGCGGGGTCACCCGACCGTCCCGTCCCAGCGGGCCCGGCGCATGTCGAGACGCGGGACCTCGCCCCGGCGGCGGGATGCGGCGGCCGGCTCGCGCAGCGGAGTGCCCTCCGCGCGGTAGTGCGCCAGGGCCTGCTGCTCCTGGCCCGGCAGCGGGACCCCGTCCGCGCGCACCACGCGCCACCAGGGGACGGCACCGCCGTACAGCGCCATGGCTCTGCCCACCTGGCGGGGGCCGCCCTCCTCCAGCCACTCGGCGATGTCCCCGTATGTCAGCACTCGTCCGGCCGGGATCAGCTCGGCGACCTCGAGTACGCGCTCCGCGTAATCGGGCAGCGCGGGCACGTCGGTGTCCCGAAACGCGGCAGAGGCGCCGTCCGGCTCCGCCTCTCGGGGGTTTCCAGCCATGCGGGCCATGGTGCCGCATGCCACCGACAGCGGCGCCGCTCCGGCCGGGTGCGGCCGGGCCCGGGCGCCGATTCGTCCCCCGCGCCACCGGAATGCACCCTCGTGCTCCCGGCGGCCCGCCCCTCGTGCCACCATCTTCCGGGCGGTGACGAGTGATACGGGACCACGACGAGACGGCAGCGGCAGGACAGCGGCACGGTGACGGAGCCTCCGAGGAGGGCGCACCCGCCGCCGGAAGTGCTGCCCGGCCCGACGCGGGTACCGGTCGGGAGTCCGCCCGGCAGGGTCTCCCCGAGCCCGAGCCCGAGCCCGAGCCCGAGCCCGAGCCTGAGTCCGAGTCCGAGCCGGAGCCCCGGCCCGGGCGGGCGCCGGGGTCGGGGGCAGGCGGCTCGCCGGCCGCGGAGGAGCCGCCGGAGAAGCTGGAGGTCGTCGCGGAGGGGGACCGGGTCGAGATCGAGAGCGACGAACCGCTGCTCTCGGCGCGGGTGCACCGCCCTTCCGATCTGCTGCGGATGGCGCTCGGGCTGCTGGGCATCGCGCTGGTGCTGGTCATCGCGAACTTCGCACACGGCACCACGGCGGGACTCGAACAGGACATCGACAAGGGCACCGCGGAAGCTCCCGATCTGCTCATCAGCCTGACCGGGCTGGCGTCCAGCATCGCCGTGCTGCTGGTGCCCGTCGCGTTCGCGATCGAACGGCTGATCAAGCGGGACGGGCTGCGGATCGCGGACGGCGTGCTGTCCGCCGTCCTGGCGCACGGCGCCTCGCTCGCCGTGGATCTGTGGGTCGCCCAGGCGGCGCCGGACTCGATCCGGGACGCGCTGACCAAGGCGATCACCCCGCAGGATGCCACCACCCCGGTGCACAGCTATCTCGCGCCGGTCATCGCGTACATGACCGCCGTCGGCATGGCGCGGCGGCCGCGCTGGCGTGTGGTGCTGTGGGGCGTGCTGCTGCTGAACGCGACCGCGGTGCTGGTGCCCGGGTACACGACAGCGTTCTCCATCGTGGTGACGGTCCTGATCGGCTGGACCACCGCCTACGGCACGCTGTACGCCGTCGGCACCCCGAACGTCCGGCCCACCGGCCAGACGCTGCTGGCGGGACTGCGCCGCGTGGGCTTCTCCCCGGTCAGCGCGGTACGGGTGGAGGACGCCGGGGAGGCCGACCGGCGCGACCACAACGACCGGGGGCGCCGCTACCGGGTCACGCTGGAGGACGGGCCGCCGCTCGATGTCACCGTCGTCGATCGCGAGCAGCAGGCCCAGGGCTTCTTCTACCGCGTCTGGCGGCGGCTGGCCCTGCGCGGCATCACCCAGCGCCGCAGTCTCCAGTCGCTGCGGCAGGCCCTGGAGCAGGAGGCGCTGCTCGCCTACGCGGCCATCTCGGCGGGCGCCAACGCGCCCCGGCTGATCGCCACCTCGGAGCTCGGCCCGGACGCGGTGATGCTGGTCTACGAGCACATCGGGGGCCGCAGCCTGGACGCGCTGCCGGACGAGGAGATCACCGACGGGCTGATGCGCACGACCTGGCGCCAGGTCGAGGCACTGCAGTCGCGCCGGATCGCCCACCGCAGGCTGGTGGGCGACGCGCTGCTGGTGGACCGCTCCGGCGCCGTCTACCTGACGGACCTGCGCGGCGGGGAGATCGCGGCCGGGGACCTGATCCTGCGGATGGACATCGCCCAGCTGCTGACCACGCTGGGGCTGCGGGTGGGCGCCGAGCGCGCCGCCTCGACCGCGGTGGACGTGCTGGGGCCCGACGCCGTCGCGGACAGCCTGCCGCTGCTCCAGCCCATCGCGCTCAGCCGCAGCACCCGCACGACTCTGCGGCGGCTGGCCAAGGAGCGCGCCGAACGCGAGCGCGAGGCCGTCATCGAGGCGTCCCGCAGCCGCAGGGCGGCCAGGGCCCGGGACGGGGCCGAACCGCAGTCGGCGGGGGGCCGCGCGCACCGCAAGTCGCTGCGCGCGGAGAAGAACGCCGAGAAGAAGGCCATAGACGAGGCGCTGGAGGAGGCCCGCGAGGAGGATCTGCTGGCGCAGATCCGGCAGCAGGTGCTGCGGATCAGGCCGCAGGCGCCCATAGAGCCCGCGCGGCTGGAGCGGATCCGGCCGCGCACCCTGGTCAGCTTCATCGCGGGCACCCTGGCCGCCTACTTCCTGCTGACCCAGCTCTCCCAGGTCCCGCTGGACAAGGTGCTCAGCGCGAACTGGGCCTGGGTCGGCGGCGCGGTGGCCTTCTCCGCGGTGACCTATCTGTTCGCCGCCATGTCGCTGCTGGGCTTCGTCCCGGAGAAGGTCTCCTGGTGGCGGACGGTGCAGGCACAGGTGGCCGGCTCCTTCGTGAAGCTCGTGGCCCCCGCGGCGGTCGGCGGGGTGGCGCTGAACGCCCGGTTCCTCCAGCGTTCCGGGGTGCGCCCGGGGCACGCGGTGGCGAGTGTGGGCGCCTCCCAGCTCTTCGGGCTCGGCAGCCACATCACGCTGCTGATGCTGTTCGGCTACATCACCGGGACCGAGCACACGCCCACCCTCTCGCCCTCCCGCGCGGTCATCGCCGGACTGCTGACCGCGGCCGTGCTGGTGCTGATCGTCACGGCGGTGCCCGCGCTGCGCCGGTTCGTCTCGAACCGGGTGCGCTCGCTGTTCGCGGGCGTGGTGCCGCGGATGCTGGACGTGGTGCAGCGGCCGCAGAAGCTGCTCACCGGTGTGCTGGGGATGCTGCTGCTGACGCTGGCCTTCGTGATGTGCCTGGACGCGTGCGTACGCGCGTTCGGGCACGAGACGAGCTACGCGAACCTTGCCGTCGTCTTCCTGACCGCCAACGCGCTCGGTTCGGCCGCACCCACCCCGGGCGGACTGGGTGCCGTCGAGGCGGCCCTGATCGCCGCGCTCATCGCCTTCGGGGTGCCCAAGGAGGTGGCGACCCCGGCGGTGCTGCTGTTCCGGCTGCTGACGCTGTGGATGCCGGTGCTGCCCGGCTGGCTGTCCTTCACCCATCTGACCCGCAGGGGCGCGCTCTGAGGAAGACCACCCGTCCGCCTCACACAGCGCGCCGCCGCACCGGGTCCGTCCGCACGATGAACGTCCCACCCCCTGTCGGGAGGACGTCCCCATGCGCGATTCCCGCTCCCCGCGGCGGCCCGTCGCCGCGCTCGCGGCAGCGCTGATGGTGACCGCCGCCGTGACCAGCGGCTGCGGCAGCGAGGAACCGGACCGCACCCGGAAGACCGAGGCCAGGCCGAGCGGCCGGAGTTCGGCCGCCTCCGAGGCCGCTTCCCGCTCCCCCGCGCCCTCCGGGAGCACCTCGGCGGGGCAGCCCCTCCCCGACGCGCTCACCCGGCAGCAGCCGCGCTGGTCCCCGTGTCCGGCGCCGAACGCCGCGCAGGGCACCGACACCGGCTCGCCCGCGCCGCTGCCGGGAGGCGACCGGTGGGAGTGCGCGAAGCTGAAGGTGCCCCTGGACTACAGCGAGCCCGCGGGCAGGACGCTGGGCATCGAGATGATCCGCGCCGCGGAGCGCCCGGGCGGCGGCAAGCGGATCGGCTCGCTGGTGTTCAACTTCGGCGGCCCGGGAGGCTCCGGGGTCGCCGCGCTGCCCGCCTTCGCGGACGAGTACGAGACCCTGCGCGGCCGCTACGACCTCGTCAGCTTCGACCCGCGCGGGGTGGGCCGCAGCGAGGGGGTGCGCTGTCTGAGCAACGAGCGGCTGGACGCCTACTTCGCCGCCGACTGGACGCCCGACACCGACGCCGAGGAGCGCGGCCTCTTCGCCCGCCAGGAGTCCTTCGCCGACGCCTGCGAGAGGCGGGCCGGGGACCTGCTGCCGCATCTGACGACCGAGAACACGGCCCGCGACATGGATCTGATGCGGCAGGTCCTCGGCGACCGGAAGCTGCACTACTTCGGCATCTCCTACGGCACCGAACTGGGCGGGGTCTACGCGCACCTGTATCCGGAGCGGGTGGGCCGCGCCGTCTTCGACGCGGTGGTCGATCCCGCTTCGAACCCGGCGCAGGGTTCGCTGAGCCAGGCGGGCGGTTTCCAGAAGGCGCTCGACCACTATCTGGACCGCTGCACGTCGGGCGAGGAGGAGTGCCCGGTCGGCGAGGACCCCGCGGAGGGGAAGGAGCGGATCACCGAGCTGCTGGCCGACCTGGACGCCGAGCCGATGCCCACCGACAGCGGCCGCAAGCTGACCGAGTCGCTGGCCGAGGGCGGGATCGCGCAGGCGCTGTACTCCGAGGAGACCTGGGATCTGCTCACCCAGGGGCTGGAGGAGGCGGTGGCGGACAGCAACGGCTCCACGCTGCTGCTGTTGGCGGACGCGCTCAACGGACGCAACCAGGACGGCACCTACAGCACGCTGCAGTCGTCGCTGACGGCGATCAGCTGCGCGGACAACGAGCAGCGGTACGGGACAGGAGCGATCAGGAACAGGCTGCCGGACTTCGCCGAGGCGTCCCCGGTCTTCGGGCCGATGTCCGCCTGGGGGCTGGCCTCCTGCCACGACTGGCCGGTGCACGGCAGCTGGCGGACGCCTCCGGTGAGCGCGGCCGGGTCCGATCCGATCCTCCTGGTCGGCACGACCGGGGACCCCGCCACCCCGTACGGGGGGACGCGGGCGATGCAGCGGGAGCTGGGCGACGGCGTCGGGGTCGAGGTCACCTACCGCGGTGAGGGGCACGGCGCGTACGACAGCCGGAACTCCTGCGTGCGCAAGGCGGTCGACGGCTATCTGCTGCGCGGCCGGGTGCCGCGGAACGGCACCCACTGCACCTGACGCGAGCACGACCAGGGGCGCACGGCGGGTGTCCGCCCGTGCGCCCCTGACATGTCCCGGCGGTCTAGTAGACGGGCTTGTCCGGTTCGATCTGGTTGACCCAGCCGATGACGCCACCGCCGACGTGCACGGCGTCGGAGAATCCCGCGTTCTTGAGCACTGCCAGAACTTCCGCGGAGCGGACACCCGTCTTGCAATGCAGGACGATCTTCTTGTCCTGCGGGAGGTCCTGCAGCGCGGTGCCCATCAGGAACTCGTTCTTGGGGATCAGCCGGGCGCCGGGGATCGAGACGATCTCGTACTCGTTCGGCTCCCGCACGTCGATGACGTCGACGCTCTCACCCCCGTCCAGCCACTCCTTGAGCTGCTTGGGAGTGATGGTGGAGCCCGCGGCGGCCTCCTGCGCCTCGTCAGAGACGACACCGCAGAACGCCTCGTAGTCGATCAGCTCGGTGACCGTGGCGTTCGGTCCGCAGACCGCGCAGTCGGGGTCCTTGCGGACCTTGACCTGGCGGTAGCTCATCTCCAGTGCGTCGTAGATCATCAGGCGGCCGACCAGCGGGTCGCCGATGCCGGCCAGCACCTTGATGGCCTCGGTCACCTGGATCGACCCGACGGAGGCGCACAGCACGCCCAGCACGCCGCCCTCGGCGCAGCTCGGCACCATGCCGGGCGGCGGGGGCTCCGGGTACAGGCAGCGGTAGCAGGGCCCGTGCTCGCTCCAGAACACGCTGGCCTGGCCGTCGAAGCGGTAGATCGAGCCCCACACGTACGGCTTGTTCAGCAGCACGCAGGCGTCGTTCACCAGGTAGCGGGTGGCGAAGTTGTCCGTGCCGTCCACGATCAGGTCGTACTGCGCGAACAGCTCCATCACGTTCGACGAGTCGAGCCGCTCCACGTGCAGGTTGACCTGCGCGTGCGGGTTGATCCCGAGCACCGTGTCCTTGGCCGACTCCGCCTTCGGCCGGCCGATGTCCGCCTGGCTGTGGATGATCTGCCGCTGCAGGTTGGACTCGTCGACCTCGTCGAACTCGACGATGCCGAGGGTGCCGACGCCGGCGGCCGCGAGATACATCAGGGCCGGCGAACCGAGGCCGCCCGCGCCCACACAGAGGACCTTCGCGTTCTTGAGCCGCTTCTGCCCTTCCATCCCGACATCCGGGATGATCAGGTGACGTGAGTACCTGCGGACCTCGTCGACGGTGAGCTCGTCGGCTGGCTCGACCAGGGGTGGCAGTGACACGGAGACTCCGATGGTCGGTGGAACGTGCGGGAAGTCACCCGCCCGAGGGGCGAGCTTTTCCTTCCGTAACACTGCCACGCCCTATCTCATTCCGAGACACCTGGTCCAAGACACGAGACGATCTCGTCCCAGTAGCCGGGCAGCGCCGCCCACGGGTCCTGTCCCCGGTCGCGGGTGCGGTCCGTGAAGCAGACGGTGCCGGCGCCCTGCCAGCGGGCGATCCGCAGCGCCTCCTCCAGATGCGTGCGCGGCAGTGCGTGCACCAGGTGGCAGAACCGTTCGGCCGGATACGTCGCCGTCCACTCCGCCGCCTGCGACCAGCGGTAGTCTCCCCAGCTTCCGGCATAGGTGACCAGCTGATCGGCGCACCCCAGGTGGTCGGGGTGCGGATGGCCGCCCGTCTCCAGCACCAGGAATCCGCCGGGCTCGAAGTCGCCCTCGTCTCCCGCGCCGACTGCGCCGCACAGCGCGCGCAGAGTGGCGCTGAGCCGCTGGACGTGCCCCAGCAGGTCCGGAGCGTCCGGACAGTGCGCGAGATAGAAGCCGTCGACCCGGTACCAGTCCAGGAACCGGTGGGCTTCGGAGACCAGTTCGCCGAATGTCCGCGTCCCCTCTCGCATGTCGAGACGGCCGAGCACGGCGACGCCCGCCGAGCCCAGCGCGGCGGCTGCAGGGGCGCAGAACGGGTCCGGCCGCGCGCCCGGGCCGTCGGCGACGTCCAGCACCGCCCAGTGCAGCGGACCCGCGGCCCGGTCCGGGCCGGGGCAGGCGCCGAGCCCCGGCCGGGCGAGCTCCGCCCACTCCATGGGCGCCAGCATCGGGTGCGCGCACCCCGGTACGCCGAGCCCCGGCCGCCTGCTGGCCGCGCCGCTGCCGCCGCCGGTCGCCCGGAGCCGGCCCGGGGGCGTCGTCAGATACGGCACGCCGCCTCCATCCAGATGTCGGCCAGCGACTCCTCCAGACCGATCCGGGGCCGCCAGCCGAGCCGGTCGCGCGCCGTGCGGACGTCGGCCTGCTGCCATCCGCCGCAGCCGTCCGGGTACGGGTAGGAGGCGGGCGGCGCCGGCTGCGCAGCGTGCTGCTGCGCGGGGATGGCGGGGGCCCCGCCGACCTGCCCGCCCGGCGTTCCGGGCACGGCACCGGCCGGATGTCCCTCGCCCGGCCCCTGCCCGGCCGAAGCTGCGCCCTGGTCGTGGACCGCACCGGCGTACCCGGCCACACGGGCCAGCAGCGAGGCGGCGTCCCGCAGCCGCACCGCCCTGCCGGTCCCGATGTTGACGATGCCCTGCGCCGCGGACAGGGACGCGGCGTGCACGGCCCGCGCGATGTCGCGGACGTCCACGAAGTCACGCTGCACGCTCAGCCCGCCCAGCTTCAGTTCGCTGTCGCCCTGCTGCATCGCGCGCCGCATCGCCTCCGCGATCCGCCCGAGCGGCGAACCGGCCGGGGTGCCGGGGCCGATGGGTGAGAAGACCCGGAGCACGACGGCGTCCAGCCCGGAGGCCAGCACCAGTTCGGTGCCCGCCAGCTTGCTCACCCCGTACGGCCCCCCGGGACGCGGTACGGCGTCCTCACCGGTGGAGGAACCGGCCTGCGCCGACCCGTACTCGGCGGCGCATCCCACGTGCACCAGCCGGGCGCCGCAGCCGCTGCGGCGCAGCGACTCGCAGACGGCGGCCGTGGCGACCACGTTGTGCCGGATCAGTTCGCGCCCGTTGCCGCGGGTGGTACCGGCGCAGTTGACGACGACACCGGGGTGGACCGCGTCCAGGAAGCGGGTGAGGGCACCGGGGCTTCCGGTGGACAGGTCGAAGCGGACGTCGGCCTCGTCGCTCCTGCCGAGCGCGGTCAGTTGCACCGCGGGGTCGGCCAGCAGGCGGTCGGCGACGAAGCGGCCCAGGTATCCGCTGGCGCCCAGCAGCAGCACCCTCATTGTGCGGCCCCCTCGCACGAGTGCGGGCAGCAGTGCCGCACGCCCGGGTGCGGCCGCCTCCCAGGGGTGCCGGGATGTGCCAACTGCGCGTGGATCATCGGGTCTTGCTCCTTGTCGGTGTCGCACGGGCGGGTCCGTAAGCCCGTGCCGGAGGGAGGGATCGGGGGCGGCCCGGCGGTCATACGGGCGCCGCCCCCCGGTGGTGCGCCGAGGCGTTGGCCAGTGCCGCCGCCGCGTACGCCAGCAGGACGAGTGCCGCGCAGCCACAGGCGGCGACCGGCACAGCCGCCGTCCCCAGGTGCGCGACCAGCGCCTCCGGAGGACGGCCCAGCGCCCCGAGGCCGGGCAGCCACGCCACGGGGACGGCGAGCAGCGCCGCGGCCTCCACGGCGCAGGCGGCGGCGAGTCCGGCCGAGGCCGCCCGCCCGAAACCGTGCGCGGTCAGCAGCAGCGCGGCGAAGAGCAGCAGTCCGAGGGCCCAGGTGGCCGCGGCGGTGGCGGGCCAGGGGACCCGGGGGCCGGGAGCGGGGCCGGGCGCCGCAGCGGCCAGGAGGCCGTCGGCGAGCGCGCGGGCCGCCAGGTGGAGCACCGGCAGCGCCACCGCGACGGCGCAGACGGCCAACACCAGCAGCGGGCGCACCGCCGCGGCGAAGTCCTCCAGACTGCGGCTGCCCGCCAGCCTGCGCCGGGCGGCCGAGGCGAATCCGTGTGCGCCCCACACGGCGGGCGCGACAGCCAGTGCGAGGGTCAACGGGACCGCGGTGGAGGGCATCCGCGGTGGGCCGATCGAGGCGTCGGGCCCGCCGCCCAGCAGTTGGGCCAGGAACCAGTCGCCGTACAGCGCGTAGCCCGCCAGCCAGCAGCCCCACAGCGCGGGAGACACCGGGAACGCAGCGGCGCCGACCGCGCGCGGGACGCGGGGGACGGTCCGCAGCGCCGCGACCGCGCTGCCCGACACGGCCAGGGCACCCAGGACGCACAGGGCGGCCCGTATCGCGGCGGGGCCGTCGCGCAGCAGCACCCACCAGGCGAGCGTGCCCGCACACAGCAGGCCGGGCAGCAGCGGCAGCGCCAGCAGCGCGCACCATGCGAGCAGCCGCCGGTGCGCCGCGCCCGGCGGGCGCGGATGCCGGGTCTCGGCCGAGGGCGCACGGCGCGTGCGCGCTGCGCAGGCGCCGTCCCCCGTGTGCAGGGGGCGCGCGCCGGGGTACGGAGTGCGCGCGTACAGCTCCTCGGCCAGCGAGAAGACGTCGCGGTGGCGGCAGCGGGCGACCGTCCGGTCCGTGATCCCGCCGGCTTCCAGCCCGGCGGCGATCTCCAGCGGGTCGACGGCGCGCTCGCACAGGGTGCGGTGCTGGTACAGCAGGGCGCGTACCGGGTCGCCGGGTGCGGAACGGGTCGTCACGGGGTCGTCCCCTCCCACGGCTCGGCACCGACAGCGGCCCGCTCGACCGGGTGCGGCCCCTCCGCGCCATCCCGCGGGCCGCGGTCCGGCCGGGCCCAGCTCGGCACGTGCGGGGGGTTGCCACCGGTGGGCCGCGCCCCGGCGGCGCGTCGGCCGGAGCGGCCGACCGGACGGCGCCCTTCGGCACCGAGGACTGCCGGGCCGGCCGCGGTGTCCGACGCCGTGTCGCCGGGCCACCGGGTACCGGTCGCGACGCGGCCCCTCAGGAGACTCTCGGGAGTGCGGGCGAACGGGACCGCGTCCTCGGAGCTGTCCCCGGCGTCCCCGGCGTCCCCGGCGTCCCCGGCGGCGGGCTGCCGGTGGCCTTCCGCGGGCCGCTGGGCGAGCTCGCGGTAGATACCGCGGAATGCCTCGACGTTCTGCCGCACCGTGAACAGCTCCAGCGCCCGCGCCCGCGCGGCGGCGCCCAGCCGTGCGGCGCGCGCCGGGTCGCGCAGCAGCGCGACGCAGGCGTCCGCCAGCGCCCGCGGGTCGCGTGCGGGGACGAGGCAGCCGGTGCCGCCGATCACCTCCGGGGCCGCCCCCACGTCGGTGGAGACGGCGGCTCTGCCGCAGAACATCGCCTCCACCAGCGGAACCGGGAAGCCCTCGACGGTGCTGGAGAGCACGGCGACTCCGCCCAGCGCGTAGGCGTCCGCCAGGGTGGGCGCGGCGGAACCGCCCAGTTCCTCGAAGGCGACCGCGCTCTCGACACCCGGAGGCGCCACGGGGAAGAGCTGCGCGGCGAGCGCCCGGCAGTGCGCCCGGTAGCCCCCGGTGTCCGACTCTCCGGCGCCCTCCGGGGGCCCGCCGGGCCGGTCCGCGCCGCCGTCAGCGGGCGCGCCGCCGCGCTCCGCCGAAGCACCGGGGGCGCAGACCGCCGTCTCGGGACCGCGCGGGTCCGCCCGCTCGACGATGCGCAACCGGGCGGTCGGCACCGTCTCGCGCACCCGGGCGAAGGCGTGCAGCAGGGTGTCCAGGTCCTTGGCCGGGCCGGGGGTGCCCACCCACACCAGCGTGGGTGCGCCGGTGGAGCGGGGGCCGCCGGGCGGCGGCAGATGCGCGGCCTGTTCCCCGACGGCGTCGAAGGGTGTCGGGTCCATGCCGGGGTAGACGGTGCGCAGTCGCGCACTGTCGGCACCGCAGTGCTCCTGCCAGCGGCGCGCGTGCGTGTTCCCGGGGGTGATCAGGTGGGCCTGTGCGTACGCCTCGCGCGCCAGGTGCCGCTGGAAGGAGGCGAGCAGGGCTCGTACGGGGGCGCCCACGACTCCGCGGGCGACGGCACCGGCGGCGCTCGCCAGGTAGTGCTCGCGCAGCCGCACGCGGTACTCGGTGATCAGCAGCGGCACCCCGAACGTCCGCTTGGCCCACAGGCCGGGGAGCGCCGCGGGACCGGCGCCGACCGCGTGGCACAGGTCGGCCTCCGACAGTCCCGTCTCCCCGCCCCGCTGCCCGTACCAGTCCAGGGAGAGCGGACGCAGCGCGCGCTCCAGCTTGTCGGTGACGGCAAGCAGGTCGCAGACCTGGGCGGCGTGCGCGGCGGGCATCGCGCCGGGCGCACGGCAGGCGGATTCCAGGATGCGCACGGCGCTCTCGGAACGCAGCGCGGCGGCCAGCCCGCCGCGCTCGGCCGCCAGCTCGGCGAGCCCGTAGAGCCCGGCGGCGAAACGGTCCGCCTGAGCGGCGGCCGAGGGGCGTGCGGATTTGATCCCGCCCCCCGGGGCGCCGACAGTCGCGGGCCGTTCGGCGCCGGACCGGTTGGCGCCGGACCGGTTGGCGCCGGACCGGTTGGCGTCCGCGCCACAGACGGCCTCGGCGAGTACCTCGAAGCACTCGCGGAAGCGCTGCTTCTCACGCCGCCCGTAGGAACCCCACGTCAGCCCGCGTACGCCCGGGGGCGCCGCGGCGGGCTGGGGGCCCCACAGCGAGGCGGTGCGCACCCGTGCGACGTTGGGCGGCACCTCACGGCAGCCTGTCCGCTCCTGCCGGGCGCTGCGACTGAGGGCGTACACCGCGAACTCGTGGCCGTCCAAGCCGCGCACCAGGCGGTCGCACCACAGCGCGGACTCACCCCGCACATAGGGGTAACCACCCTCCGTAAGCAGCGCGATGCGCACGTGCGCACCCCCGATCCCTCTCGTGGCGTGCCGCGGGCCCGGGCGGCTCGGCACGGGCGCGGCGGCGGAACGTCGAAGACGCAGCAGACGCTATGCGGGCGTCCCCGGCACGCGGCGGACGGTTGTCCGCGACGCCATCAAAAGGGGTGAAGACCCGTGACTTTCGGGAGACTCGAGCGTTTACCAGCCCTCAATGCCGGCCGACCGCCGGCCGAGGCGGATCACCGCACGCTGCTCAACCGCGCGGGTGGGGCCAGGCGTTGATGCGGCAGGTCTTGCCCTGCGTGGTGAGGTACTTGGTCTGCTGCATCATCACCGGCGCCGGCTTGCCGTCGGCGGGACAGCCCACGTGACCGTGGCCCAACCGGTGACCCACCTCATGGTTGATGAGCATCTCCCGGTAGGCGCGCATGTGGTCGGGGCCGAACGTCTCGGCGCCGCGCGCCCACCGCCATGCGTTGATCATGACGCGGTCGGTGGCGGCCGAGTCGCAGGAGACCTTCTCCTGGCTGGTGTCCAGTCCGGACTTGGCGCACCACACATCGGTGGTGCGCGGGCTGGCCAGCGTGATGACGAACCGCGCCTTGCCGGAGGAGACCCGCTCGAAGCTGCGCTTGCCGTCGTGCGCCCAGCTCCGCTCGTCGTTGAGGGTCTTGTGCACCGCCCGCGCGAACAGTTCGCCGTCCAGCGGTACCCCGCCCTCCACCTCGACGCGGTAGCGCACCACCTCGCCCTTGCCCGGGCCCTTCTGATGGCCGGGCACGACACTGAACTTGCCCGAGCCCTCCAGGTCGTCGGCCAGCGGGTACTGCCGGGCCATCTTCTCGCCGTAGGAGGCGGGTGAGCTGCCGGGGGTGGGGCGCGCGCCGCGGTCGGCGCGCGCGGGGTCGGAAGCGCCGTCCGGATCCTCGGGCGCCCGCTCCCCCGTCTTCAGTCCGCGCCCGGAGTCCCCGCTGCTGTGCTCGCCGCCGGCCACCTGCGCGGCCACGATGAAGGCCAGCACCGTCGTGACGGCCGCGGCGACGATCCCGGTGGCCGTGCGGGCGCGGCTGGTCGGCTTCCGGGTCAGCGGCGCGGGCTCCGGCTCGGGCTCCGGCTCCGGCTCGGGAGGCGCCTGACGCGCGCCGCTCCCGGCGCCACCGGCGGCGGGCGACTGCGCCCCGCGGGGCGCTGCGGCGGCGTCCGGCGGAAGTCCGCCGGACCGGGCCGCGCCGGGAGCGTCCGCGGCGAAGGCGCCCTTGTCGAAAGCGTCCAGATATTCCTGCCGCGGACCGCCGGACCGCTGCCCGCCGGGTGCCGCACGGCCCGGACCCCCGGAGCGCCGGCCCCGGGGGTCCGGGCGGGGCGGCGCGGGCGCGCCCTCGGGGTGCTGCGGATGGCCACCGCGGGCGGCCTGCCCCTCCGCGTACGCGGGCACACCGTGCGCGGGGGTGCCCTGCGGGCCGGGGCGCTCGGGGCGGCCACCGGCCCCCGGCGGTACGGAAGGTGACGGCCTGCCAGGTGTGCCGGGTGCGGGGACGCCGGGTTCGGGCACGCCGGAGCCGCCGGTCCCGCCCGGGGCGTCACCGGGGCGGGGCCGGGCTGCGGCGTCGGGGCCCGGGCCGGGGCGCTCGGATATCCGGGCGCGCTCCTCTCTGCGCCCGAAACCGGCCTTGCCCTTGCGGCTATGGCGTCCCACTAGTCACCTTCCGGAGTTGCCGGGGCCTGGGTGAGGGCACCGGCGGAGGAGTTGTTCGGCCGCTGCGTCGCCGCATCCGCCTCCCGGAGCAGGTCGCGGACCGCGGCGGCGACGATCTCGGGGTACTCCATCATGGCGACGTGGCCCGCTTCCGGCAGTGCGAGCAGCCGGGAGTCGCGGAAAGCGGCCGAGGCACGCCGCGCCACCCGGAAGGCGACCAGTTGGTCGCGCCCACCGTAGACCAGAAGCGTGGGTGCCAGCACCCGCTCGGCCTGCCGCCACAGCGCGTGCTGCCCACCCAGCGTGTACGCGTCGACGATGCCCCTGGTCGAGCGGACCATGGCGTCCCAGAAGTAGGGCAGTTCCAGCCTGCGCGCGTACTCCTCGGAAGCCGCGGCGAAGTCCTCGGCCGAGACCCGTGCCGGATCGCCGTAGCAGAGCCCGAGCACACCGCCCGTGCGCCGCTCGGCTGACCAGTCCCGGGTCAGCCGGGTGAACAGCGCGGATATGCCGGGCACCGCCAGCAGCGCTGTCGGCCAGGCGGTGCGCTGCGGAGGGACCTCCGGCAGCGCGGGCGAGATGAGCGTCAGCGTCCGCACCAGGTCCGGGCGGACGGCGGCCACCCGGGTCGCCACCGCGCCACCGAGCGAGTTGCCCAGCAGATGCACGGGGGCGCGCGCGACGGCGTCCAGGTACCGGATGACGGCACGGGCGTGCCCGGAGACCGAGTAGTCGCCGCTGTCCGGGGGCGGGGAGTCGCCGAAGCCGGGCAGGTCGAGGGCCTCGCCGCGCACGTCGGGCGCGAGCTCCGCCATCAGCGCGGACCAGTTGAGCGAGGAGCCGCCCAGTCCGTGCACATACAGCGCGGTCGGCCTGGCGTCCTCGGCGGCGTCCGCCGCGTCCTCGTACCGCCCTCGTACGGCCAGCGCCAGCCCGGGCAGCGAGAGGGTCCGCAGCGTCTCCCGCTCCCCCACGCGGGACCGCGAGGGCTTCGGGGCAGCACTGCGGGCCGTGGAGGCGGGGGCTCCCGGCTGCTCGGTGGAGGACATGGAGCAATGTTACGAGACGATCACACTCCCCCTCACGTGTTCACCGTCACAAGAAGAAGCACACTGGTTGTACGGGGGAGCACAGGCTTCCGCCGGTCGCAGCAGCGGCCGGAAGGGATCCGGGAGCACCTGCGGGGATGCGGGAGGCATGCACCGTGCGCCCCCGGTGACCCGCTCCTAGTCTCGTAAGTAGGGCCCGCCCCGTCGGGCCCCGCCTGGAAAGGAAGGCCGGCATGGCAGTCGATCCGACCGACCCGGAGACCTTCGACGCCCACGACGACCGCGACGGCTACGAGGAGGAGCCGGAGGAAGCGGGGAGCCCGGAGGCCCCCGAGGCGGACACCGCGGAGCAGCGCACCGACCTGCTGACGGAGCGCGACGACCCGCTGACCGGCCGCGGTTCCGACGAGGTGAACGCGGCGGACGCGGCGGAGCAGGCCCGCGTGGTGGAGCTGAACGAGGACGAGTACCGATAGACGAGTACCGATAGCGGAGCAACGGTGCCGACGGACGAGTACCGGTCCGGATACCGGAAGCGCAGACTGATAAGTGGACGAGAGCTGATGAGAGCCGCCAAAGCGCCGTCGTCCGGTGCCGGCGGAGGGAAGGGTCCGGAGCACGGGAGCGAAAATTCGTGGGCCGGGAACCTTTCACCCCCGTTACCGAAAAGTACGATGGCGGCGCAGCGCAGCTCGCGCTCAGGAACTTCAGGGAGGCGGCGTGACAGCCATCGAGCAGACCGAGGCGCGCCCGCGCGGTACGCGTCTGCCGCGCCGGGCGCGACGTAACCAGCTACTGGGCGCAGCTCAGGAGGTCTTCGTCGCGCAGGGCTACCACGCGGCAGCGATGGACGACATCGCCGACCGTGCCGGGGTCAGCAAACCGGTGCTCTACCAGCATTTCCCGGGGAAGCTCGACCTGTACCTCGCGCTCCTGGACCAGCACTGCGAGGCGCTGCTCCAGGCGGTGCGCGCGGCGCTGGAGTCCACCACGGACAACAAGCAGCGGGTCGCGGCGACGATGGACGCCTACTTCGCCTTCGTGGAGAACGAGGGCGGTGCCTTCCGGCTGGTCTTCGAGTCCGACCTGACCAACGAGCCCGCGGTGCGCGAGCGTGTGGACAAGGTGAGCCTGGACTGTGCCGAGGCGGTCAGCGAGGTCATCTCCGAGGACACCAAGCTGCCGTCCGAGCAGGCGATGCTGCTGGCCGTGGGGCTGTGCGGGATGGCCCAGATCACCGCGCGCTACTGGCTGAGCGCGGGGCAGCAGATCCCGCGCGACGCCGCGGCGAAGCTGATCTCCTCGCTCTCCTGGCGGGGCATCGCGGGCTTTCCGCTGCAGTGAGGGGGCGCGGCGGAGGGCGGTTGTTCGCTGCCGGCGTGCGACCGCGCGCCCTCCGCTTCCCTGCTGAGGGCTAGGGTTGCTCCGTACGGCGCGGTTCGCCGCGCATCGCATCCCGGGCGAGGCCACGGGATACCAGGACCGTCGGAGGGACATAGCCGTGGAGGTCAAGATCGGCGTGCAGTACGCGCCTCGCGAGATCGTCATGGAGAGCAAGCAGACTCCTGACGAGGTCGAGAGCGCGGTGGCGGCGGCACTGGAGAAGGGCTCCGGGCTGCTCGGCCTGGAGGACGAGCACGGCCGGAAGATCCTCGTCCCGGCGGAGCGCATCGCCTACGTCGAGATCGGTGAGGCGTCGGGCCGCAAGGTGGGCTTCGGCGCGATCTGACCGGGTGGCGCCCCGGGGCGCACGGCACGACGCGCACGCGGCAAAGGCGCACAGATGTACGCAGCTGACGGCGGTCGCGGGATTCCTCCCGCGGCCGCCGTTTCAGCGTCCGTGCCCGGGGGGAGGACCGGAGCGACCGCGGTCGGCCACGGCGCGGTCCCCCGACCGGCCCCACCCGAGGAGGTCCTCATGATCTGGGAGGCTCTCGGCTCCGCAGCCCTGGGAGGCGCCCTCGCGCTCGCCGCGACCAGGCGGTTCCCCGAGCGGCTTCCCGACCGGCGGCTGGTGCTCGCGACGGGCCCCGTCGCCGCTCTCGCCGGCGGTCTCATCAGCCGCACCGTGCTCGGCTCCGGCCATCTGGCGGTGGTGTGGTGCCTCGCACTGGGCTTCAGCGCGGCCCTGCTGTCCCTGCTGCTGCGGGACGATTCGCCCAGGCGCCGGCAGTGGCGCCAGGACGCGCTGCGCACCGCCCCGGCACCCGCGGGGGCGAGCGCCGGGTTCGGGCAGTCGGCCGACTTCAGGCAGCAAGCCCCAGGGCTGCCATCCGCTTCGTATGGGCCTCGGTGATCCGGGAGAACATCTTGCCGACCTCCGCGAGGTCGAAGCCGTCGGCGAGGCCGCCGACCAGCATGGTGGAGAGCGCGTCCCGGTCGGCGACCACCCGCTGCGCCTGGGAGAGCGCCTCCCCCATCAGCCGCCGCGCCCACAGGGCGAGCCGGCCGCCGACCCGGGGTTCGGCCTCGATGGCGGCGCGGACCTTCTCCACGGCGAAGCTGGAGTGCCCCGTGTCGTCCAGCACACTCAGCACCAGGGCGCGGGTGTCGGCGTCCAGCCGGGTGGCCACCTCGCGGTAGAAGTCGGAGGCGATGGAGTCGCCGACGTACGCCTTGATCAGCCCCTCCAGCCAGTCGGAGGGCGCGGTGAGCCGGTGGAACTCGTCCAGCGCGGCGGCGAACGGCTCCATGGCGGCGGTGGGGTCCTCGTCGATGCGGGCCAGCCGCTCGCGCAGTTTCCCGAAGTGGTGGAACTCGGCCGACGCCATCGAGGCCAGTTCGGCCTTGTCCGCGAGCGACGGCGCCAGCTTGGCGTCCTCGGCGAGCCGCTCGAAGGCCGCCAGCTCCCCGTAGGCCAGCGCTCCCAGCAGGTCGACGACCGCGGCGCGGTAGGTCGGATCCGCCGACGCCTGCTCCCAGCTCTGGGTGGCGATGGTGGTGGCGGGGGCGGGCTCGGTTCCGGCGGCTTCGGGCTCGGCGGCCCCGGCTTCGGCGGCGGTCTTGTCAGGCGTCTCCATACCTCGCACGATAGCCCGCGACCGCAGGCCGGGAAGGACCCGTCCGGCCCCTCATCGGCCCCACGAGAGCCCAGGTGAACTCGTACACAACGATTGCCCCGGTACAGATGCGCGGATCCGGGGTACAGTGATATTGAGTCCACCGGATGGCGTGGACCCGCTGCATGCATGAAATGCGGATGCCCGGTCGGTGGCCCGATCGGCTCCGACCCGACAGCCTTCCGTCGGTCCGCGCACCCCGTGCGGGCCGCACTGAGAGGGACCGCTCGCGCGAGTGAGGCGCTTGAGCGGGAGACAGTGGTCCCGCACCGCTCGACGGGCCGCAACGACGGCCGCTGGGTTGCGGTAGATCCTCTCCTCGCTCCGCCGGCACACCCAGAGGACTGGGTCGGCCGGACGCCGCAGCCGCACCCGCGCGTCACACAGAAGAGGCAAGCATCCTGTCCACGACGTTCAGAGATCTCGGGATCCTCCCCGAGACCGCCGAGGCCCTCGAAGCCGTCGGCATCACATCCCCCTTCCCGATCCAGGAGATGACGCTCCCGGTGGCCCTCGCCGGCACCGACGTCATCGGCCAGGCCAAGACCGGCACCGGCAAGACGCTCGGATTCGGGCTGCCGCTGCTGGAGTCGGTCACCGTTCCCGCCGACGTCGAGCTGGGCCGCGCCCGGCCCGAGGAGCTGTCCGAGGCTCCGCAGGCGCTCGTCGTCGTGCCCACCCGCGAGCTGTGCCAGCAGGTGACCAACGACCTGCTCACCGCCGGCAAGGTGCGCAACGTCCGGGTCCTGTCGATCTACGGCGGGCGCGCCTACGAACCCCAGGTCGAGGCCCTGAAGAAGGGCGTCGACGTGGTCGTCGGCACCCCCGGGCGGCTGCTGGACCTGGCCGGCCAGAAGAAGCTCCGGCTCTCGGAGATCCGGGCGCTCGTCCTGGACGAGGCCGACGAGATGCTCGACCTGGGCTTCCTCCCCGACGTCGAGAAGATCATCGAGATGCTGCCGGCCCGGCGCCAGACGATGCTCTTCTCGGCGACCATGCCCGGCCAGGTCATCTCGCTCGCCCGGCGCTACATGAGCCAGCCCACGCACATCCGCGCCACCGCGCCGGACGACGAGGGCCAGACGGTGGCGAACACCACACAGCACATCTTCCGCGCCCACTCCATGGACAAGCAGGAGATGGTCGCCCGGATCCTGCAGGCCGAGGGCCGCGGGCTGGCGATGGTCTTCTGCCGCACGAAGCGCACGGCGGCCGATGTCGCCGAGCAGCTCTCGCGGCGCGGCTTCGCGGCCGGCGCGGTCCACGGCGACCTGGGCCAGGGCGCCCGCGAGCAGGCGCTGCGCGCGTTCCGCAACGGCAAGGTCGATGTGCTGGTGTGCACGGATGTCGCCGCGCGCGGTATCGACGTCGACAACGTCACCCACGTGATCAACTACCAGACGCCCGAGGACGAGAAGACCTATCTGCACCGCATCGGCCGCACCGGCCGCGCGGGCGCGTACGGCACCGCGGTCACCCTGTGCGACTGGGACGACATCCCGCGCTGGCAGCTGATCAACAAGGCGCTGGACCTGGACTTCAACGACCCGGAGGAGACCTACTCCACCTCGCCGCACCTGTACGAGGCGCTGAAGATCCCCGCCGGAGCCAAGGGCATCCTGCCGCGCGCCGAGCGCACCCGCGCGGGGCTCGCAGCCGAGGAGCTCGAGGACCTGGGCGAGCCCGGCGGGCGTGCGCAGGGCCGGTCCGGCCGGTCCGGCGGCAGCGCCGAGCGCACGCGTCCGGAGCGCAAGCCGCGCCAGCGCAGGCGCACCCGTGGCGCCCTGCGTACCGATGAGCCGGGCTCCGGCCAGGACGCCGCTCCTGCCGGGGCGGAGCCCGCGGCGGACGGCGCCGCGGCCTCCGCCGAGGGCGGGGCGGCACGTAAGCCGCGCCGCCGCCGCCGGACCCGCCCGGCCGCCGCGGAGACGGGGGCGCAGGCTCCCGCCGCCGAGCAGGGCGGCGAGGCGGGCCGGGCCGCGGTCGGCACGGAGGAGGCTCCCCGCAAGCCGCGCCGCCGCCGGACCCGCTCGGGCGGCGCGAGCCGTACCGGCTCCGCGGCGCAGCAGTCCGCGGAGAGCTGACGCCCTGCTGCGGTCCACCGAGAGCTGACGCCCTGCTGCGGTCCACCGAGGGCTGACGCCCTGCTGCGGTCCACCGAGGGCTGACGCCCTCCGGGCGATGAGCGCACGGCCCGGCGTCCCACTGCGGGACGCCGGGCCGCTTGCTGTCCCGGGCGCTCCTGCGGGTAGCGTCCTGGCATGAGCAAGCCTCCCTTCCTCGCGCTCCCGTCCGGTGTGCGGGCGTACCGGATGGCCACCGCACGCGGGGAGTTCGCGGTGCACGACACCGCGGAAGGGAGCCGGCCGGGGCCCGCGGTGCTGCTGCTGCCGGGGTTCACGGGCAGCAAGGAGGACTTCATCGGACTGCTGGAGCCGCTGGCCCGGGCGGGGTTCCGGACCGTCGCGGTAGACGGCCGGGGGCAGTACGAGACGGGCGGCCCCCGGGAGGCGGCCGCCTACGCGCAGCCCGAGCTGGCCCGGGACGTGCACGCCGTCGCGGCGGTGCTCGGCCGCGGGGAGCCCGGGGCCGTGCATCTGCTCGGGCATTCCCTGGGCGGCCTGGTCGCGCGCGCCGCGGTACTGCGGGATGCGGCTCCCTTCGCCTCGCTGACGCTGCTGAGCAGCGGTCCGGCCGCCGTCGCGGCCGCGCAGCAGGAGCGGGTGCGGATGCTGCTGGGCGCGCTGGGGACGATGAGCATGGCGGCGATCTGGGAGGTCATGCGAGAGCTCGACCAGTCGGTCGGCTCCGCCGGTGAGGCGCCGTACTCGCAGCGGGAGGCGGCGGAGACCTCGGGGGCGCTGGAGGTGTTCCTGCGGCGCCGCTGGCTGGCCAATGTGCCCGCGCAGCTCGCGGCCACCGGGGAGCAGTTGCTCACCGAGCCGGACCGGGTGGGCGAACTGGCTGCGCTGGGGCTGCCGTTCCATGTCGTCTCCGGCGCGGCGGACGACGCCTGGCCGGTGCCGCTGCTGGACGGGATGGCCGAGCGGCTGGGTGCCCGCCGCTCGGTGATCGCGGGTACCGGCCACTCCCCCAACGCGGAGCGGCCCGCGGAGACCGCGCGGGCCCTCGTCGGGTTCTGGCTCAGCCCTTCCCCTCGATGAACTGGGTGATGCCGCCGGCGATCTGCTGGACGGCGATGGCCGAGAGCAGCATGCCGGACAGCCGGGTGACGAGGACGACTCCGCCGTCCTTGATGACCCGGATAATCAGCAGCGAGTAGCGCATCGCGAGCCCCAGCACCAGGTGCATGGCCACGATCGCCGCCCAGACGGAGAGCTGCCCGCCCCAGCCGTCCGCGTGCTGCACCGCCAGGATGACGGAGACGATCGCGCCCGGCCCCGCCAGCAGCGGCATGCCGAGCGGGACGAGTGCCACGTTGACGTCCTTGGTCTGGGTGGGCTCGTCGGACTTGCCGGTCAGCAGGTCGAGGGCGACGAGCAGCAGCAGTCCCCCCGCGACCATCAGCGCCGGGATGGAGACGTGCACATAGTCGAGGATCTGCTTGCCGCAGATCCCGAACAGGGTGATCACTCCGAAGGCGACGGAGGCCGCCTGCCAGGCCATCCGGCGCTGGACCTTCGCCGGTCGGCCGGAGGTCAGCCCGAGGAAGATGGGGGTGATGCCGGGCGGGTCCATGATGACGAAGAGGGTGAGGAAGACGGAGCCGAAGAGAGCGAAATCGAACACGGTGGTGCCTGTGCCTTGCTGAGGAGAGAGGGTGAAAAGGGAGGAAGAGGGGGGACGCGGGGGGGCGGAGGAGCGGGCGCGCGGCGGGGCGGCGTGCCCCGGAGGAGCCGCGCCGGGCGCGGTGGGCGCGCGCAGCGGCCCGGGCCCCTCTCGCGAGGGCGGGCCGGGCGGGACGGTAGGGCTTTCCGGCGCTCCTCAGCCCGTGACGGGCGTCGCGCCTGAGCCGCGGGCGGCGATCTCGGCGTAGACGTCGGGCTCGGTGGTGAACTCTCCGAGCCGGAGGGGCTTGCGGGTGCCGTGGTAGTCGCTGGAGCCGGTGGCCAGCAGTCCGAGGTCGGCGGCGAGGGCGTGCACCCGCTTGCGGGTGTCGGGGTCGTGGTCCGCGTGGTCGGCTTCCAGGCCGTCGAGTCCGGCCTCCGCCAGGTCGGCGAGCGCGCTCTCCGGGACGCAGTGGCCCCGCTTTCCGGCCAGCGGGTGGGCGAGCACGGCGACGCCTCCGGCGCCCTTGATCAGCCGCAGTGCGTCGAACGGGTCCAGCTCGTGTTTGCTCGCGTAGGCGCGTCCGTCGTTCGCGAGCCACTCCGCGGTGAAGGCGTCGGAGACGGTCTCGACGACGCCCTGCTCCACCATGGCGGCGGCGATGTGCGGGCGGCCGACCGAGCCGTCTCCCGCGATCCGGCTCACCTGCTCCCAGGTGACGGGCACGCCCAGTTCGCGCAGCTTGGCCACCATGGTCCGGGCCCGCGGCACCCGGTCGTCGCGGACGAGTTCGCGCTCACGGGCGAGTGCGGGCTCGGCCGGGTCGAAGAGGTAGCCGAGCATGTGGATGCCGACGCTGTCGAGTCGGCAGGAGAACTCGGCGCCGGTCACGAGGGTGAGCCCGGCGGGCAGCGCCGCGGCGGCCTCGTCGTACCCGGCGACCGTGTCGTGATCGGTGAGCGCCACCACGTCCAGCCCGGCGGCCGCGGCGTTGCGCACCAGCTCGGCGGGGGTGTCGGTGCCGTCCGAAGCGGTGGAGTGGGCGTGCAGGTCGATGCGCACTTCGACGGGCTCCGATAGCTGGACGGCGGGATGTGACGGGCTCATGGCGAGCAGCCCCCAGGATAGCCGTACCGGCCGGCTCCTCTCCCGGCTCCCGGTGCGGCGCCGCTCGGGCGGGTCCGCACGGCCACCGGACCCGGCGGCGGTGGGCCTGTGATCCGCGGGCCGTCCGCGGCAGCCGCGGGGGCGCGCGCAGGCCCGGCCGTCAGCGCTGCGCGGCGGGCCGGGAGATCAGCCGGGGGGAGAGCGCTCCGCAGGGCACCAGTTCGACCTCGGCGCCCGCGTCCCGCAGGTCGGTCAGCACCAGTTCGTCGTAGAGCAGCAGCCCGGACTCCTGCGGCCAGACGATGGCCCACAGCCAGAGTCCGCACGCCTCTCCGGCGAAGACGGCACGGTCCGCGGGCACCCCGCCGACCTGCCACAGCGGAGTGGGGTGTCCCGCGGCGTGCACCTTGGCCTGGGGCGGCTTGCCCGCGCAGATGGCCGGGCCGGGGTCCGGACCGTCGATCCCGGCGTAGCGGGCGCCGAGGCCGACGCCGAGCTCCTCGGCGATCAGCAGCAGTTCGCCCGGGCCGCCGAGCGGTGCGGGGCCCGAGCAGGCGACGGCGGTGGCCCGGCCCCCGCTCCGGTCGTCGCCCGCGCAGGCTACGCCGGTGAACAGCCAGCCCACGGGGAGCGGCCACGGCATCCACACGGGCACGCGGGTGCGGCCCACCACGACGGCGAGCGCGTCGACGCTGGGCGGAAGGACCGGCTGGAGCGGGTGCACAGCACCGTGCACGCCGCACTGCCAGGTGTCGGCGAAGAGTCCGGGCGCCCTGATGCGGCCACCGCACTTCGGGCAACTGGGTTCGCCCCTCATGGGGCCTTACGGTCCTACCGGGCCGCCCTCCCGTCAAGGACGATCACCCACCCGGACCTCACCCCTGAACGGCACGGTGCGTGAGGGCCTACGCAGAGACAGCCGATGACCTGCTGATCATATAGATGTCATTTGCATTAATTAGACTCGCTAATTTATTGTGTGTACACACCAACCACATCGGCGTGCGGGAGATCCGCGACCGCCGACCCGCGGGAGCACCCGCGGCGGCAGAACCCGAGGAGGAGCGGCAAGCATGAGTGGTGATCCGTTCGACAAGGGCGGGGGCAACCTCCTCCGCCAGCCGAAGGCCGTATGGGCCACGGCGGGCGCGTCCGTCGTGGCCTTCATGGGCATCGGACTGGTCGACCCGATCCTGCCCTCGATCGCGAAGGGGCTGGAGGCCACCCCGAGCCAGGTCTCCCTGCTGTTCACCTCCTACTTCCTGATCACCGCCGTGGCGATGCTGGTCACCGGCTTCGTCTCCAGCCGGATCGGCGGCCGCAGGACCCTGCTGCTGGGACTGGCCCTGGTGGTGGTCTTCGCGGGGCTCTCCGGCACCTCGCACTCCGTCGGCGAACTCGTCGGCTTCCGCGCCGGCTGGGGCCTGGGCAACGCCCTCTTCGTCTCGACGGCGCTCGCGGTGATCGTCGGCGCCGCGGCGGGCGGCAGTGCTGCGGCCATCCTGTTGTACGAGTCGGCCCTGGGCCTGGGCATGGCCTGCGGCCCGCTGCTGGGTGCCGTACTGGGCGACGCGAGCTGGCGCTTCCCGTTCCTCGGCACGGCCGTGCTGATGGCGATCGGCTTCCTCGCCATCACCGCGCTCCTCGAGGAGCAGCCCAGGCCCGCACGCAAGACGTCCCTGCTCGACCCGGTCAAGGCGCTCGGCCACGGCGGACTCGCCTCCGCGGCCGCCTCGGCGTTCTTCTACAACTACGCCTTCTTCACCGTGCTGGCGTTCACCCCGTTCGTCCTGGACATGTCCCCCTACCGCTCCGGCGCGGTGTTCTTCGCCTGGGGCGTGCTGCTGGCGGTCTTCTCGGTGCTGGTCGCACCCCGCCTCCAGGAGCGCTTCGGCTCGCTGCGGGTGCTGGGCGCCTCGCTGGTGCTGATGGCCGCCGACCTGGTGATGCTGGGCTACGGCAACCACACCGCGGCGATCGCCGGCACCGTGATCTCCGGCGCCTTCATCGGCCTCAACAACACCGTCTACACCGAACTCGCACTCGGGGTCTCGGACGCGCCCCGGCCGGTGGCCAGCGCCGGATACAACTTCGTCCGCTGGTTCGCGGCCGCCGCGGCGCCCTTCCTGGCGCCGAAGATCGAGGAGTGGGCGGACATCCACCTGCCGTTCGTGGTCGCGGCACTCGCCGCGCTGGCCGGTGCCGCCGTGGTGGCCGTCCGCCGCAAGGCCCTCACCACTCAGGCCGAGGAGCTGCTCCCGGCCACCGCTGGCCCCGAACCGGTCCGCGCCTGACGCCCGCAGCGCGCAGCCGCGCGCTGCGGCCCCGGCCGCAGCCCGGTCACTCCCCCAGCGGGACGGCCGCGCGGAACGGATCGCGCAGGTCCGTACCGTGCCGCAGCCAGCGCTCCTGGAGCGCCTCGGCGCCGTGCACCCGCTTCCAGGCGGCCTCCGCCGGGGTCATGGGCAGCAGCGGCAGGAACCGGACCGGCTCGCGCGGCGGTTCGAGGGCCACGTCCTCGACCAGTCCGCCGGGTTCGGCCACCAGTACGGAGGTGAAGGGCGCACCCGGCCACAGCGGCGCGCCGGTGTCCAAGGAGGCGCCCGGGGCCACGACGACCCCCTCCACCTGGGGCGAGGCCGCCAGCACGGCCAACGGGCGCAGGACCTTGTCGGTTTCGGCGTCCGCCTCCCCGCCCCCTGCACCTACGGTCAGCAGCAGTTCGGCGCGCGGCCCCACTTCGGGGTCGGCCAGCGCCTGCGCCGGGTCGGTCATGGGCCCGGCCGACATGCCGAGGGTGGCGTATCGCACAGTGCCCGCCTCGGTGTCCAGGAACCGCAGCACCTCGATCCGCTCGGCCCCCAGAAAGGTGACCGAGGCGCGGGCGTCGGGCTCGCCGAAGGTCTCGCGCAGCCGGGCGTCGACCAGAGTCAGCACGTCGTTCATCCGGCGAGCATAGAGCGGACGGCGAGCGCCCCGCGGAGCGGCACCGGGGGGGTGGGCCCGCGGGCGAGGGGGGCGGGTGGACCCGGGTGCAGGCGGGGAGTCCGGCCGGCGCCGGGTAAGGAACGGGCAAAGGCCGCCGGGGGCGGTCACGCCGGGCACGCGGGGGGTTCGCGCAGTGCTACCGTTGGCTGCCGGTCAAGGTGCGTACAGATCGTCCCCCACAGGGGCCCGGCCGGAGGAGGTGGGACTGACATGGATCCGAGTCGACCGTGCAGTACCGGCCGCTCTTCCTGTCCGGCAGTGACCGCGCCACCAGGGGCCTAGCCCCCCGCGGCCACAGCGCGCACACCTTTCCCCCGAGGACCGATGGGGTTCCTCCCGGGGTGCGCACGGCGGAAGAGCGTCCGCGTCTCGCAGTTTCGCATTGTTCCGTCAGTCAGCGATCGCCGTCTTCCCACGGCCTGCGTGTGGTGCCCGCTTTGCGGACCTCCGGGTGGTGGCCCGTAGGCCCCCGTTCCGGGCAGCACGACGCCTCGGCCCGGGTCGCGACGGCATGGCACGGCACCGTGGAGGCCCACATGTCGATGATCCGAGAGCTGCGCGCCGTCGTGCGCCCGGCGCTGCGCAAGGACAACCGGCCGGGATACGGCTTCGGATACGAGCGCGTCGGCGCGGCCACCAGCAGCGCCGTCGTGGACTGCGGCGTCTACCTGGACGGCCGCCGCGACACCGAGCAGCTCACCCCGGCCCAGGCCCTGCGCAAGGTGCGGTCCCCCGAAGGGCAGGGCCGCCGCGGCTTCGTGTGGATCGGCCTGCACGAGCCGACCGAGGAGGAGTTCTCCGGTATCGCCCAGGAGTACGGCCTGCACCCGCTGGCCGTCGAGGACGCGGTGCACGCGCACCAGCGGCCGAAGCTGGAACGGTACGACGAGAGCCTGTTCACCGTCTTCAAGACGGTGCACTACGTGGAGCACGCCGAACTGACCGCCAGCAGCGAGGTGGTGGAGACCGGCGAGGTGATGTGCTTCACCGGACGGGACTACATCATCACCGTCCGGCACGGCGGCCAGGGCTCGCTGCGTGCCCTGCGGCACCGGCTGGAGGACGACCCGGAGCTGCTGGGCAAGGGCCCCTCCGCGGTGCTGCACGCCATCGCCGACCAGACCGTGGACGGCTACCTGGCGGTCGCGGACGCGGTGCAGGACGACATCGACGAGGTGGAGATCGACGTCTTCTCCGACCGCTCCGGCAACGGCAAGCGGGGCGGCGACGCCGGCCGGATCTACCAGCTCAAGCGCGAGGTGCTGGAGTTCAAGCGCGCCGTCTCACCGCTGATGCGGCCGCTGCAGACGCTCAGCGAGCGTCCGGTGCGGCTGGTCGACCCGGACATCCAGAAGTACTTCCGCGACGTGGCCGACCACCTGACCCGGGTCAACGAACAGGTACTGGGCTTCGACGACCTGCTCAACTCGATCCTCCAGGCGAACCTCGCCCAGGCGACGGTCGCGCAGAACGAGGACATGCGGAAGATCACCGCCTGGGCCGCCATCTTCGCGGTGCCGACGATGATCGCCGGGATCTACGGCATGAACTTCGACTACATGCCCGAGACGGACTGGAAGTACGGCTATCCGGCGGTGCTGCTGCTGATCGTCGCCATCTGCTACGGCATCCACCGGGGCTTCAAGCGCAACGGGTGGTTGTAGCCTGCGGGCTATGAGCGTGACACCCCAGAAGCCCGGCAGCAGCGCGGAGAGCCGTGCGGACCGCGCGCTGATCGAGGAGACGGCCAAGAAGTCGGGGCTGGTCTGGGTCCGCGGCCCCGAGGGCCCGGCGCGGGGGCTGTGGCACGTGTGGCACGAGGGAGCCGTCTGCCTGGTCGGGGACGGTCCGATCGAACAGCCGCTCGACGATCTGGGGCTGACGGACGGCGGCAGCGCCACCGTCACGGTACGCGGCAAGGACAAGGGCGCGCGGCTGGTCGTGTGGCCGGCCCGGGTACGTGAACTCGCCCCGCACGGCCCGGAGTGGGAGGCGGCGGTCGGCGAGCTGAAGGGCAAACGGCTCAACGCGCCGGACGCCGAGACCATGCCCGAGCGCTGGGCCGAGCACAGCCGGGTGCTGCGGCTGGAGCCGGCCGGGGAGTCGCTGGAGCGTCCCGGCGCGATGCCGCGCGGCTTCCAGGCGGCGGCGCCGCTGGCCACCCCGGCCACCACGCGGCGCTCCCGGCCCGCCGGCCTGCCGCGGCTGCTCTTCCGCCGCCGGAGCCGCTCCCGCGGCTGAACCCGTGCGCGGAGCCCCCGCGACCGTTCCGGTACGGCGCTCCGGCGACCGTCCTTGCCGTCCCGCGGGGTCCCGCGGGGTCCCGCGGCCGCTCGGCCGCCCGCCCGCGGACCGGCCCGGCGGCGCAGGCCGCAAGCCGCAAGCCGCAAGCCGCAAGCCGCAAGTCAGCTTCCGTGCTGTCCGGAGGAGATCTTCTTGCCGTAGTCGACGGTCTCGTCCTTCTTCGGGGCGTGCAGCGGGAAGCCGTCGTTCCAGTCGCTCAGCCGCACGGTTCCGGCGTCCCCCGCACGGCGCAGCCGCAGCGGGTAGGGCTTCCCCTCCAGCGAGACGTCCACCGTGCCGCCGCTGCCCTTGCCCGCCGTGACGCGGATCGTCCTGGTGTCGTCCACCGTGCCCCGCTCGCCCGTCTCGCGCTTGCCCTCCATGGCCAGCAGCCCCTCCAGGAGCGTCTCCATGTCGGTGAAGACGCTCAACTGCTCGTAGGCCGGGTCCCGTTCGGGGACCTTCACATACTTGCCCTTGAGCTTGCCCGCGGCCGCCACGTCGCTCTTGCTGGGCTCCTTGCCGCCCTCCTGGCGGGCCCAGAAGTCGGTGCCCGCCTTGAGGTAGAGGTCGCGGCCGGTGCGCAGCAGCTGGAAGGTGGTGCCGCCCTCGGCGGAGACCTCGCCGACGCCGCCGCTGTCCTTCAGCCGCATCTTGAGGCGGTAGGTACGGCCCTTGCTGACGACCTTGCCGGAGACCCGCACGGCCTCGGCGCCCTTGGCCGCCGCCTTCGCCTTCCGCTCGATCTTCGCCGCCGAGAGCTTGCCGACGCCGTTGGTGCCCGCGTCCGGATCCTCGCTCCCGCAGCCGCTCAGTGCCGTACTCGCTCCGACGCAGAAGAGAGCGAGCAGCGCTGCACTCCGGGGTGCGCGGGCGCGTCCAGTCACGAGGGGCTCCTCCTGTGGTCGGCGGCGGCAAGAGGGCACCCTACCCGGACGGAGGCGGCTCTCCGGAAGGGAGCCGTCCGGACCACTCGGCTGCGGCGGCTGTGGCGCCCGTCACGCTAGCCTGAATCCGTCATATACCTGTATGAGTGAGGTAAAGGTACAAAGCGCACGAACGGCCTGATACGTCGGCGACCGGTCCGCGGGACCGAGGAGGGAGGCGGCTCATGGCGGCGAGCGCCCCCCGGGTCTTCGTCTCTCACTTGGCCGGTACCGCGGTCTTCGACCCGAACGGCGACCAGGTCGGCAGGGTCCGCGACGTGGTGGCGCTGCTCGGCGGCCGGCGCAGGCTGCCCAGCGTCCTCGGGCTGGTGGTGGAGGTCGTCAGCAGGCGCCGGGTCTTCCTGCCCATGACCCGGGTGACGGGTGTGGAGTCCGGCCAGGTCATCACCACGGGCGTGCTCAACATCCGGCGCTTCGAGCGACGGCCCAACGAGCGGCTGGTCCTCGGCGAGCTGCTGGACCGTCAGGTCACGCTGGTGGAGACCGGCGAGGAGGTCACCGTCCTGGACATCGGTCTCCAGCGGCTGCCCGCCCGCCGCGACTGGGAGATCGACCGGCTCTTCGTCCGCAAGGGCCGCAAGGGCGGCGGGCTGCGGGCCCGGCGCGGCGAGGCGCTCACCGTGGAGTGGGACGCGGTGACCGGCTTCAGTCTGGAGGAGCCCGAGCAGGGCACCGCCAACCTGCTGGCCACCTTCGAGCAGCTGCGCCCCGCGGACCTGGCCAACGTCCTGCACCACCTCTCCGAGAAGCGCCGGGCCGAGGTGGCCGCCGCGCTCCACGACGACCGGCTCGCCGACGTGCTGGAGGAACTGCCGGACGACGACCAGGTGGAGATCATCAACAAGCTCGCCGACGAGCGGGCAGCGCTCGTGCTGGAGGCGATGGACCCCGACGACGCGGCCGACCTGCTCGGCGAGCTCCCGGAGGAGGACAAGGAGCGCCTGCTGGACCTGATGCAGCCCCAGGAGGCGGCTCCCGTGCGGCGGCTGCTGTCCTACGAGGAGGGCACGGCCGGCAGTCTGATGACGACCGAGCCGATCGTGCTGCGCCCGGACGCGAGCGTCGCCGAGGCGCTGGCCCGGGTGCGCATCGAGGACCTCTCGGCGCCACTGGCCTCCCAGGTCTACGTCTGCCGGCCGCCGGACGAGACCCCCACCGGCAAGTACCTGGGCGTCGTGCACTTCCAACGGCTGCTGCGCGAACCGCCGTTCGCCCTGGTCGGCGCCCTCGTCGACGCCGACCTGCGGCCACTGCCGCCGACCGCCTCGGTGCCCGCGCTGACGAGCTATCTGGCGGCGTACAACATCGTCTCGGCGCCCGTCGTGGACGAGGGCGGCCATCTGCTGGGCGCCGTCACGGTCGACGACGTGCTGGACGACCTGCTGCCGGAGGGCTGGCGCGAGGCGGCGGCCGTGGGCGGGCTGCCCGGCTTCGCGCCGGGCCCGCACGAGCGGCCCGAGGCGCCCGCCGCACCGGGCGGCGCGGCGCGCGGATCCGAGGGGAGGGAGCCGGAGGATGGCTGAGCGGGAGGGCCCACGGCTGGACGTACCGCGTGCGCCCCGGCGCACGCTGCTGCCGGCCTACGACCCGGACACCTTCGGACGGGCCTCGGAGCGGATCGCGCGGTTCCTGGGCACCGGCCGCTTCCTGGTGTGGATGACGGTCGTGATCATCGTCTGGATGGGCTGGAACATCGTCGCCCCGGACGGTCTGAAATTCGACGAGTACCCGTTCATCTTCCTGACGCTGGCCCTGTCCCTCCAGGCGTCCTACGCGGCTCCGCTCATCCTGCTCGCGCAGAATCGCCAGGACGACCGGGACCGGGTGAACCTGGAGCAGGACCGCAAGCGCAACGAGCGCAGCATCGCCGACACCGAGTTCCTCGCCCGCGAGATCGCCGCGCTGCGCATGGGCTTGGGCGAGGTGGCCACCCGGGACTGGATCCGCTCGGAACTGGCGGAGCTGGTCAAGGACCTGGAACAGCAGGACCGGCCGGGAGCGGCCGCCGGCCGCGGACCGGCCACGGCCGGTGAGCGTGACCAAGACCGCTGACCGGTCGCTTAGCTCACGCACCCTACCCGGCCGTACCATGCATGCATGGCTACCGAGACCCAGGAATCCACCCCCACCGAAGACGCGGTGCGCGCGGCGCTCGCGACGGTGAACGACCCGGAGATCCACCGGCCGATCACCGACCTGGGGATGGTCAAATCCATCGGTATCGCGCCCGGTGGCGCGGTCGACGTCGGGGTCTATCTGACGGTCTCCGGCTGTCCGCTGCGCGAGACCATCACCGCGAACGTGACCGAGGCCGTGCAGCGGGTGCCGGGGGTCAGCTCCGTCAGCGTCGAGCTGGACGTGATGAGCGACGAGCAGCGCCGCGAGCTGGCGGCCTCGCTGCGGGGCGGCACCGCCGAGCGGGAGGTCCCCTTCGCCCAGCCCGGCTCGCTGACCCGGGTGTACTGCGTGGCCTCCGGCAAGGGCGGGGTCGGCAAGTCCTCGGTGACGGTGAACCTGGCCGCTGCGCTGGCCGCCGACGGGATGAAGGTCGGCGTGGTGGACGCCGACATCTACGGCCACTCCGTCCCCCGCATGCTGGGCGCGGACGGGCGTCCGACCCAGGTCGAGGACATGATCATGCCGCCGTCGGCACACGGTGTGAAGGTGATCTCGATCGGGATGTTCACCCCGGGCAACGCACCGGTGGTGTGGCGCGGCCCGATGCTGCACCGCGCGCTCCAGCAGTTCCTGGCCGATGTCTACTGGGGCGACCTGGACGTGCTGCTGCTGGACCTGCCGCCCGGCACCGGGGACATCGCGATCTCGGTGGCCCAGCTCGTGCCGAACGCGGAGATCCTGGTGGTGACCACCCCGCAGCAGGCCGCGGCCGAGGTCGCCGAGCGCGCCGGGTCCATCGCCGTGCAGACCCACCAGAAGATCGTCGGCGTGATCGAGAACATGTCCGGCATGCCGTGCCCGCACTGCGACGAGATGGTCGACGTCTTCGGCACCGGCGGGGGCCAGAAGGTGGCCGAGGGGCTGACCCGCACCACCGGCGCCGAGGTGCCGGTGCTCGGCGGCATCCCGATCGACCTGCGGCTGCGCGAGGGCGGCGACGAGGGCAAGCCGGTGGTCCTCAGCGATCCGGACTCCCCCGCCGGGAAGGCGCTGCGCACCGTCGCCGACAAGCTCAGCTCGCGCCAGCGCGGCCTGTCGGGCATGTCCCTGGGTCTCACCCCGAGCAACAAGTTCTGAGGCCGTCCGGCGCCCGTACGGCGCCGCGCGACCCCCGTGCGGTGAGCACCGGGCGGGGGTCGGCGCGCGGGCCCGCCCGGCCGGGCGCTCAGCCCCGCTCGTATCCGGTGATGTCCTTGACCACGGCGAAGCCGAGTCCGTAGGCGCTCATCCCGCGCCCGTAGGCGCCCAGGTGGACGCCTTCCTGGGCCGAGCCGGCGAGCACCCAGCCGTACGCGGACTCGCGGTAGTGGAAGTCGGTGGGGATGCCGTCCACCGGCAGCGAGAGGCTGCTCCAGCCGGAGCCGTCCAGGTCGTCGGCGAGTTCCCAGGCCACACCGGTCTGCTGGTCGAGCCAGTCCTGCCGCAGGCTGCGGTCCATCTCCATCGGGAAGCTGCACGAGAGCAGCCCCGAGCCCGCCAGCCAGGCGGCGGTGGAGACGGAGGTGGCCTCCAGCGTGCCCGTGCCGTCGCCGCTGCGCCGCACGGGGCGGCTGGCGAGGGTGACGACGACGGCGAAGCTCTCGTCCTCGGGGGTGGTCTCGACACGGAGGGAGGGCTCCTCGCCGTGGCCGGTGGAACCGTGCTCGACCGTCCCGTCGGCCGCCGTGCCGACCTGCATCAGCCAGCGCGGTCCGGTGAAGGCCGCGTCCAGGCCGTACCACGGAAAGGCAGCCATCAGATAGTCGTCCACAGCCCGCCGCGCGCCGGGTACCCCCTGTGCGGCGGGCCCGGATTCACCGGCCGGCCGACTCGTCGTCTCCATCTGTGCGACGCCTCCTCATTGCCCTGTTGCCTGGGCAGCCGAGCTCCTCGGACGGCGACCCCCGACACTGGGAGGATAGCCACACCGGTCCGCCGTGTCGGTCATGCCCGGTGGATCAGGACGCGGTGCGGGTGGCGAGATGGACGGCAAACGCCGCAGATGTCCCGGTGGTGCGAATGCCGAGGTGACGGGATCGTTGCCTGATGAGGCGTCAGGTGAGGGTCAGGTGGCGTCCGCGTCGAACGGCGGCGGGTCGCCCTTGCGGAGCACGTCCCCTTGCACCGGTCGGCCGTTCACCCCGTCGGAGGTGCGCTTGGTCAGATCCGGTGCCTGCTGCCCGCCGCCCCTGAGGCTCTTCCCGGTCCGTTCGGACCCGCCGGAGCCGCTGCCACGGGAGGAGCCGGCGCTCCCGCTGTCGGTGCCGTTGACCGCGTCGGTGACTTCGGCCAGATCCTTGCGCAGGTCGAAGCTGTTGCTGATCTCCTTGATGCCCAGGTCGTCGTTGTCCAGCAGGTGCTTGCGCGCGAAGTTCTTCGGATTCAGGTCCTCGAACTCGAAGTCCTTGAACTCCGGACCCAGCTCGCTCCTGATGTCCTCCTTCGCGCTGTCGGAGAACTGGCGCACCTTGCGGATGAAGGCGGAGACGTCCTGGATCACCTTGGGGAGTTTCTCGGGCCCGAACACGAGCACCGCCAGCACGATGAGCGCGACCAGCTCCAGTGGTCCTATATCGAAGAACACCGCGCAGCTCCCTCACTCCGTCCACGGCTCCTGCAGCCAGATGTCACGGTACCCGCCCGCGGCCCGCGAACGGGACCCCGCCCTGGCACCCGGCGTCAGCCGGTGGCGGAGCCGAGCGTCACCCGCACCGTCCGCCGCGCACCCTCCGCACCCCCGTCCAGGACGGTCAGCTCCAGCTTCCCGCCCGGGCGGTGGCTGCGGATCCGGACGATCAACTCCTCGCCCCCGGCCACGGGCCTCCCGCCGACCTCGGTGATCACATCACCCGCCGCCAGCCCGGCCCGGTCGGCAGGACCGCCCGGCACGACCGCGCCGCGACCGCCGACCCCGCCGATCCGCGCCCCCTCGCCCTCGTACTGCATGTCGAGCGAGACCCCGATCACCGGATGGGTGGCGCGGCCCTCGTTGATGAGCTCCTCGGCGACCCGGCGGGCCTGGTTGACCGGGATGGCGAAGCCCAGGCCGACGCTGCCGCCGCCCTCGCCACCGGACGGGCCCGGAGCGCCGCCGGCCCCTCTGATCGCGCTGTTCACCCCCACGACCCGGCCCCGGGCGTCCACCAGCGGGCCGCCGGAGTTGCCGGGGTTCATGGGTGCGTCGGTCTGCAGCGCGTTCACATAGCTCAGCTCGCCGCCCGGCTCCCCGCCCCCCGCCGTGATGGGCCGCTCGGTGGCGCTGACGATGCCGGTGGTGACCGTTCCGTCCAGGTCGAAGGGGGCGCCGAAGGCGATGACGGGGTCGCCGACCCGGACGGCGTCGGAGTCGCCGAGCGGCAGCGGGGTGAGCCCGGAGACGTGGGAGATCCGGACGACGGCCAGGTCGTAGCCGGCGTCGCCGCCGACCACCTCGCCGGTCGCCGTCTGGCCGCTGTCGAAGGTGACCCGCACCCCGTCGGCGCCCTCGGCGGACTCGACGCCCTCGACGACATGGTGGTTGGTGAGGATGTGGCCGCGTCGGTCCAGTACGAAGCCGGTGCCCGTGGCCTCGGCGCCGCCGCCGCGCGCGTGCAGCGTGACGACGCCGGGCAGGGTCTGCCGCGCGATCCCCGCGATGCTCCCCTTCGGCCGCGCGCCCCCCTCGGCCGCCGCGGTACGGGGCAGCTCGACGTCGCTCACGGAACCGTTCCGCTCGATGTAGGCGCCGATGAGCCCGCCCGCGCCCCCGGCGACCAGCGCCAGCACCAGGGCGCCGAGCGCGATCCGGCGCCCGCGGCGCGGGGGCCGGGCGGGAGGCTGCGGCGGGAGCGGCGGCGCGGCGGACCGCGGGACCGGCTGCGGCTCGGGCTCCCTGGGCCCGCCGGGCTCCGGCGCTCCGGCGCTCGGGGGGTCCGCCGGGGGCGCCGCGGCACTGCCGGAGCCCCCGACCGGCACCCCGTGGGGCGGCGTCGTACTGCCGGGCGGCAGGGCGACGCCGTGCGGCGGGGTGGCCGACGGACGCTGGACGGGCGGTGCGGGGGCCCAGGGACCGGGTCCGCCGTAGGGAGGGGTGGAGTACGGATCCACTCCGTGCAGCGGCTCGGGGCATGCAGGGGACGCCGCAGCCGGCTCTCCGGCCACGGCCGCCTCCGACACCTCGGGACCGGCGGTGCCCGGCACAGCCGGCTCCTCGGCGGTCGGCTTCCCGGTGGCGGGCTCGGCGGTCTGCTCCCGCGCGGGCCCGGTCGCCGCGGGCCCGGTCGCCGCGGGCCCGGTCGCCGCGGGCTGGGTCCGGCTGTCCGGGGCCCGGCGTGGGCGGCTCCACCACTTCGGCTCCTGCCCGGTGGCGTTCGGCTCGTCCATGCACTCTCCAGTTGGTCACCCGCGACTCACACCCTCCCCGGACCTCGGCCGGGGGCAGGGCGTCGGAAGGATTCAACCAGGAACGCGGCACGCCGCCCAGCGCGCGTCAACCCGGCGCCGCGTCACCGCCCGGCCGGGCCCGGCGCGGTGGCGGAGAGCGAACTCGTCACCACCGGAGCGCGGCCGGGGAACGAACGCAGCACGGAGGGATCCTGCCGGACAGCCGGCCGCCGGGCGAGCCGCACCTCGGAGGAGGGCTCCTCCTTCGGCCCGCCGGACAGCAGCGAGGCCGAACCGCGCAGCGCGCTCAGGGTGCCCGCCGTACCGCTCTCCCCGTACCAGCCGGAGGCGTTGGTGGCGGGCGAGAGCCGGGCGGGTGCCGAGCGCCGCAGCATGCTCACCGGCGCGTTCGGCTGCGCGATCGGAGCCGCCGCACCGTAGGAGGCCACCGGCGCGAAGGTGGGGCCGGAGTCCGCACCGCGGGTGCTCTGCGCGCCCCCGCGCTGGTCGCCACCGCGCCGCCTGCCGTCCCGGGAGGCCCCGGAGCCGGAGGCCGGACTGCGTACCGCGTTGGCGGAGGGATTGTCGCCGCCTGTCCCACCGGATGTGCTCGCCGCGCCGGAGGCCAGGGTGCCGCCGAAGGCGAGGGCCGCCAGGGAGAAGGCGCCCGCCGCGGCGAACGCGAACCGGCGTCCGCGGGAGGCCGAGCGCTCCCGTTCGGCGCGTTCGGCCCGCTCGGCGCTGTCGGGCGGCGGGATCTCGTGTATCCGGAAGCCGCCGGGCGGGGTGAGCGGGCTGCGTCCGCCGCTCCGGCCGCCGGGGAGGTGGTCGAAGGACCAGGACGAGCGGCCGGAACCGCCCGGCAGCACGGGCACGGAGAATGCGCCGCCGCCCGGCCCGCCGGGACCGGGGCCGCCTCCGGGGCGCGGGTCGCCATCCGCGGGCAGGCCCTGCAGCCTGGCGAGGAGCCCGTCCGAGGGCGGTGGCGGCGCGGCGTCCGCGAAGACGTTCTTGAGCCGGCGCTGCGCATCGGCCTCGGCCTTGCACCCCGGGCAGGTGGCCAGATGCGCGAGCACCCGCTCGCGTGCGTCGTGCCCCAGCTCCCCGTCGACCAGTGCGGCGAGGCGGTCTCCGAGATGGTGTTCGGCGGAGGTCACCCGGCGCTCACCTCGCCCGCCCGGGCCGACGGCACCACCGCGCTCAGGGTGCGCCGCTGCTCGGTGCGAGCGGCGGGCGAGCGGTGCTGGAGCGCCTTGCGCAGGTGGGAGCGGCCGCGGTGGATACGGCTGCGGACGGTGCCGAGCTTGACCCCGAGCGTCGCGGCGATCTCCTCGTAGGAGAGCCCCTCGATGTCGCAGAGCACCACGGCGGCGCGGAACTCGGGGGCGAGGGTGTCCAGGGCCTGCTGGACGTCCGCGTCGAAATGGGTGTCGTTGAAGTGCTGCTGCGGGGTGGGCTCGCGGCTGGGCAGCCGCTCGGCGGCGTCGTCGGCGAGCGCGTCGAAGCGGATGCGCTGCTTGCGCCGGACCATGTCCAGGAAGAGGTTCGTGGTGATCCGGTGCAGCCAGCCCTCGAAGGTGCCGGGCGTGTAGGTCGACAGCGACCGGAAGACCCGGACGAAGACCTCCTGGGTGAGGTCCTCGGCGTCGTGCTGGTTACCGGTCAGGCGGTAGGCGAGGCGGTAGACCCGGGCACTGTGGTTGCTGACGATCTCCTCCCAGGAAGGAGGGGTCCACGCCTGCGCGTCCGCATCGGTCGCGAAAGTCGCCGTGGTCGCGGAATCGGCGGTGCGGGACTGGTCAGCGGTGTCGGTCACGGATTTCGGCTGTCCCGTCGACCTGCGGAATCTGGAGAAGACGCCGCGGTCCCGGCTTGCAGCCGCACCTCCCCTGTCGGCTCTGGTGGTGTCCACTGGAGCCCCTACCATAGCCACATCTCCCGTTAGCTCCGGATAAGAAACTTTGCCCGGCTTTGCCGACCGCTCTCCGGCGGTCCCTGCTTCCTCAACGCCCGGCCCCAACTGCGGGTTCCCGGGGCAACGGATACAGTCACGACTGCGTGGAGGACGGGGACAGGAGAGGGCCATTACCGGCAACCGGCAGACGAGCTGGGAGTTCGCCGACGCGTACGGCGCCGAGCTCGTCGAGAACGCCGAGAGCGAAGCACTGCGCTGGGCCCGCGACCGGGCCCAGGAGGCTGGGCTGCGCACGGTCTCCCCCGCCACCGGAGCGGCACTGCGGCTGCTGGCGGCGGCCGCCGAGGCCAAGGCGGTCGCGGAGATCGGTACGGGCACCGGCGTCTCCGGGCTGCACCTGCTGCACGGGATGCGATCCGACGGGGTGCTCACGACGGTCGACACCGAACCGGAGCGGCAGCAGTTCGCCCGCGAGGCGTTCCGCGCCGCCGGGTTCGTCGGCAGCGGGGGCAACAGGGTGCGGTTCATCCCCGGACGGGCCCTGGACGTGCTGCCGCGGCTGGCGGACGGCGGATACGACCTCGTCTTCTGCGACGGCGACCGGACGGAGTGCCTGGACTACCTCGCCGAATCGTTGCGGCTGCTGCGGGACGGCGGGCTGATCTGCTTCGCCGGGGTATTCGCCGACGGGCGGACGGGCGAGGCCGCGGACCAGTCCCAGGAAGTGCTACGGCTGCGCGAGCTGTTGCGCACCGTCCGGGAGAGCACGCTGCTGGTGCCCTCGCTGCTGCCGGTGGGCGACGGGCTGCTGTGCGCGGTCAAACGCGGGGAGTGACGGAGTCGTTGCGCGGCGCGTTCGCACGGCCGGGGCCTCCGGGACCGGCTCGGCCCGGGGTTCGGGACCCGGCCGGCACGGGCCGTCCGCGCGGCTGGACCGGAGGCGGGAGAGGCTGCGTCCGGAGAGACGAAACCGCCCCGGTGCACACGCGTGGCGTGCCTGACCGGGGCGGCGATCCGCGGAGCGCTCAGCCGCAGACCTTCTTCAGCTCCTCGCCGAGCGCTGTCGCCTCATCCGGTGTCAGCTCGACGACGAGTCGCCCACCGCCTTCGAGCGGAACGCGCATGACGATGCCCCGCCCCTCTTTGGTCACCTCGAGCGGGCCGTCACCCGTCCGCGGCTTCATGGCCGCCATGCTCGTTCCCCTTCCTGAAACCAGCCGATCGCGCCGGGGGTCCCGTAAGCGGGCACAGTTTCACCGGCATCGAACACATTGCTTCTTCGCCATTATCCCGCATGGCAGGACCCGATGACCAACATCGGTCGACATCTCTTCTTCCTCGACCACACACAAACCCACCCAATGCGGCGGCCGCCCCGCGGTACTGCCCGGAATTCCCCTCCGTCACCGGCGTCCCTCGGTTTGACGCAGGTCACATCCGCCGGGGCGGCGGAGCATGCGCGGTGCCCTGTCAGCGCCCGATGATCCGGGTCATGCTGAGTGCATGTCCGACACCGTGCGCTACGAAGTGAACGAGGGGCTCGCGAAGGTCGTGCTCGACCGCCCCGACGCGATGAACGCCCTCGACAACGAGACCAAGGTCGCCCTGCGCGACACCCTGCAGCGGGCCGCCGCCGACGACGGGGTACGCGCGGTGCTGCTCACCGGCAGCGGCCGCGCCTTCTGCGTGGGCCAGGACCTCAAGGAGCACACCGGCTCCCTCGAACAGAGCGGTGGAAACGCCCTGAACACCGTCGAGGAGCACTACAATCCGATCACCCTGGCCCTCGCCGGGATGCCGAAGCCGGTGGTGGCGGGCGTCAACGGGGTGGCCGCAGGGGCCGGCGCGGGCTTCGCCCTCGCCTGCGACTACCGGATCCTGGCGGACACCGCGGCGTTCAACACCTCCTTCGCGGGAGTGGCACTGACCGCGGACTCCGGTGTCTCCTGGACGCTGCCGCGCCTGGTGGGCCCGGGCCGGGCCGCCGACCTGCTGCTCTTCCCGCGCAGCGTCAAGGCCGACGAGGCGTTGGAGCTGGGACTGGCCAACCGGGTGGTGCCCGCCGCCGAGCTCGCCGCGGAGGCCGAGGCCGTCGCCCGGCAGCTCGCCCAGGGGCCGACCGCCGCCTACGCCGCGCTCAAAGAGTCCCTGGCCTACGGCGCCTCCCACTCGCTGGCCGAGACGCTCGGCAAGGAGTCCGAACTCCAGCTGCGGCTGGGCGGCTCCGCCGACCACCGGATCGCCGTGGAGGCGTTCGTGCACAAGCAGCAGCCCCGCTTCACCGGGCGCTGACCCCGGCCCCGTGCCGTCCGCCCGCCGGCTGCCGCACCGGCTGCGCCCCGCGCAGGCGTCAGCCGGCGGCGGAGCCGCGGCACCAGCAGTCCGCCAGGTGGTCGTCGACCAGCCCGCACGCCTGCATCAGCGCGTAGACGGTGGTGGGGCCCACGAAGCGGAAGCCACGCCGCTTGAGCTCCTTGGCCAGGGCCGCGGACTCGGGAGTGCTGCCGGGCACCTCCGCCGTGGTGCGGGGCGCGGGCCGGGCGGCCGGATCGGGGGCGTAGGACCACACCAGCCGGTCCAGCTCGCCCGGCTCCCAGGCGGCCGCGACCCGCGCGTTGCCGAGGGCCGCGCCGATCTTGGCCCGGTTGCGCACGATGCCGCTGTCGGCCAGCAGTCGCCGCTCGTCGTCCTCGGTGAACCGCGCGACGGCGGCGATGCGGAAGTCCGCGAACGCGGCGCGGAACGCCTCGCGCTTGCGCAGGATCGTCAGCCACGAGAGGCCGGACTGGAAGCCCTCCAGGCACAACCGCTCGTAGAGCGCGTCGTCGCCGTGCACCGGGCGGCCCCACTCGGTGTCGTGGTAGGCCGCGTAGTCCTCCGCGGTCGTGCCCCAGGGGCAGCGGGCGCGGCCGTCGGGGCCGGGCACCGCGGCGCCGGCGGAGGGCTCGGGGGCGGCTCCGGGTCCGGTGGTCATCGCCCCTCCTCCTCCGGACGCGTCCGGGACCCGCTCCGCGGGCCGTCCTCTTCCTCCCGCGCCTCCGGGCCCGCCTCCTGCGCCGCGTCCGGAGCCCGGCCCGGCTCCGGACGCCCCTCCTCGGCCCGGCCCATCGCGACGGCCTGGGCGCCGGCCAGCGCGGACTCCAGCTCGGCGATCCGCGCATCGCGTTCCGCGAGCTCGGCCCCCAGCCGGTCGAGGACGTCGTCGACCTGCTCCATCCGGTATCCGCGCACCCCGACGGCCAGCCGCAGCCCCGCCACGTCCCCATGGGTGACGGAACGCTCCGGTGGCAGCGGCTCGTCCAGCAGGTCGGGCGGTGCTTCGGCGAGCCCGCCCACCGCGCCGCGGGCCTCCTCCCCGGGCCGGGCGCCGCTGCCGACAACGGCGAGCGTCACCGCGGCGACGACCACGACCAGCGAGAGCAGCAGGAACACGAACACGGATGGACTCCCCGAGTGGTTGCCGGTTGCGGGCAGACCCTGATCGTGCCATGGCCCGGTGACAGCTATGGTCGGCGGCGGAGACCGGTGCACGGGCCACGCGGGTGCGGGCAGCAGGCGGGCACCGTCGAGAGGAAGAGGATGGCTGATGCTGCGCCTGGGCACGCGCGAGTTCGGTGAGCACGAGCCGGTGATCATGGCGATCGTGAACCGGACGCCGGATTCCTTCTACGACCGCGGCGCCACCTTCCGGGACGAGCCCGCGCTCGACCGGGTCGAGCAGGCGGTCGCCGAGGGCGCCGCCGTCATCGACATAGGAGGGGTGAAGGCGGGGCCCGGCGACGAGGTCACGGCCGAGGAGGAGGCCCGGCGCACGGTGGGCTTCGTCGCCGAGGTGCGGCGGCGCTGGCCGGAGGTGGTGATCAGCGTCGACACCTGGCGGCACGAGGTGGGCGAGGCCGTGTGCGAGGCCGGGGCCGATCTGCTCAACGACGCCTGGGGCGGGGTCGACCCCCGGCTGGCCGAGGTCGCGGCGCGGTACGGCGCGGGCCTGGTGTGCACCCACGCCGGCGGTGCCCGCCCGCGGACCCGCCCGCACCGGGTCGCCTACGAGCCGGACCCGCAGGGCGCCGGCAGCGGCAGCGGGGTCGTCGACGACATCCTGCGGGTGACGCTCGGGCTGGCCGAGCGCGCCGCGGAGCTCGGGGTGCGCCGGGACGGGATCCTCATCGACCCCGGGCACGACTTCGGCAAGTCCACCCGGCACTCGCTGGAGGCGACCCGGGAGCTGGGCCGGATGACCGGGACGGGCTGGCCGGTGCTGGTCTCGCTGTCCAACAAGGACTTCGTGGGCGAGACCCTGGACCGCCCCGTCAAGGAGCGGCTGACCGGCACCCTGGCCACCACCGCCGTCTCCGCCTGGCTGGGCGCCCGGGTCTACCGGGTGCACGAGGTGGCCGAGACCAAGCAGGTCCTCGACATGGTGTCCGCGATCGCGGGCCACCGGCCGCCCGCGGTGGCCCGCCGGGGGCTGGCCTAGGGGTGTCCTCACGGGAGCGTCGTCCGCCCGACGGGCAGACGGGTCGTCGAGGAGGCGGCCTAACGGCGGCCGGGCGGTCCGGGGCGCTCGGCGGCCGCGAGCTGGCCGCCGACCTCCTTGGTGACCAGCGCGACCGCCTCGTCGATGTCGTCGGTGACGTGGAAGAGCTCCAGGTCCCGCTCGGACGCCTTGCCGCCGCCGACGACGGAGTGGCGCAGCCAGTCGGCGAGCCCCTGCCAGTAGTCCGTGCCGAAGAGCACGATCGGGAAGCGGGTGACCTTCCCGGTCTGCACCAGGGTCAGCGCCTCGAAGAGTTCGTCCAGCGTGCCGAGCCCCCCGGGCAGCACCACGAACCCGCTCGCGTACTTCACGAACATCGTCTTGCGGACGAAGAAGTAGCGGAAGTTCACGCCGATGTCGACGTACTTGTTCATGCCCTGCTCGAAGGGCAGCTCGATACCGAGCCCGACCGAGGTGCCGTCCGCCTCCAGCGCACCCTTGTTGGCCGCCTCCATCGCCCCGGGGCCGCCGCCGGTGATGACGGCGAACCCGGCCTCGGCCAGCGCCCGGCCGATCCGCACGCCCTGGTCGTACTCGGGTGCCTCCGCGGGGGTGCGCGCCGAGCCGAAGACGCTGATGGCGGGGCCCAGTTCGGCCAGGGCTCCGAAGCCCTCGACGAACTCGGACTGGATGCGCATCACCCGCCAGGGGTCCTGGTGGATGAAGTCGGAGGGGCCCGCGGTGTCCAGCAGGCGCTGGTCGGTGGTCCCCGACTGCACCTGGTCGCGGCGGCGCACGACAGGCCCCAGTCGCTGCTCCTTGGGCCCTCCGCCGGTCTCGTCGGTCATCTACGGCACTCCTTCCGCCTGCGATCTTTCCGCTTCAGGGTATGCGGACGCCGGCGGGTGCCGTCGGGAATCCGGGCGGCCGGCAGCCGTCGATCGGCTTACCGGCAGGTGGCCCGGCCACGCCGGCGGACCCGGCTCAGGCCGCCAGCCAGCGCCGCAACCGCTCCTCGCACCGGGTGATGAGCGCGGTCTCGACCCGCTCGTCCCGCTTGTGGGCGAGGTTGGGATCCCCGGGACCGTAGTTGACGGCGGGCACCCCCAGCGCGCTGAACCGGGAGACGTCCGTCCAGCCGTACTTGGGCCGCGGCTCGCCGCCCACCGCGGCGAGGAAGGCGCGGGCCGCCGGGTGCGAGAGGCCGGGCAGCGCGCCGGGGGAGCTGTCGTCCACCTCGAACTCCTCGACCCCGCATCCGGCGAAGACCTCGCGCACGTGGTCCAGCGCGTCCTGTTCGCCGCGGTCGGGCGCGTAGCGGAAGTTGACCGTGACGGTGCACAGGTCCGGGATGACGTTGCCGGCGACGCCGCCCTCCACGCCGACGGCGTTCAGACCCTCCCGGTACTCCAGCCCGTCGATCACCGGCCACCGCGGCCGGTAGCCGGCCAGCCGCTCCAGCACCGGCCCGGCCGCGTGGATCGCGTTGGCGCCCATCCAGCCGCGCGCCGAGTGCGCCCGTGTGCCGCGCAGGTGCAGCCGCACCCGCAGGGTGCCCTGGCAACCGCCCTCGACCTGGCCCTCGGAGGGTTCGAGCAGCACGGCGAAGTCGCCGGCCAGCCACTCGGGACGGGCCTCGGCGACCTTGCCGAGGCCGTTGAGGTGGGCGGCGACCTCCTCGTTGTCGTAGAAGACGAACGTCAGGTCGCGGTTGGGCTCGGGGACCGTGGCGGCGATCCGCAGCTGCACGGCGACCCCCGCCTTCATGTCGCTGGTGCCGCAGCCCCACAGCAGCCCGTCCTCGTCGAGCCGGGAGGGCAGGTTCCCGGCGATCGGCACGGTGTCGAGATGCCCCGCGAGGACGATCCGCTCGGCCCGGCCCAGGCGGGTGCGGGCCACCACGTTGTTGCCGTACCGGTCGACGGCCAGGTGGGGCAGCGCGCGCAGCGCCGACTCGACGGCGTCGGCGAGCGCCGCCTCGTTCCCGCTCTCGGAGGGGAGGTCCACCAGTTGCGCGGTGAGCCGGGCGGCGTCCTGCTGCAGGTCGAGTGCGCTGTGAGGCATGGCCACAGCCTACGGCGGGCGCCCCGCGCGGCCCGGCGCGCCCCGGGGCTCGGGCGCTGTCGCACCCAGCGGCTACCTTGGTGCGCGTGCGCCTCTCACGACCGGCCCGCTCGCCCCACGGGTCCGAGCGTCCGTCCCGGACCGAGGGCCGCGGCAGACCCTTCAGGATCGCCGTGGCCTGCGCCGTGCTGCTCGCCGTCGCCGCGTATGTCGCGGTGCGCGGGCTCTCGGGCCAGGACGGCGCGATGTGCACCGTCCGGGCCGCGGACGGCGCGGACGGCAAGAACGCGTCCGCGGCCGCGGACGGCTCCGGCACTCCGCACGACTACGAACTCACCCCCGTGCAGGCCCAGAACGCGGCGACCATCGCCGCGGTCGCCGCACGCCGCGGACTGCCCGAGCGGGCGGTGACGATAGCCCTGGCCACCGCCATGCAGGAGTCCCAGCTGCGCAACATCGGGCACGGGGACCGGGATTCGGTCGGCCTCTTCCAGCAGCGCCCCTCGCAGGGCTGGGGGACGTTCGAGCAGATCAAGGACCCGGTCTACTCGGCGGGCCGGTTCTACGACCATCTCGCCGAGGTGCCGGGCTACTCCCGGCTGCCGCTGACCGTGGCCGCCCAGCGCGTGCAGCGCAGTGGCTATCCGCAGGCGTACGCCAAACACGAGACCGACGCGACGCTGCTGACCGGCGCGCTCACCGGCCGCCGACCCGCCACGCTGAGCTGCACGACAGGCGGCCGGGTCCCCGGCGGGCCGGGTGATCCCGCACAGGTGCGCAAGCGCCTGGTGCGGGAGTTCGGCCGGGATGTGCTGGCCGACGGCACCGGCACCCTCGCGGCCCCGGCACCGCGGACGGCCGGGTATCCGAAGGCGCGCTCGGCGGCGCGGCCCGAGGCCGCGCCCGTGGTCCCGGTCCCCGCGCGCGGCCGCCGCCAGGGCTGGGAGCTGGCCCACTGGGCGGTCGCGAACGCGGAGCGGCTGCGCATCGAGCGGATCTCCTACGGCGGCTTCGAGTGGTCGGCGGAGCGCTCCGCGGACGGCTGGCGCAGGACGGACGGCGGCGCGGCGGAGGACGGCGACGGGCCCGGGGACGGCGACGGGCCCGGGGACGGCGACGGGCCCGGGGACGGCGATGCTGCCGAGGGCGGCGGCGCTGCGACGGACGGCGGCGCGAAGGACCGCGCTGGGGGCGCGGCGGACGGCACGGTGGAGCTCCGGCTGGCCACCGGTCACTAGTCCGCCCACTCACCCGGTGGAGCGAACCCGGTCCACCGGGGTGGACGTTTCTTCCCTCGCTCGACGGTCGCCGCCAGGAGTGAACCCGCTCGGCCGGTCGTGCCTGGCCGCAGCCGGTTCGGCTCCTCGGGTACAGGTCAATCGGCTGCGAGGAATGCCCAGTTTGAGGGCTCACGCGGCAAACCTGGATTGCCAATCCTTTACCCGGCTTCCCCGCAACCTCCATGCCGTTCGGGGCGATAGGCACTGCGTCCGACCGGGGGATCCCGGCTGACAGACCAAGAACCCCTTCTCCGTCAAAGGAGCACCATGTCCAACCCCCTCACGCGCCGGATCGCCCGCACCGCGCTGCTGACGGCGGCCGGCGCCGCCACCGTCGTCGGCGCCGCCGGAGCCGCGAGCGCCGTGGAACTGCCCGCGAGCCCGGTGGGCGGGGTCAGCAACCTGGACGGCGAGGGCCTCGGCAACACGCTGGACAGGACCGCCCAGGACACCACCGCCGTCGCCGGGGAGACCGGCGGCAGCGCCGTCAAGAAGGCCGTGCCGACCGCCGGCAAGGCCGTGGGCAAGGCCGGCCGGACCGCGGCGCCCGCCGCGCAGAACCTCGCCGGGAACGCGGCGGGCGAGGCCGGCGGCCTGCTGGGCGACACCGCCTCCTCCGCGGCGGACACCGGCCTTCCGTCCGTCGGCAACCTCGGTGGCCTGCCCCTCGGTTGAGGGCTCCCCGGTCACCGCTGCGGGGCGCCCCCACTGTCCGGCCCCGCCTCCCGGAGGCACGCTCCCCGGCCGGACAGCGCTCGGGTACTCCGTCCCTGAGCGCCCGCAGCCGGTGACCCGATCGGGCCGCCCGGACCGCACGGTCCGGGCGGCCCTTCGCCGTGTGTGCGTGCTCAGAGGTCGGCCACGCCCGTGGCCCGGGCCCGTCGACCACCCCGGCCCGCCCCGGCGCCCGTCCGCTGTCCGGCAGCGGCCCGCACGAGCGGCCCGGCCCCGGTGAGGCCCGGGCCCTGTGAGCCCCTACGCGGACAGCCTGCGCACCGCGGCGGCGATCCGCTCGTCCGTGGCCGTGAGCGCGACGCGGACGTACCGCTCCCCCGCGGGTCCGTAGAACTCGCCGGGCGCCACCAGGACGCCCCGCGCGGCCAGGTCGGCGACGGTGTCCCAGCAGGACTCGTCCCGGGTCGCCCACAGGTACAGCGACGCCTCGCTGTGCTCGATCCGGAAGCCGGCGGCCTCCAGCGCGCCCCGCAGCGCGGTGCGCCGCGCCCGGTACCGCTCCCGCTGCTCGGCCACGTGGGTGTCGTCGGCGAGCGCCGCGACCGTCGCCGCCTGCACCGGCGCGGGCGTCATCATCCCGCCGTGCTTGCGGATCTGCAGCAGCTCGCCCAGCACCTCGCTGTCCCCCGCAAGGAATGCCGCCCGGTATCCGGCGAGATTGGAGCGCTTGGAGAGCGAGTGGACGGCCACCAGGCCCGCGGTGGAGCCGCCGCACACGTCCGGGTGCAGCACGGAGACCGGGTCGGCCTCCCAGCCGAGCTCCAGGTAGCACTCGTCACTGAGGACGAGCACGCCGTGCCGGCGCGCCCAGTCGACGACGGCGCGGAGCCGCTCGGCGGGCAGCACCTGACCGGTGGGGTTGGAGGGCGAGTTGAGCCACAGCAGCTTGAGCCCGGCCGGGTCCAGCTCCAGCGGGTCGTCGTAGGCGACGAGGTCGGCACCGGCGAGCCGGGCGCCGACCTCGTAGGTGGGGTAGGCGAGCCGGGGGAAGGCCACCCGGTCGCCCGGGCCGAGGCCGAGCTGGGTCGGCAGCCAGGCCACCAACTCCTTGGAGCCGACGACGGGCAGCACGTGGTGCTCCGTGATGCCGCGCGCGCCCAGTCGGCGCTCGCACCATCCGGTGAGCGCGTCGCGCAGCTCCCGGGTCCCCCACACCGTGGGGTAGCCGGGGCTGTCGGCCGCCTCGGCGAGCGCCTGCCGCACCTGCGCGGGGACCGGGTCGACGGGGGTGCCGACCGACAGGTCGACGAGGCCGTCGGGGTGCCCGGCGGCGGTGGTCTTGTACGGCTCGAGCCGGTCCCAGGGGAAGGTGGGGAGGCGGTCGGAGACGGAGGGCATGGTGCTCACTTTCTTCGGCTGTCCCGGCGGCCGGCACGGGCCGGCCGCGCGGTCCGCCGCGCGCCGGACGGGCGGTCGGGCGGTCGGGGAGGGGCGCGCCGCGGGAGGGGCAGGCGGCACGGCGCGGAAACACCGCAGTCCCGTACGGCAGGACGCTGGGACCGCCGTACGGGACTGTTGCGCGAGCCGCCCGGGGCGGCTCACTGCTCGGGTGTCACCCGTGGGTCACTCGTCGTGCTCCTGCGGCGGGAGCGCGGAGATCAGCGGGTGGTCCTTCTCGATCAGACCGAGCTTGCTGGCGCCGCCGGGCGAGCCGAGGTCGTCGAAGAACTCGACATTGGCCTTGTAGTAGTCCTTCCACTCCTCGGGAGTGTCATCCTCGTAGAAGATGGCCTCGACCGGGCAGACGGGCTCGCAGGCACCGCAGTCGACGCACTCGTCCGGGTGGATGTACAAGGACCGCTGGCCCTCGTAGATGCAGTCGACCGGGCACTCCTCGATGCAAGCCTTGTCCTTCAGGTCGACACAAGGCTCCGCGATGACGTAAGTCACGCTGTCGTTCCTCCTCGTTAGGGCTGGCGGGCCGGTGTCCGGCTCCGCCGCGGGCGCGCGGGAGCGCTCTTTCGCTTCGGACGGCGGCGATGCCCACACCTAGTATCTCCGTTCCCGGACACAACACGAACAGGAGGGGCGGTTAGGACTGTGGAATTCACCACGGGCGGACGCTTGGAGGTCCGCATCACCCCTTCCGACGTGGGCAGACGCGTCTCGGTGCGGTCGCTGACGACCGCCGGGGAGCGGCATGGGCGGTTCACGGACACGCTCGGCATTCTCACATCGTGGACCAGGGGCGTGCTCACAGTCACCCGACGCGATGGTGAGCAGGTCGAGATCGAGGAGACGTCGATGGTGGCTGGAAAGACCGTGCCGGCCACGCCCGCGCGCCGCCGGGGCCTGCCGTCCGCCGACGCGCCCGAACTCGTCGCGGTGGCCGCCAGGGGCTGGCCGCCGGCCGAGTCGCAGGCGCTCGGCGGCTGGACCCTGCGGGCTGCCGACGGGTTCACCGCCCGCGCGAACTCCGTACTCCCGCAGGGCGACCCCGGGTTGCCGCTGCCCGAGGCGCTGGCCCGGGTCTCCGACTGGTACGCCGAGCGGGACCTGCCCGCGCGGATGCAGATCTGCGTGGCGGAGGACGCCATGCTCGACGCGCGGCTGCGGGAGCGCGGCTGGACGCCCGAGCGGCACGGGCTGATACAGGTGGGCGCGCTCGCCCCGCTGGCCGACCGGGAGCCCGATGCGCGGGTGCTGCTGCACCGGGCACCGGACGACCGGTGGGCCTCGCTCTACAACAGGGCGGGCGGCGCGGGACTGTCGGACGCGGCGCGGCAGGTGCTGGCGGGCGGGCCTTCGGTGTGGTTCGCGACGGTGGCGGATCCGAACGGCGACGCCGTGGCGATCGGACGGTGTGCGGTGGACGGCCGGTGGGCCGGGTTCGCCGCCATAGAGGTCGCCCCGGAGTGGCGCCGGCAGGGGCTGGCGCGGGCGGTCACGGGCGAACTGGCCAGAACAGCGCTGGCCGAGGGCGCCTCGGCCGCCTATCTCCAGGTCGAGCGGGACAACACGGCGGCCCGCACGCTCTACGAGCGGCTCGGCTTCGCCGATCACCATGCGTACCACTACCTGCGCGCCCCGCAGGACTGACATGGGCGGCGGAGATGGTACGGGCGAGGAGGGCACCGGCGCGGCGCGGCGGCGGTTCGCCGAGGCGGCCCGCGAGGACCGGCCCGATCTGGCACTGCTGTGCCTGCTGATCGGCGCCGAGGCGGCGACCCGCGGCAGCCTGCGGGGCGGGCGGGACGCCGGGGACGCCGGGGACAGCAGTGAGGTGAGGGGCGTGGCCCGCAGCGCGGTGCCGGACCCGGTGGACGAGGAGGCCGCCGTGGACCGGCTGGTGGACGAGGGCCAGGCGGAACTCGACCGGCTGGCGGGGCTGTTGCCGTTCGGGCGCGGAGGTGCGCCCGCGGAGTGGGCGGCGGCACTGGAGCGGACACTGGGCCGGGAGCTGGGGTTCGGCGGCTCGGCGCCGGACTACCGGAGGCTGGAGTCCTCGCTGCTGCCCGAGGTGCTGCGCCGACGGCGGGGACTGCCCATCCTGCTGTCGGTGGTCTGGACGGAGGTGGCCCGGCGTGCGGGCGCCCCGGTCTACGGGGTGGCGCTGCCGGGGCACTTCGTCGTCGGCTTCGGCGACCCGGCGGGCGCGCATGTGCTGGCCGATCCGTTCGGCGGCGGCACCCAGCTGGGCGAGGACGAGCTGGCCGTCATGGTGGCCGGTGCCACCGGGGGCTCGCCGCTGTCGGCCGCGTCGCTGCGGCCCGCCGGTCCGTTGGAGACGGTGCTGCGAATCCTCAACAACATCCGGGCCTGGGCCGCACCCCGGCCCGAGCGGTCCGGGGTGCGGCTGTGGGCGGTCGAGCTGTCGCTGCTCCTGCCGCACCATCCGGGCAGGCTCCGGTTCGAGCGGGCGCAACTGCTGGTGGAGCGGGGCCATTTCCTGCGGGGCGCACGGGAGATGGAGGAGTACGCGGATGTCGTCGGGGCGATGGAGCCGAACGCCGCGGAGACCGTGCGCAGAGCCGCCAGGGCCGCCCGGGCCCGGCTGAACTGAGCCGCCCCGCGACCGGCTCCCGTGCGGTGCCGGGCCGGAGCCGGGGCCGGTGGGGCCTCGCCGGTCCGGCACCGCTCCGGCCTGGTGCCGGTCGGGCCGGTGCGTGCCGGTCCGGCCGGTGCCGATGCCGGCGCCGTGCCGGACCGGCCGGGGAGCCGCGGGCCCTACAGCCAGCCCTTGTCCCGGGCGATCCGGACGGCCTCGGCGCGGTTGCGGGCGCCGGTCTTCTGGATGGCGGTCGACAGGTAGTTGCGGACCGTGCCGTGCGACAGGTGCAGCGCCCCGGCGATCTCGGCGTTGCCCGCACCCTCGCGGGCCGCGGCGAGCACATCGCGCTCCCGGTCGGTGAGCGGACTGGCGCCCTCGGCGAGCGCGGCGGCGGCCAGCCCCGGGTCGATGACCCGCTCGCCGGCCCGCACCCGGCGTACCGCGTCCGCGAGCTGGGCCGCCGGTGCATCCTTGACCAGGAAGGCGTCGGCACCCGACTCCATGGCCCGGCGCAGATAGCCGGGGCGGCCGAAGGTGGTGAGGATGACGACCTTCAGCGCCGGATGCCGGGCGCGCAGCCCCTCCAGGGCGTCGAGTCCGGTCAGCCCGGGCATCTCGATGTCCAGCAGTGCCACGTCCGGCTGGTGCGCGGCGACCGCGTCCAGTACCTCGTCGCCTCTGCCGACCTGGACGGCGATCTCGATGTCCGGTTCCAGCCCCAGCAGCGCGGCGAGCGCCTCGCGGACCATCGCCTGGTCCTCGGCGAGCAGCAGTCTGATCACCGCCTCAGGGTACTGACGGCACCGCGGCGCACAGCGTGAAGCCCCCGCTCAGGCCCGCCGAGGTGGACAGCGAGCCGTCGGCAAGGGCCAGCCGCTCCCGCAGTCCGCTCAGCCCGTTGCCCTCGGCCGCGCCGGAGGGGCCCTTGCCGTCGTCGGCGACGGTGAGCCGCAGCAGCTCGCCGCCCGCGTCCGGCACCTGGAAGCTCACCGTGCAGCGGGCTGCGCCGCTGTGCCGTACGACGTTGGTGACCGCTTCCCGCAGTGCCCACGCCAGGGCGCCCTCCTGCTCGGGCGCCAGCTGCACGGACGGCGGCCGGGGCGGCAGCTCGGCCTCGATACCGGCGGTGTCCAGCGCGGTCCGGGCACCGGCCAGCTCGACGGCCAGGGTGGGGCGGCGGTATCCGCCGATCGCCTCGCGGACGTCGACCAGGGCCTGCCTGCTGACTTGTTCGATGTCGGCGACCTGCGCGGCCGCCTCCTCCGGTCGCGCGGGCAGCATCCGTCCGGCCAGCTCGCTCTTGAGAGTGATGAGGGAGAGCGAGTGCCCCAGCAGGTCGTGCAGATCGCGGGCGAGCCGCAACCGCTCCTCGTTGGCGGCCAGCTCCGCCACCGCCGCGCGGGCCTCCCGCAGCTCCCGCAGCGTGAGAACGGTCTTCCGCGCCGACATCAGCGCCAGCCCGGCCAGCACACAGGGGATGACGAACGAGGTCCAGCCGCCCCACAGCGGCCGCGCCCCGAAGTCGGTGCCGACCAGCGCCAGCGCCGCCACGCACGCCGCCACCGTCGGCACCGCCCGCCGCCAGGGCAGCGCGGCCCCGGCCGCCACGGCGACGTAGACGAACAGCACCAGCCAGGGCTCGCCCGCTGCGAGCGCGAGCACCAGCGCCAGGACGAACAGGGCGGCGAGGAGCACGTGGACGGTCCGCGGCGGGAACGGCGTCCTGGTGTGCCGGTAGACGAGCGTGACGTAGACAGCGAGGAAGGCGGCCAGCCCGGCGGCCGCTCCGGCGACGGCGGGGCCGCTGTGCCCGCCCGCCCACAGGTCGCGTACCGCTCCGCTGAGGAACACCAGCCAGACGGCGACCATCAGCGCCCGGTTCCGCTGCTGCCGCCGGGTCTCGGTTCCGCCCGTCCCGGCGCGGGTGCGGCTTGTCATCTCGTGCACCGGAGCATCATGCCGTGCGGGTGTCCTTGCGGTAGAGCCAGGCGGCCGCTCCGGAGAAGAGGAGGAGGTAGCACAGCAGCAGCGCCGCGTCGCCCGGGTGCGGGGCCTCGCCGACCTCCACCGCCCGTCCCAGCCCGGTGTAGGCGTAGGTGGGCAGCCACTCCCCGATGTCCTGGACCCATCCCGGGAGGGTCGACATGGGCAGCCACAGCCCGCCCATGAAGGCCAGCCCGAAGTAGCACAGCATGGTGATCGGCCGCACCGCGTCCCCCGTCGCCAGGTAGCCGATGGCCACGCCGAGCGCCGCGAAGACGAAGCTGCCCGCCCACGAGCACACCGCGACAGCGGCCCACTGCCACGCCTGCAGCCGGACGCCCATGGCGAGGGCGCCGGTGAGCAGGACCAGCAGGATGGACGGCAGGCTGACGGTGGCGGCCGAGGCGATCTTGGCGGTGACGTAGCCGCGGCCCGGCAGGGCCGTCAGCCGCAGTTGCCGCACCCAGCCGGCCTCGCGTTCCTTGGCGATGCGTTCGCTGTTGCCCATCAGCACGGCCGTCATGGCGCCGAACGCGGCCATCGCGACCATGTAGTAGAGCTTCATGTCGACGCGGAGGCCCGGCATGTTCCCCGGGACGTCCCGGCCCGCGATGATCACGTAGAGCACCGGTGGGTAGATCACCGAGAAGAACATGAACTTCTTGTTGCGCAGTGAGCGGGTGATCTCCAGCTTGACGAGGGTCTTCACCGTACTGCCGCCTTCGAGTCGCGGTTCTGGGAGGTGGAGGCGCGGGCCTGTTCCGCGCGGGAGGTGAGGGTGACGAACGCCTCCTCCAGTCCGAGGCCGGTGACCTCCAGGCCGTGCGGATAGATCCCCAGCGCGTAGAGCGCGTGCACGGTGGCGTCCGCGTCCGTCGAGCGCAGCCGGACGGCGGCCCCGGCCAGCTGCAGTTCAGCCACCCCCGGGAGGGCGCGCAACTGCGCCTCCAGCACCCCGTCGGGCACCATCTCCAGCGTGAAGCCGACCCGGCGCACGCCCGCCATCGCCTTGATCTCGGCCGCGCTGCCGTCGGCGAGCAGCCGTCCCCCGTGCAGCACCAGCACCCGGTCGGCCACCTCGTCGGCCTCCTCCAGGTAGTGCGTGGCGAACAGCACCGTGCGGCCCCCGGCGGCCTGGGCCCGCATGGCGGACCAGAAGGAGCGGCGCGCGGTGACGTCCATGCCCGTGGTGGGCTCGTCCAGCACGATCAGATCGCTGTCCCCGGCGATCGCCAGGGCGAACCGCACGCGCTGCTCCTGGCCGCCGGAGAGCTTGCCCACCATCCGGTCGGCCAGCTCGGTGATGCCGGCGTCCAGCAGCACCCGCTCGACCGGGTGACCGCGCGGGTGCAGGTCGCAGGCGAGTGCCACGAGTTCCCCGACCCGTACGCCGTCCATCAGACCGCCGGACTGGAGCATGGCGCCCACCCGGCCGTCGGTGACCGCCTGCCGGGGTGTCTTCCCGAACAGCCGCACCAGGCCGCCCGGGTCCGGGGTGCGCAGCCCCAGGAGCAGGTCGAGGGTGGTGGACTTGCCCGCTCCGTTGGGGCCGAGGAGGGCGACGGTCTCGCCGGGGTGCAGGGCCACCTCCAGTCCGTCCAGGGCGCGGACCGAACCGTAGGTCTTGCCTGCGGAGAGGAACTCCACGGCCGGTGCCGTGGCGTGCGTCGATGTCATGCCCTCAGGTTCGCCCGGCGCGGGGTACCGGCGGCAGTGCCGACGGTCGTGACCTGCGGCTGACAGATGTCATGCCCGCGGGGTGACCCCGGTGCACGGAAGCGGCACCGGCCCCGGGCGGCCGGATACGGCACGAGGGGTGCCCCGCAGCGGCGGGGCACCCCTCGTGAACGTCCGCGGGCCGCCCGGGCGCTGCCGCGCGGAACGGGCCGACCGGCCGGACGCGGCTCAGCGGGAGCGGGATCCGGGGACCGTGGCGTAGCGCCGTCCCGGCTCCGGCGGAGCCTTCTTGCGCAGGGCCTCCACCATGGCGACAGCCGCGTGCTTGGGGGTCATCCGCACCGTTCCGGCCCCGCCGTCGATCACGACGTCGTCGAACGCCGACCCGTAGGTCTTCTTGAGCTTCGCCGGGTCGATGGTCGGCTGGAGCCTGCCGCTGCCGCCCGCCCGCATCGTGAGGAACTTGCCCATGGTCTCCTGGCTGAACGGCACCTCGACGTCGCCCGCCCTGAGCCACACCCAGCCGGACATCGCGGTGCGGCCGAAGCCCTTGACCGCCTTGTTCAGCTCGGCCTCGGTCACCTTGGGCTTGCGCACCGTGCCGGGGAGCGCCACCGGCTCGTTCTTGCCGGAGACGGCCCGCTTCCGGAACGCCTTCTCCAGCGCGGCCGGGGCCTTGTCGACGTCGATGACCTTGTGCGGACTGCCCTCGACGGCCACCGCCTTGCCGCCGGTGAACTTGACCATGCCCTCGGACGGGGACTTCGCCTCCGCCTCGGCCACGACGGGCTTGAGCGCGGCCCGCACCTTGGCCTCGTCCACCGTGATGGCCGGGTCCGCCTGGCGGGTACCGCCCATGAGGGAGCCGATGACGGAGACCGGGTTGTAGTCGCGTCCGGCCGCGGCGCGCACGGTGGCCTCGGTGTCCAGGGTGACCCCGGCGACGCCGGGCTTCAGCTCGGTCCGGCCGCCGCTCGTCTCGATCTTGAACGGTTCCTTCGTCCGGTCGCCCAGTTCGGCGTCCAGCTTGTTGACCGCCTCGTGCTTGCTCAGGCCGCCGATCTCCACGCCGAGCACGGTGGTGCCCTTGGGTACGTCCGCGTGGTCGAGCAGCAGTCCCGTGCCGTAGGCGACCCCGACGACGCCGACGACGGCCGCGCCGGCCAGCACCAGCTTGGATCGGCCGCGCTTCTTGGCCGGTCCGCGGCTTGCCCCACTGCTCTGCGCCCGCGGTGGGGCGGGCGCGTCATCCGGCCCGGGGAAGCCGGCGCCGGGCGCCGGGCCCACGCCGTCGGGCTCACCGCCGGCTGCCTGCGGTGGGCCGCTGACCATGGTGTCGCTCGACAGCCGCGCGTCGCCGCCGCGCGCCCCGGGAGCCGCCGCGCCCGGACCCGCACCCGGCGCACCGGCGCGGTCCGCCTCGGCACCGCCGGGGAACCGGGGGGTGCCCGCGGGGGGTGTGCCCCCGGGACCGTCGGCGAGGCCCGCGGGGCCGCGGCCGAACGCGTCCGGTCCGGTGCCGTCCTGCCCGGGGCCACCGGGCACGCCGGGGGCCGCGGGCCGGCCAGCGCCGAGGCCGGGCCCGGCCTCGGCGCCCTGTCCCGCACCCGGAGCGGCCAACGGGCCGGGGCCCGGGCCGGGAACGCTGCGGGCGGGCGGCACGGGCATGTCACCGCTGGCGGGCCCGGTGGTGGGCCCGGCGGGTCCGCCCAGGGGGTCCGTGCCGAGGTGCGGCACGCCGTCGGGTGGCGTGTCCGCCGGACCGGCCCCGCCGGGGAACGACGGTCCCGCACCGGGCGTTCCGGGAATCCCGTGCGAACCGGTCGGCTCCGGAATCCCGTGCGAACCCGTCGACTCGGGAATTCCATGTGAACCGGTCGGCTCCGGAATCCCGTACGAACCCGTCGACTCGGGGTCCGGACCGCTGGCGGGGTAGGGCGACTCGCCCCGGTCCGGGCCGCCGGCACCGCCGCGCGCCCCGGCGCCCGGCCCGCCGCCTGCCGCCGGGGCGGACGGTGCGGCGGGGTTCCTGGGCGACTTGCGGGGCGCGAACCAGTCGCTGGTCTCCTGGGTGAACTGCTCCTCGGCGCCGGGCGCGGCCTCGGCACGGCTCCCGGGGCCGCCGGGAGTGCCGGAGTTGCCGGGCGGCGACGCCTCCGGCGCGGGCGGGGGAACAGCCGCTCCGGAGCCACCGCCAGTGGCGCGCTGGCCCGCCCCGAGGTCCGGGGCGCCCTTGGCGTCCCGGCCGCCGACGGCGGGGTCCGCTCTCCCGGACGTGTCGTCCGCGTTCTCGTCCGTCACGGGGGTCCGCATCACCACGGGCGGAATGGGCCGCGAACCGGGGATGTTGATGCGGATGCGGGTGGTGAGCGTCGTCTCGGTCCGGGGCTCGTCCGGCTTGGACCCGGCCGAAGGTTCGGCACCCCGGTCGTCCCGGTCCGCGCCGGAGTCCGAGGTGCCGTACGGCTCGGTCCCCGAGGGGTACGACGAACCGCCGCGCCCCTTGGGCCCGGAGGACGAACTGTCAGTTTCACGAGTCAAAGCAGGTACTCCCGGATGGATTCGCCGTCTTCCTGTCGGCCTGAAGGCGGCTCGCCGGCGCGCACCACTGTACTTGGGGCACGGGGCACCGACCCCGCGACCACCTGATCGCCCCGATGACGGCCCTCTCAGCGGTTCTTGTCGAGCGATACCGGTGGCGCGGGCAGCGCGATGGTGGTACACATCACAGCCACCAGCATGCCGCCGAACAGATAGACATAACTGCCGATTCCGGCGGCGTACAGGAAATCACCCTCCGCCCGGGAGGATGTCGTCAGGAGCACCGCGAGCAGCCACCCGGCCGCCGGAGCCGCGGCTCCGACCTTCGTGCGGCAGAGCGTGGCGCCGCCCCAGAAGAGCCCGGCCGCCGCGGCGAGCGCGAGCAGCAGTCCCAGCGGGAACCAGCCGCCCTGGACGAGGGTGCCGGCCACTCCGGTCAGCAGGCCGAGGAGCACCAGTGCCGCATAGACCGCGATCCGGGCTCCGTATCCGCACGGGTACGCGCTCCGCTCGCCGGGCACGCGCGCGCTCACGCCCGCACCTCGGCGAACAGGTCGTCCGCGCCGGCCGGGGCCGCGTCGCCGCGGTGGGCGCGCTGGAAGAACTCCGTGCCGGTCAGCGGCTGGGCCAGTCCGTTGGAGAGGGCGAAGAAGGTCCCGCGGAAGGTACGGCGGACCGACACCTGTGTCTCGTGTGCCGCCATCGCCGCCGCCTTCGCCTCCGTGTACGCTCCGGCGTCCACGGTGACATCCACCTCGGCCGCGCTCTCCACCACCCCCGGCACGTCGTCCGGCTGTGCGAAGCCCGTTCTGCCCTGGAAGCCGGGGAAGGGGAAGACCTCACCGTCGGCGTCGGCCGCGTGCAGCAGCGCGAAGCCCTCCTCCAGGACCGGCCGGGGCACCACGTTCCAGTAGACGCGCTGCACCTGGTGCGGTTCGCCGCCCGCGCGCCCGGCCTCCCGCGCCGCGAGTTCGACCGCGCGCATGGCGACGCGGTGGGCCTTGATGTGGTCCGGGTGGCCGTAGCCGCCGTCGGGCCCGTAGGTGACGAGCACCTGGGGGCGCATCTCGCGCAGCACGGCCGCGAGCAGCCGCGCGGCCTCGTCCAGGTCGGCCTGCCAGAAGCAGCCGGGGCGGTCGTTGGTGGCCGCTCCCATCATCCCGGAGTCCCGGTAGCGCCCGGGCCCGCCGAGGAAGCGGTGGTCGGTGACGCCCAACGCACGCATGGCGGCGCCGAGTTCCCCGATGCGGTGCGGGCCGAGGGTGTCGTCCTGGTCCGGCGCCAGGTGGGCCAGCCCGTCCGGGACGACCTCGCCCTCCTCGCCCAGGGTGCAGGTGACGAGGGTGACGTGGGCGCCCTCCGCCGCGTATTTGGCCATGGTGGCGCCCGTGGTGATCGACTCGTCGTCGGGGTGCGCGTGCACCAGCAGCAGCCGGCGCTCGGAGGCGGCCGGAGAGCCGGGGGCCGCCCCCGGGGGAAACGCAGCGGTCATGCCCCGAGCCTACGACGGGCACCGCGCCCGGAGCGGGTGCGGGCACCGTCCCGGCCCGGCGCCGTCACAGCACCGGCACCGGCACGGGAGCCGTCCGGGGCGTCACGGCCCGGGGTGCTCCCGCGGCGCGTGCGACGGGGGTGCCAAGGGGGGTCCGGTCAGAATTTCAGCTCCCCGATCATGCCGGCGACGTTGGAGGTCAGATCGTTGATGGTGGGCGCCATCGAGGAACTTGCCAGATAGAAGCCCAACAGCACGCAGATCACCGCGTGTCCGGCTTTGAGCCCGGATTTCCTGACGAGCAGGATGACGATGATCGCCAGCAGCACCACCGCCGAAATCGAGAGTGCCACGGCGGTTCACCTCCAAGTCGCACGGTCGGTTCGGGGGATCTCGGTACGGGTCGCACGGACACGGCAGCACGCCTCCGGCATGGAGGAGCCACCGGCTTCATACCCAGCCCTCACCATGCGCAACGGATCATAATTATCCGGGTGACCGCACGGCTCGGTGCACAGGTGCAGACGAGGGGCGCATATTCAGTTCCAGCCAACTGCACACCACCGGACGATCGTTCCGGCCCACACCTCCGGAGCGGACCGCGGCTCGGCGCGTGCGCAGTACGGTCGGCCGCATGGCTACGACTTTCCCGCGGCAGCACGCCCGTACCCACAGATTCACACTCGGGGCTCCGAGGTCTTTCACTGTCGCCCCAGACGGCTCACGAGTTGTCTTCCTTCGCTCCCGTAGCGGCTCCGACCTGGCTCACCTGCTCTGGGTGCGGGAGGTGGCGTGCGGCGCCGAGCGGATCGCGGCCGACCCCGAAGCGCTGCTCGGCGGCGCCGCCGAAGAGCTGTCGGCGGAGGAGCGGGCCCGGCGCGAGCGGAGCCGCGAGGGCACCGCGGGTGTCGTGGGATATGCCACCGACACGTCCGTGAGCAGCGCCGCTTTCGCTCTTTCGGGTCGGCTCTTCACCGTCGATCTGCTCTCCGGGCAGGCGCGGGAGCTTCCGGTACCGACGCCGGTGGTCGACCCGCGCCCCTCCCCCGACGGCCGGCATGTGGCCTATGCAACCGGCGGGGCGCTGCGGGTGGTGACGGCGGCGGGCGCGGACGACCGCGCGCTGGCCGAGCCCGAGGCCGAGACCGTCACCTGGGGCCTGGCCGAATTCGTCGCCGCCGAGGAGATGTCGAGGACACGCGGCCACTGGTGGTCGCCGGACTCGGACCGGCTGCTGGTCGCACGGGTCGACGACGCGCCCGTGCGCCGCTGGACCATCGCCGACCCCGCGCACCCGCACGAGGAGCCGGCGCGGATCGCCTACCCGGCGGCCGGGACCGAGAACGCCGAGGTCACGCTGTATCTGCTCGATCTCGACGGGGCCCGGTGCGAGGTGGTCTGGGACCGCGAGCGCTACCCCTACCTGGCCCGTGTGCACTGGTCGTCCGGCGGGCCGCCGCTGCTGCTCGTACAGAGCAGGGACCAGCGCGAGGCGGCGTATCTGAGCGTGGACACCGCGACGGGTGCGACGTCCGTCACTCTCACCGAGGATGATCCAATCTGGCTGGAACTCTTCGGCGGGGTCCCGGCCTGGGCGCCGGACGGCAGCCTGGTCCGGATCACCGACGACACCGGTCAGCCGGACGGGGCGGCCGGCACCCCGGGCGCACGGGTGCTCATGGCGGGCGCACGGCGGCTGACCCCTGCCACCCTGCATGTCCGGGCCGTACTCGACATCGGCGACGAGGACGTCCTCTTCTCCGCCTCCGAGGGCGACGGCGCGCCCCGGTCCCGCCCCGGCGACATCGGGGTCTACCGGGTACCGCTGACCGGGGGCGAGCCGGTGCGGATCACCGACGGGGACGAGCCCCACGTGGCGTCCGCTGTGCGCGGCGGCGGGACGCTGGTGCTCTCGACCGCGACCCTGTCCCGGCCGGGCTCCCGAGCCGTCCTGCTGCGCGAGGACGGCACTCCGCCCGAGGGCCGCGAGTCCGCCGCCATCGCGTCGTTCGCCGAGGAGCCGGTGCTCGGCACCGCGCCTCGCCTGGTGCACGCCGGGCAGCGGCGCATCCCGGCCGCCGTCGTCCTGCCCACCGGATACCGGGAGGGGGACGGACCGCTGCCGGTGCTGATGGACCCCTACGGCGGGCCGCACGGGCAGCGGGTGGTGGCCGCGCACAACGCGCATCTGACGGCCCAGTGGTTCGCCGACCAGGGCTTCGCCGTGGTCACAGCGGACGGCCGCGGCACCCCCGGGCACAGCCCCGGCTGGGAGAAGGCCGTCTCGCGCCGGCTGGCCCCCGTCACGCTGGACGACCAGGTGGCGGCGCTGCAGTCACTGGCCGAGGAGTATCCGCTGGACACCTCCCGGGTCGGCATCCGCGGCTGGTCCTACGGCGGATATCTCGCGGCGCTCGCGGTGCTGCGGCGGCCCGACGTGTTCCACGCCGCGGTCGCCGGTGCCCCGGTGACCGACTGGCGGCTGTACGACACCCACTACACCGAGAGGTACTGCGGCACCCCGCAGGACGACCCCGAGGTCTACGCCGAGTCGTCGCTGATCACCGACGCGGGACTGGCCGGGGTGGACGGGGACGCTCCGCACCGGCCGATGATGATCATCCACGGGCTGGCCGACGACAACGTCGTGGTCGCGCACGCGCTGCGGCTCTCCTCCGCCCTGCTGGCCGCCGGGCGTGCGCACGAGGTGCTGCCGCTGTCGGGCGTCACGCACATGGCCGGCGGCGCCGAGGTGGCGGAGAACCTGCTGCTGCTCCAGGTGGACTTCCTGAAGCGGTCGCTGGGGACGGGCGGCTGACACCCGACGCCGCCCGGGCTGCGGCGGTCGGCCGGGCCGACCGCTGCGGCCCGGGCGGGAGAGCCCGGCACGGCGGGTTCCGGGGCCGGTCCCGGAACCCTCCGCACTACCGGCCGGCCTCCAGGGCGGCGTCCTGCGTACGGGCCGCGGTCGTCGGCTCCTCGGGGAAGTGGCAGGCGGTCAGGTGGCCGCCGGTGTTCCCGGGGATCTGGACCAGCGGCGGCTCCTCCGTGGCGCACTTGTCCTGGGCCTTCCAGCAGCGGGTGCGGAAGCGGCAGCCCGAGGGCGGGTTGACCGGCGACGGCACGTCCCCCTCCAGCCGGATGCGCTCCCTGGCCTCGCCGCCCGCCATGCCCTCGCCGTCCTCGTCGTCCTCCTCGTGCAGCACCGCCTCCGGCACCGCCGAGAGCAGCGCGTGCGTGTAGGGGTGGCGGGGCCGGTTGTAGATGGCCTCGCGCTCACCCACCTCGACGATCTTGCCGAGGTACATCACCGCGACCCGCTCCGAGAAGTGCCGCACGATCGCCAGGTCGTGGGCGATGAAGACGAAGGCGATCCCCAGATCCCGTTGGACCTGCTGGAGCAGGTTGACGACCTGTGCCTGGATGGAGACGTCCAGCGCCGAGACCGGCTCGTCGGCCACGATCAGCTTCGGCTCCAGTGCCAGGGCGCGGGCGACGCCGATCCGCTGGCGCTGGCCGCCGGAGAACTCGTGCGGGAACCGGTTGTAGTGCTCGGGGTTGAGGCCGACGGTCTCCAGCAGCTCGCGGATCCGCTTCTCCCGGCCGCCGGGTGGGTTGATGCCGTTGACCTCCATGGGCCCGCCGATGATGGCGCCCACGGTGTGCCGCGGGTTCAGCGACGAGTACGGGTCCTGGAAGATCATCTGGATCTCGGAGCGGACCGGGGCCAACTGCTTGCGCGTCGCGTGGGTGATGTCCTGCCCGGCGTAGCTGAGGGAACCCGCGGTGGGCTCCAGCAGCCGGGTCAGCAGCCGTCCCGTCGTGGACTTGCCGCAGCCCGACTCGCCGACGAGTCCGAAGCTCTCGCCCGCGTGCACGGCGAGGTCGACCCCGGAGACGGCCTGGACCTCGCCCACTTTCCGCTTGAAGGGGAAGCCGCCCATGATCGGGAAGTGCTTGGCCAGGTTCTCGGCCTTCAGCAGCGGCTCGCCCGTGCGCGCGGGCCGCTGCTCCCGCGGTTCGCCCCCGCCCGGCTCGGTCAGGGTGCCGTCATCGCTCATTGGTCTGGGTCTCCCTCTGCCCGGCCTAGCTCAGCCTGGGCTTGATCTGCTCGACGAAGAACGTCCGCTTCTGCTCCGCCGTCAGGTGGCAGGCGGCGCCCCGGCCGTCCGGAAGCTGCGGCCGGTCGGCGGTGCAGGAGGCACCGGCGACCTCGTCCACGAAGGTGCAGCGCGGGTGGAAAGGGCAGCCGGGCGGGGGTGCGAGCAGGCTGGGCGGGGTGCCGAGGATCGGTGTGAGCTCCTCGTTCACGTCCCCGGTCAGCCGGGGCATCGAGGTGAGCAGGCCCCAGGTGTAGGGGTGCTGCGGCGCCCGCAGCACCTCCGCGACGGAGCCCCGCTCGACGGCCCGGCCGCCGTACATCACCAGGATGTCGTCCGCGACGTTGGCGATGACGCCGAGGTCGTGGGTGATGAAGATGATCGCGGAGCCGAACTCCTGCTGGAGGTCCTTGAGCAGGTCCAGGATCTGCGCCTGCACGGTGACGTCGAGCGCGGTCGTGGGCTCGTCGGCGATCAGCAGGTCCGGGTTGCACACCAGCGCCATGGCGATCATCGCGCGCTGCCGCATGCCGCCGGAGAACTGGTGCGGGTAGTCGTTGACCCGCATCTTCGCGTTCGGGATGCCGACCTTGTCGAGCATCTCGACGGCGCGCAGCTGCGCCTCCCGCTTGGAGCAGCCCGTGTGCTTGCGGTAGGGCTCGGCGATCTGCCGCCCGATGGTGTAGTAGGGCGAGAGCGCGGTGAGGGCGTCCTGGAAGATCATCGCCATCTTGTTGCCGCGCAGCGACTCCAGGGTCTTCTCCCGTGCGCCGGTCAGCTCCTGGCCGTCCAGCATGATCTCGCCGGAGACCGCGGTGGTGCGGGGGTTGTGCAGTCCGAGGATGGACAGGTTGGTGACCGACTTGCCGGAGCCGGACTCACCCACGATGCCGAGGGTGCGACCGCGTTCCACGGCGAAGGAGAGCCCGTCGACTGCCTTGACGGTGCCGTCCTCGGTGTCGAAGTGCACGTACAGATCGCGCACCGAGAGGAAGGCGTCCCCGTCGCCGGCGCCGCGCGGGCCCGGTACGTCGGCTTCCTTGGTCAGGGTGGTCATGTGCCGGTTCTCCTAGGACAGCCGCACGCGCGGGTCGATGAACGCGTAGGCGGCGTCCACGATGATGTTGAAGAGGATGATGAAGGTGGCCGCGAAGAGCATCACGCCCATCACCATGGGCAGGTCGGTGTTCTGCACCGAGTTCACCGCGAGGGTGCCGAGCCCGGGCAGCGAGAACGTCCACTCCGTGATCATCGCGCCGCCGAACAGCGAGCCGAGGTCCACGCCGAAGATGGTGACGATGGGGATGAGCGAGCCGCGCCAGGCGTAGCGGAAGAAGACGTACTTCCCCGACATGCCCTTGGCCCGCGCGGCTTTGACGTGGTCCTCCTGCAGCTGCTCGATCATCGAGGACCGGGAAAGACGGGTGTAGTTCGCGGTGAAGATGATCTGGATGACCAGCCAGGGGAGCAGCAGTCCCAGGAACCAGCCGACCGGATCCTGCGTCAGCGGCACGTACTTGGGCTGGTCGAGCAGCTCCAGGTTGTAGACCACCAACGCGAGCACGAGCGGACCGATGAAGTAGATCTGCATCGAGGAGAGCAGCAGCGACATCGAGCTGAACGCCTTGTCGATGAGCGTGCCCTTCTGCCAGGCGGCGATCATGCCCGCGCCCAGCCCGATCAGCAGGAAGACCACGGCGCCGCCGATGGTCAGCGAGACGGTGGTCGGGAAGCGGTCCAGGATGGTCTGCCAGACCGGGTCCTGGTTGGCGAAGGAGTAGCCGAAACACGGTGCGGGGCAGTCCCCGACGTTGAACTGGCGGCCGGCGACGATGCCGACCATGAAGTGCCAGTACTGCATGGGGATCGGTTCGTCGATGCCCATGTTCTTGCGGATGACCGCGAGCGCGTCCGGCGTGCAGTTCTTGCCGCAGGCCAGCGTCGCCGGGTCCCGTGGGACGGCGTAGAAGAGGAAGAAGGTGACGGCGCTGATGATCAGCAGGATCACCACGGCGCCGAGCGACCGGCGGATGAGGAATCGCAGCATGACGGAACGCAGCTCTCGTGCGACAGCGGAATCGAGACGTGCGGGACGACGGAGTCCGGGCCGGCGGACTCCGGGCTCCGCCGCCCGGCCCTGCGGGCCGGGCGGCGGAGACGGCGCCTACCGGCGCCGGGCGAGTGCTACTTCTTCACGTACAGCGACGTCGGCTGGATGTCGTGCAGCTGCTCGTCGTAGTACATGCCGCCGATGTTGGAACCGGAGAGCTGAACGGCCTTGTAGTAGTGCATCGGCACGGCGGGCACGTCCTCGGTGAGGATCTTGTCCGCGAGCTTCTGCCACTCCTCGGCCGCCTTGTCCGCGTCGGACAGGGACCGGATGCGGTCCATCTCCTTCTCGAACTTCGGGTTCTTGTGGTGCGAGTAGTTGGCGGAGCCGTCCTGCACCTGGCGCCCGTCGAACAGGTTCGGGATGACGGTCGAGGAGCTCGGCCAGTCGGCACCCCACGAGTTGTGGTAGATGTCGTAGCCGTTCTTGACCTTGCCGATCTGGTCGTAATAGGTGTCCTGGATGATGTCCTTCTTCTGGACGTCGAATCCGGCCTTCTCCAGGTTCTGCGTCGCGGCGACGGCGAACTTCTGCCACTCGGGGGAGTTCTGGTAGGCGAAGGTGAGCTTCATGCCCTTCTTGCCGGACTCCTTGAGCAGCTTGGCCGCCTTCTTGACGTCGCCCTGCGGGTTCTTCAGCTTGTCGAAGGGGTCGGTCTTCTCGTGACCCACCAGGGTCGGGCTGATGTAGTTGCCCGCCATCTCGCCGCCGCCGGCGCCGCCGAAGGCCGAGACGATGGACTGGTTGGGGATCGCGTAGGCGATGGCCTGCCGGACCTTCTTGTTCTTGATCCGGTCCATGTTGATGTTCAGGTAGCTCACGTAGGACTGGTAGCCGGACACCGAGCGCTTCTTGATCTCCGGGTCGGTGCGCACCTTCTGCAGGCTGGAGGCGTCGACCTGGTTGGTGAAGCTGGTGGCGGTCTGGTTCTCACCGGCGTCCGACATCAGCCGCTTGGTGGAGTCCTCGAAGGAGACACCGAACTGGATGTTGAACGCGTCCGGGTACTGGTGCCGCGCCGGGTCCGTCTTGGCGTCCCATTCCTTGTTGCGGACCAGCTTCATGCTCTTGCCGGACTTGAACGACGCGATCTTGTACGGGCCGCTGCACAGCGGCTTCTTGTCGTACTTCTCCTTGGTGTCCTCCTTCTCGGACACCGCCGCGTAGCCCGCCATGGCCAGCGCGTAGGGCAGCTCGGCCTGCGGCTTCTTGAAGTGGAAGATGATCGTCTTGTCGTCCGGGGTCTCCAGGACGTCATCGGGCAGGTGCTTGCCCTTGTAGGGGCCGTCCTTGAGCATGTCGCGGTACTTTGCGCCGCCGGTGTCGGCCAGCCACTGCTGGACGAAGGTCGGGCCCTCGGTGATGAAGGGGGCGAACGTCCGCTCGATGGTGTGCCGGATGTCCTTCGAGGTGATGGCCGAGCCGTCCTCGAACTTGACCCCGTCCTTGAGCTTGTACGTCCAGGTCTTGCCGCCGTCGGACTGCTGGCCGCTGTCGGTGGCCAGATCGCCCACGACCGCGTACTTGTCGCCGCTGACCCGCTTGTAGGTGGTCAGACCGCGGTGGATCAGCGTGGCGAGGGCGCCCTCGTCGCTGACGTAGATCTGCGCGGGGTCGAGGTGGGCGAAGCTGTCGCGCTGCAGCACCTTGATGGTGCCGCCCTTGCGGCCGCCGTCGACCTCCTTCGCCGGGCCCTTGGAGCCGGCCGCGTCGGCGAAGGTGTAGGAGACGTCCGAACCCTGCTGCTTGGTCTTCTCGTCCTTGTCCTTGCCGTCGTCGCCCCCGCCGCCGCTGCTGCAGCCGGTGAGGAACAGCGCTCCGGCGGCGAGCGCCGCGAGGGAGGCACGCGCCGTGCGTATGCTCACTCTGCTCATGGTGGTGTCTGCACCTGCCTGTCGGTTGTCCGTCGCTGCCTGACTGATGCCGTACGGGGTGGCAGCACCCCCCACCACTCGGTCGCGCCGGGCCCTCATCGGCCGGACTTCGGGTCGAACGCGTCCCTGACCGAGTCTCCGAGCAGGTTGAATGCGAGGATGAAGATCACCATCGCACCGCCCGGGAAGAACATGTAGGTGATGTCGCTCTGGTAGATCTCGGCGCCCGTAGCGAACATCCGGCCCCAGTCGGGGGTGGGTTCCTGCAGGCCGACGCCGAGGAAGGAGAGTCCCGCGATGGCGGTCACGCTGTTCGGCAGCATGTAGGTGGCCTGGACCAGGATCGGCGTGACGAGGTTCGGCAGCAGTTCCTTGCGGACGATGCGGCCGGGCGGGGTCCCGGCGACCCTCGCGGCCTCGATGAACTCCCGCTCCCGCAGGGACAGCGTCTGGCCGCGCAGCAGCCGCGCCAGTGTCATCCAGCCCAGCAGCCACATCACGTAGATCAGCACGCAGGCGCGCAGCCAGGTGGGCATCTCGTCCCGCGGGTCCACCAGCAGCGCCGCGACGACCGGGGTGAAGGCCACGAAGAAGAGCTGGTTGGGGAAGGACATCATCAGGTCGGTGAACCGGCCGAGGAAGTAGTCGACCTTCCCGCCGAAGTAGCCGCCCACAACCCCGATCACGATGGCGGTGAGCACCGACAGCAGGGTGATGATGATCGCGAGCGAGAGCGAGGTGCGGATCCCGTAGATGAGCTGGGTGAAGACGTCCCGGCCCAGGCCCGGCTCCAGTCCGAACCAGAATTCGCCGTCGATGCCGCCGTTGGGCTTCATCGGGTAGAAGTTCTCGTTCAGCAGTCCGGGCCGCAACTGCCCGTAGCGGGTGTAGGGGTCCTTGCCGTACAGCTTGGCGATCACCGGTGCCAGGGCTGCGATCAGGAAGAAGGCGAGCACGATGCACGCCGAGATCACGCCCGTGCGGTCGCGCTTGAAGCGCATCCACATGAGCCGGCCAGGGGACCGGCCCGCGAGTTCGTCCTTCTTGGCAACTCGCGTAGAACTCAGACCGGCGTCCTCGGGGCCAGGGGTGTCGGCCCCGGCTGCCGCAGCCTGGGAAGTACTCGTCATCGCGTGTGTGCTCCCGCGCTCAAATCTCGCCGGAACCCGAATCGTTGGGCGTGATGCGGGTGGGTTGAGCCGGACTTTGGCAAGCGGGTTACGTGCCAGTCAAGGGGTGTTGGGCAGGCTCGATGCTGTCCACCGCTTTCTTGAGCGAACGTTGCGCAGATCGAGGTGGCAACGTGCTTGACATCACATCACGGTACCGGGCAAAGCCGTCCAGGACGCCAGGAATCGCCTTAACGGTTCCGCAACACGGCCGTCTTCTCACCGATATCCGAAGCAGCCGCCCTGAAGTGCGTACGGAATCCAACTCCTTCGTATGGGTGATCACTTGGAGTTCCCACGCGCGAGCGATGCACATCGTGCGAAGATGGGCGGGCGGTCGGAGTGCCGTGCGGCGCCAGGGGGAGCTTGTAGCCGGACGGCGATCACGGGTAGACACGGACGGATCCGGGGACATCGCTACACCGCACACACGGGGGGCCGAGCCATGGGCCAGGACAGGACACTCTCGCGCGGGGCGCGCGCCTTCGGGGCCCTGCTGACGGCCGCGCTCGCGCTGATCAGCCTCGGATGGATCGCCCGGGACTTCACCGAGGCCCACGAGGTCGTCGACGTCTGGTGGAACTGGGCCGGACTCCCCGCCCGCGCCGAGGACGGCGTATGGGTCACCTCGTATCTCGAACCGACGCTCGTACTGCTGTACTCCGTCGCCGCCGTGACCGCGTTCCGGTCCTCCTCGTCGGCGGCGATACTCGCCTGCACCGGGCTGCTGACCGTCGCCGTGCGCATGCCGGGCCTGTGGAACCTCAACGCCGACTGGATGCAGGGCGTCCCGGACCGGCTGCTGAGCAAGGTGCTCTTCAGCACCATCGCCGCGGTCGTCATCGGGGCCGTCCTGGTCGTCACGGCGATAGTGGGCCGCCGCCCCGCCCACGCCGGCCTCGACGGATACGGCCCCGGCACCTACGGCCTCGGCGGCCGGGACGAGCCCGACCCCGCCGACGGCCCCCCGGCAGGGCCCACCCGCAGCGGAGCCGTCGCCGCCTTCCTGCTGCTGGGAGCCTGCGGTGTGGTGCTCGCCGCATGGGAGATACGCACCTGGCAGCAGTACGGCTGGGAGCGCTACGCGCACACGCTCACCGGCGAGCGCGGGATCGTCCGGCTGCTGGACGCACCGACCGGCTGGACGCTGTGGGCCGTCGTCGTGCTCAGCCTGGTGACGGCGACGGCGGCCCTCGGCGGTGCGCCCTTCTCCCGCCCGCTCGGCCTGATCGCCGCCGCGCCGCTGCTCGCCCTCGGGGTGTTCGGGGTGGCCTTCGGCCTCAAGCTGGACTTCTTCCGGCACCTCGACGACCTCGGTATCGAGAGCCGGCTCCATGTGCTGACGAACGTGTTCGAGGCGGCCGCCGGGCTCGCCGTGCTGCTGGCCCTCACCAAGGGCACGGTCCGCGACTCCCCCGCCGCCTCCCCCTCTCCGGACCGGCACCTGACCACCTCCTGACCGGACCGGGAACCGCCCGTCCGCGCGACGGCGACGGCACAGTCGCCCGGCCGTCCGCGCACCGGAGGCGGCCGTCCGGAGCGCGCGTCGCTCAGCGGTTCGACGGAGGGATCACCGCAGTGCGCTCGGCCGCGAAGTGACACGCGGAAGGGTGGTGCACGGGCTGGCCGGGCAGGGTGTCGGCGAAGTTCTCCGGCAGCGCCAGCGCCGGTTCCTCGACGGCGCAGCGCTCCTGGGCCTTCCAGCAGCGGGTGCGGAAGTGGCATCCGGAGGGCGGGTCGGCCGGTGAGGGCACGTCGCCCTCCAGCACGATCCGCTCGCGGGCGTCCTCCGTCTCGGGGTCGGGCACCGGAACGGCCGACAGCAGCGCCTGGGTGTAGGGGTGGGTGGGGTGCTCGTAGATCTCGGTCTCGGTGCCGATCTCCACGATCTTGCCGAGGTACATCACGCCGACGCGGTCGGAGATGTGCCGGACGATGGACAGGTCGTGCGCGATGAACATGTAGGAGAGCCCGAACTCGTCCTGCAACTGCTCCATCAGATTGACCACCTGCGCCTGCACCGACACATCCAGCGCCGAGACCGGCTCGTCCGCCACGATGATCTCCGGACGCAGCGCCAGCCCCCGCGCGATCCCGATCCGCTGCCGCTGACCACCACTGAACTGATGCGGATACCGGTTGATGTACTCGGGATTCAACCCGACCACATCCAACAACTCCTGCACCCGACGCCGCCGGTCCCCCTTCGGCGCCACCTCAGGATGAATGTCGAACGGCTCCCCGACGATGTCCCCCACCGTCATCCGCGGATTCAACGACGTATACGGATCCTGGAACACCATCTGAATGTTCCGCCGCACCGCCTTCAACGCCCGACCCGACAACTTCGTGACGTCCTCGCCTCGGTACCGGATGGTCCCCGAGGTGGGCTGTTCGAGATGGGTGATCAGCTTGGCGACCGTGGACTTGCCGCAGCCGGACTCGCCCACGATGCCCAGCGTCTCGCCCTTGTGCAGGTCGAAGGAGACGCCGTCCACGGCCTTGACCGCGCCGATCTGCCGCTTGAAGAGGATGCCCTGCGTCAGCGGGAAATGCTTGGCCAGATCCCGCACCTCCAGGATCGGCTCGCCCGCCGGGTGTCCGGTGCCCCGGTGCGGTCCCGTCGCAGGGTTCCGCGCCTCCCGGGCCGCGCCGTGCCCCGAGCGGTCAGCGTCCATCGAACATCTCCCTCCAGAAGTGGCAGGCGCTGTGCCGCTGTGCCGACACCTCGTACAGCGGCGGCTCGTCCGTGCGGCAGACCGCACGCGCCATCGGACAGCGCGGGTTGTAGGCACAGCCGGGCGGGATGTCCAGCAGGCTGGGCGGCATCCCGCGGATCACGTTGAGCTGCTGCCCCTTCTGGTCCAGGCGCGGGATGGAATCGAGCAGGCCCTTGGTGTAGGGGTGTGCGGGCGCCTGGTAGAGCTCCTTGACCGGCGCCGTCTCCACGATCCGGCCCGCGTACATCACCGCGATCTCGTCGGCCACGTCCGCCACCACGCCCAGGTCGTGCGTGATCAGGATGAGCCCCATCGTGAACTCCCGCTGGAGTTCCGCCAGCAGCTCCATCACCTGGGCCTGCACCGTGACGTCCAGCGCCGTCGTCGGCTCGTCCGCGATGATCAGGTCCGGCTCCAGCGCCAGCGCCATCGCGATCATGATCCGCTGCCGCATACCCCCGCTGAACTGATGCGGGAAGTCCCCGACCCGCTGCCGCGCGGCCGGGATGCGGACCCGCTCCATCAGCTCCACGGCCCGCGCCCTGGCCTCCTTGCGGCCCAGGCCCTGGTGGACCCGGAACATCTCGGCCAGCTGGAAACCCACGGTCAGTACCGGGTTCAGCGACGAGAGCGCGTCCTGGAAGATCATCGCCATCTTCGAGCCGCGGATCCGCCGCCGCTCCTCCTCGGGGAGGCTCAGCAGGTCCCGCCCCTGGAAGAGGATCTCGCCCCCGGTGATCCGGCCCGGCGGCATGTCGAGGATCCCCATCACGGCCTGCGCGGTCACGGACTTGCCGGACCCGGACTCGCCCAGCACCGCCAGCGTCTCACCTGCCTCGACGGTGTAGCTCACTCCGTTGACGGCGCGCGCCACCCCGTCCCGGGTGCGGAACTCGACGAACAGGTCGCGGACTTCGAGCAGACTCACCGCACTCACCTCAGCTTCGGGTCGAGGGCGTCGCGGACGGCGTCGCCGAGCATGATGAAGGCCAGCACGGTGAGGCTGAGCGCGGCGGCCGGGTACAGCAGGATGTGCGGCGCGTTGCGGAACTGCATGCCCTGGGAGGCCGCGGAGATGTCCGCTCCCCAGGAGACCGTGGGCGGCTGGAGCCCGACGCCGAGGTAGCTGAGCGTGGCCTCCAGCGAGATGTAGGTGCCCAGCGCGATGGTCGCGGTCACGATCACCGGCGCGACGGCGTTGGGCAGGATGTGCCGCACCATCATCCGGGCGTTGCCCGCGCCCAGCGCCCGGGCGGCCTGTACGTAGTCGTTCTGTTTGACGGTGATGACCGAGCCGCGCGCGATCCGCGCGACCTGCGGCCAGCCGAGCAGCACGATGAAGGTGACGACCGTCCAGACGGACCGGCTGCCGGTCATCGAGAGGAAGACCAGGCCGCCCAGGACGATGGGGATACCGAAGAAGATGTCGGTGAGGCGGGAGAGCAGAGCGTCCCACACGCCGCCGAAGAACCCGGCGAGGCCGCCCAGCAGGCTGCCCAGCAGCGCCACTCCGGCGGTGGCGCAGACACCGACCGTCACCGAGGTGCGGGCCCCGTAGACGACCCGGGTGTAGACGTCGCAGCCCTGGGTGTCGAACCCGAACCAGTGCCCGGCCGAGGACGGGTCCAGCGAGCGGCCGAGCCGGCAGGAGAGCGGATCCCGGGTGGCGATCAGGCCCGGCCACAGGGAGATCAGCACCAGGAAGGCGATGATCAGTCCGGCGATCACGAACACCGGGTTGCGCCGCAGCTCGTGCCAGGCGTCCGACCACATGCTGCGCCCCCGCGCGGGCCGTCCGCGCCCGGACGGGGGCGCGCCCTGGAGTCCCCCTCCCCCTTCCTCGGCCAGCTCCTCCATGGCCCCGCCGGGCCCCTCGATGGCCGGCGTCCCGGTCATGCGCTCCCCTCTCTTCCCGCGGGCGCACCGCCGGCTGCCACGGGCGCGGCGGGGGCCGGGCAGTCCCCGGCGGTGTCGGAGGTGTCTCCCCGGCGGAAGCGGGGCGGGTCAGGCATAGCGGATCCTCGGGTCGAGCACCGCGTACAGGAGGTCGACGAGCAGGTTCGCGAGGAGGAAGACGATGACGAGGACGGTCACGAAGCCGACGACGGTGGGTGAGTTCTGCCGGACGATGCCCTGCCACAGCTGGAAGCCGACCCCGTGGATGTTGAAGATCCGCTCGGTGACCAGCGCCCCGGCCATCAGGTTGCCGACGTCCGTCCCGAGGAAGGTGACGACGGGGATCAGCGAGTTGCGCAGCAGGTGCCGCACGGTGACCCGGCGCCGGGAGAGCCCCTTGGCCACGGCGGTGCGCACGTAGTCGGCGCGGGCGTTCTCCGCGATCGAGGTCCGGGTGAGCCGGGTGACGTAGGCCAGCGAGACGAGGGCGAGGACCAGCGCGGGCAGCAGCAGTTCGCGGGCCGGCGCCGCGGGTGAGACGGCCGGGGAGATCCAGCCCCACTTCACGCCGAGCAGGTACTGCGCGAGGCTGCCGGTCACGAACGTGGGGACGGAGATGACGACGAGGGTCAGCATCAGCACCCCGCTGTCGATGGGCCGCCCGCGGCGGAGCCCGGTCAGCACCCCCAGGGTGATGCCGACGAGGATCTCGAAGACGATGGCGAGCACCGCGAGCCGGATCGTGATGGGGAAGGCGGTCGACATCAGTTCGGTCACCGGCTGGCCGTTGAAGGCGTTTCCGAAGTCACCGGTGAAGATGTTGCCCATGTAGAGCACGTACTGCTGCCAGATGGGCTTGTCGAGGTTGAATTCCTCGCGCAGTTGCTCGGCCGTGGCCGGGTCGGGGGCCCGTTCCCCGAACATCGCGTTGACCGGGTCCCCGACGGCGTACACCATCACGAAGATGAGAAAGGTCGTCCCGATGAAGACCGGGATCATCTGGAGCAGTCGTCTGACGACGTAGCGCTCCACGGCGGCTCACTTGACCTTGATGTCGGTGAAGACCGGGACGGAGAACGGGTTGAGTTCGACGTGGCTGACCCGGCTGGAATAGCCGGCGTTCCCGTTCTGGTACCACAGCGGGATCGCGGGGAAGGTGTCCAGGATGCGCTTCTCGGCCTGCTGGAAGAGACCGATGGCGGCCTTCTCGTCGGTGGCGGAGTTCGCCTTGTCCATCAGCTTGTCGGCCTGGGGGTCGGAGTAGCCGGAGTCGTTGGAGGAGGCGTCGGTGTAGAAGATGGGCTGGAGGAAGTTCTGGATGAGCGGGTAGTCCATCTGCCAGCCGGTCCGGAACATCCCCGTCATCTTCCGGTCGGTGATGTCGGAGCGGAACTCGCTGAAGGTGGGCACCGGGTTGACGGTGCAGGCGCTGTTCCGGCCCAGCGTGCGGTTGATGCTGTTGCAGACGGCCTCCATCCACTGCCGGTGCGAGCCGGTGTCGACGTTGGAGGTCAGGGTGATCTTCCCGCCGGGCAGCCCGCCGCCCTCCTCGATGAGCTTCTTGGCCTGCTTCGGGTCGTAGCTGCACACATCGCCGCAGAGGCCCGGCTTGTAGCCGCCGGCGGCCTTGAGCACGGGCGAGGTGAGGTCGGTCGCCGGCTCCCGGGTGCCGTGGTAGATCTTTTCGGTCACCTGCTTGCGGTTGATCGCCATGGAGAGTCCGCGGCGCACCTTGACGGCCTTCTCGCTCTGCCACGCCTTGTCGTACATGGGGAAGGAGATGGTCTGGATGATGCCCGCGGGTTGGTTGATGTAGCGCCCGTCCAGATCCCGCTTGGCGTTCTTGAGCTGCCCGGCCGGAAGTTCGTCGACCACGTCCAGGTTTCCGGCCTGGAGGTCGGTGTAGCCGGTGTTCTGGTCGGTGTAGACCTTCAGTTCGACACCCTTGTTGCGGGGTTTGTCGTCCCCGGCGTAGTGGGTGTTCCGGGACAGCTTCATCGACTGGCCCTTGGTGTAGGAGTCCACCTTGTACGGGCCGTTTCCGACGGGCTTCTCCAGCCAGCCGCTGTGGTCGGTGAAGAAGGACTTCGGCAGCGGTGCGTAGGCGCTGTACCCGAGAGTCTGCGGCCAGAGGGAGAACTTCTGGTTGAGCTTCACGGTGAAGGTGCGGGCGTCCTTCACCTTGAGCCCGGAGAGGGTTTTCGCCGTCGGCTTGCCCTTGTCCGGGTGGACGTCCTGATAGCCCTCGATGTACTGGAAGAAGTACGAGTTGATCTGCTTGTTGGTGACGAGCGCGCCGTAGTTCCAGGCGTCCACGAAGGACTTGGCCGTCACGGCGGTGCCGTCGGAGAACTTCCAGCCCTTCTTCAGCTTGACGGTGAAGTTCCGCTGGTCGTCGCTCTCGATGGACTCGGCCACGGCGTTCTCGGCCGCGCCCGTGCTCGGGTTGTACTTCTTCAGACCCCGGGAAATCATGTCCAGGACCTTGCCGCCCTGCACCTCGTTGGTGTTGGCGGGCTCCACGGGGTGCTGCGGATCGGTCCAGAACGCGCGTACGACCCCGTCCGCCGAACCGCCCCCGCCGCCGTCCGAGCTGCCGGCGCACGCTGTCGCCGTCAGAGCGACCACCCCTGCGGCGGCGAGCGCCCGCCGGATCACGGTGGTGCGGGTGGCTGCACGCATGGTGCCTCCTGGTGCGCTGGGGTCCGAGTACGCCTCAGATCCACATAACACCTTTTGACACCATATGCCTGGCTGCCCTGCCCGCCGTGGAACGGGCTGGAACCCGTTCGGAGGACACCGCCGACCGGCGCCGGCGGTGTCCTCTCCCCTCCGGACGGTGAAAGGAGCGCGGTGTCAGGCGGCGACCACCGCGGCGTCCTCCTTCGCGAAGTGGCAGGCCGAGGGGTGCTCCGCGCCGGACCCGGACCCCTCGAACACCGAGGGCACCGCCAGCAGCGGCACCTCCTCCGCACACCTGTCCGTGGCCTTCCAGCAGCGGGTGCGGAACCGGCATCCGGAGGGCGGGCTGGCCGGCGAGGGCACGTCGCCCTCCAGCACGATCCGCTCCCGCTTCCCTTCCGCCTCCGGGTCGGGCACCGGCACCGCCGACAGCAGCGCCTGGGTGTAGGGGTGCGTGGGGTGCTCGTAGATCTGCTCGTCCGACCCGATCTCGGCCATCCTGCCGAGGTACATCACGCCGACGCGGTCGGAGATGTGCCGGACGATGGACAGGTCGTGCGCGATGAACATGTAGGAGAGCCCGAACTCGTCCTGCAACTGCTCCATCAGATTGACCACCTGCGCCTGCACCGACACATCCAGCGCCGAGACCGGCTCGTCCGCCACGATGATCTCCGGACGCAGCGCCAGCCCCCGCGCGATCCCGATCCGCTGCCGCTGACCACCACTGAACTGATGCGGATACCGGTTGATGTACTCGGGATTCAACCCGACCACATCCAACAACTCCTGCACCCGACGCCGCCGGTCCCCCTTCGGCGCCACCTCAGGATGAATGTCGAACGGCTCCCCGACGATGTCCCCCACCGTCATCCGCGGATTCAACGACGTATACGGATCCTGGAACACCATCTGAATGTTCCGCCGCACCGCCTTCAACGCCCGACCCGACAACTTCGAGATGTCCTCACCCTTGTACCGGATGGTCCCCGAAGTCGGCCGCTCCAGGTTCATCAGCAGCTTGGCCACCGTCGACTTGCCACAGCCCGACTCCCCCACGATGCCCAGCGTCTCGCCCGGGTACAGATCGAAGGAGATACCGTCCACGGCCTTCACCGCGCCGATCTGCCGCTTGAAGAGGATGCCCTGCGTCAGCGGGAAATGCTTGGCCAGATCCCGCACCTCCAGGATCGGCTCGGAATTCTCGCGCCGCTCAGGCATCGATCGTCTCCTTCCAGAAGTGGCACGCGCTGCCGCGGGCGTCGTCGACCTCGGCGAGCGGGGGGAGCTCGGTGCGGCAGATGTCCCGCGCCGCCGGGCAGCGCGGATGGAAGGCGCAGCCCTCCGGCACCTTGGCCATGTTGGGCGGCAGCCCCTGGATGGCGTACAGCTCCTGGCCCTTGCGGTCGAGCCGCGGGATGGATTCGAGCAGGCCCTTGGTGTAGGGGTGCGCCGGGGCCCGGTAGAGCTCCTTGACCGGCGCCGTCTCCACGATCCGGCCCGCGTACATCACCGCGATCTTGTCGGCCACGTCCGCCACCACGCCCAGGTCGTGCGTGATCAGGATGAGCCCCATGTTGTACTCGCGCTGCAGATCGGCGAGCAGGGCCATCACCTGGGCCTGCACCGTGACGTCCAGCGCCGTCGTCGGCTCGTCCGCGATGATCAGATCCGGCTCCAGCGCCAGCGCCATCGCGATCATGATCCGCTGTCGCATACCCCCGCTGAACTGATGCGGATAGTCGTTCACCCGGGCCTTGGCCGCGGGGATCTTCACCCGCTCCATCAGCTCGATCGACCGGGCCTTGGCCTCCTTGCGGCCCAGCCCCTGGTGGACGCGGAACATCTCGGCCAGCTGGTAGCCCACGGTCAGCACCGGGTTCAGCGACGAGAGCGCGTCCTGGAAGATCATCGCGATCCGGGCGCCGCGGATCTTACGCCGCTCCTCCTTGGACATGGTGAGCATGTCATCGCCGTGGAAGAGGATCTCGCCCTTGGGTATGCGCCCCGGCGGCATGTCGAGGATGCCCATGACCGCCTGCGCGGTCACCGACTTGCCCGAACCGGACTCGCCCAGCACCGCCAGCGTCTCACCGGCCTCGACGCTGTAGTTGACGCCGTTGACGGCCTTGACGACACCGTCCCGGGTCTGGAAATCGACGTGCAGGTCGCGCACTTCGAGGAGGGTCATGTCTTCTCCCGCCTCCCTCAACGGCTCTTCGGATCGAGGGCGTTGCGGACCGCATCGCCGAGCATGATGAACGCCAGCACAGTGAGGGACACCATGACGGCGGGGGAAATCAGAATGTGCGGCGCGGTACGCAGCGCGTCCTTGCCGTTGGAGACGTCCACACCCCAGGAGACCGCGGGTGCGGCCAGGCCGATGCCCAGGTAGGAGAGGGTCGCCTCGGCCGCGATGTAGCCGCCGAGCGCCGTCGTCGCGACGACCACCACAGGAGCGAGCGCGTTGGGCACGATGTGCCGGAACATGATCCGTACCGTGCTCGCGCCCAGTGACTTCGCCGCATGCACGTAGTCGCTCTGCTTGACCGTGATCACCGAACCCCGCGCCACCCTGGCGATCTGCGTCCAGCCGAGGAAGAGCAAGGCGGCGATGACGACCCACAGGTTGCTCTTGGTGAAGGTGGTGAGCACGACCATGGCACCGAGCAGGAAGGGGATGCCCTGGAAGATGTCGGTGATCCGGGAGAGCACGCTGTCCAGCCAGCCGCCGAAGTACCCGGCGACCAGGCCGACGATGCCACCGACCAGCGTCACCGACAGCGTCACCAGTACACCGACGAGCACGGAGGCCCGGGCGCCGTGGACCATGCGAGCCCACACGGAACGACCCTGGGTGTCGTACCCGAACCAGTCCTCGCCGAAGAAGTGGGTGTAGCGGGGCTCGCCCTGGTAGTGGTGCGTCAGGTCGCCCACCGTCGGAGAGGCGGAGGTGAACCAGCCGGGAAAGGCGACCATCGTGAGCAGCAGCACGATCAGCACGGCCGAGATGACGAACATCGGGTTGCGGCGCAGGTCCTGCCAGGCATCTGTCCACAGACTGCGGCCCTTGGCCGGCTTGGCGTCCGCGCCCGAGGGGTCGGGCTGCGGATCCGTGGACGCCGATGCGGGCACGTTCAGGGTCTCAGTCATAACGGATCCTCGGGTCCAGGACCGCGTAAAGCAGGTCGACGAGCAGGCTGGCGACGAGATAGACGATGACGATCAGCGTGGCGATGCCGACGACCGTGGAGCCCTCGCGCCGGTTGAGCGCTTCGAAGATGGTGTTGCCGACGCCGTGCACGTTGAAGATGCCCTCGGTGACGACCGCACCGGCCATCAGCGCGCCGATGTCGGTACCGAGGAAGGTGACCACCGGGATGAGCGAGTTGCGCAGCAGGTGGATTCCGACCACCCGGCGGCGCGGCAGCCCCTTGGCGATGGCGGTGCGTATGTAGTCGGCCCGCAGGTTCTCCGCCACCGAGGTGCGGGTGAGCCGGGTGACATACGCCAGCGAGAGCGCAGCCAGCACGATGGCCGGCAGCAGCAGCTGCCCGATATCTCGGGAGTCCTGCACGGTGGGGGTGAGCCAGTCGAGCTGGAAGGCGAAGAGATACTGGAAGAGGTATCCGAGCACGAAGCTGGGGATCGAGATCAGCAGCAGCGTGAAGATCAGGACGATCCGGTCGAAGGCCTTGTCGGCGAACAGGCCGGAGACCATGCCGAGCAGCACACCCACCACGACGGTGAAGACGAACGCGAAGAGCGTGAGCCGGATCGTCACCGGGAACGCCTGCTCGATCACCTCGGCCACCGGCCGCTGGGTGGCTATCTGGGTACCGAAGTCCCCCTGGAACAGACCGGTGAGGTAGTTCCAGTACTGGTGCCACAGGGGCAGGTCCATCCCGAGCTGATGCTTGATGGCCGCGATCTGTGCGGGGTCCGGCCGCTTTTCACCGTAGAGCGCCGCCACGGGGTCGCCGGGCAGCGCGTACATCATGCTGAAGATCAGCAGAGTCGACCCGATGAAGACCGGGATCATCTGGAGCAGTCGCCGCGCGACATAGCGCCCCATAGTGCCTCCGTAACGGAAAGAGGATTCAGGCGACGGCCGGGACCGCCCGCGTCCGTGCGGGCAGCCCCGGCGTCAGCGACGTGCTGCTACTTGACGGTGATGTCGGTGATGAGGACGTTGCCGTCGAAGCCGACCTTGACGCCGTCGATGTCCTCGCCGTGCACGATGTTGGCCGCGTAGTCCCACAGCGGGATGGCCGGCATCTTCTTCAGCAGTTCCTTCTCCGCCGCCTGGTAGTCCTTGACGGAGGCGTCGAGGGAGTCGGCGTGGTCGCCCTTGGTGAAGAGCTCGTCGACCTTCTTGTCGGAGAACCGGCCGTAGTTGGTGGAGGCGCCGGTCTTGTACAGGTCCTGCATGAAGTTGATGTTCAGCGGGTAGTCCGCGAGCCAGCCGCCGCGGTAGGTGCCCTTGACCTTGTTGGCCTGGCGCGCCTCGAGGTCGGTCTGGAAGTCCGGCTTGGAGTCACCGACGCACTTGACCCCGGTGGCCTTGGTGATGCTGTTGCAGACCGCGGTCACCCATTCCTTGTGGCCGCCGTCGGCGTTGTACTGGATCCAGATCTTGTTGCCCGGGACGCCGCCGCCGTCCTCGACGTACTGCTTGGCCTTCTTCGGGTTGTAGGACAGCACATCGGTGTCGAGCTTCTGGTAGCCCTTGACCTGGGGCGGGGTGAAGCTCTTGGAGGGTATACGGGTGCCCTGGAGCACCGTCTTGGTGATCGTCTTGCGGTCGATGGCCATCGACAGGCCCTGGATCACCTTGGGGTCGATGTCCTTGAACGGCTTGGAGTAGAGGGCCGGGACGATGCTCTGGGTGCCGGCGTAGGGCACGTCCAGGGCGCGGTCGCCGAAGTCGGCCTTGCGCTTGGGCAGGTCCTTGGGACCGACGCCGTCGACCAGGTCCAGGTTGCCGGAGAGGGCGTCCTGGTAGGCGGACTCCAGCTTGGAGTAGTTCTTGAACTGGATGCCCTTGTTCTTGGCCTTGTTGGACCCCTTGTAGCTGTCCACGGCCTTGACCTGGATCAGCTTGTTGTGGGTCCACTTCTGGAATTCGTAGGGGCCGTTGCCCACCGGCTTCTGGCCGAAGCCCTTGGGGTCCTTGTAGAACGACTCGGGCAGCGGGGTGAAGGTCTTGTAGCCCAGCTTGTACTCGAAGTACGGGACCGGCTCGGACAGCTCGATGGTGAAGGTCCGGTCGTCGACGACCTTCAGCCCGGACATCTCGTCCTTCTTCGGGTCGCCCTTCTCCGGGTGGACGTCCTCGTAGCCCTTGATGTCGCCGAACCAGTAGCTGTTGGCCTGCTTGTTCTTGACGTTGGCCATCCAGTTCCACGCCTTGACGTAGGACTCGGCGGTCACGTCCGTGCCGTCGTGGAACTTCCAGCCCTTCTTGAGCTTGACGGTCCAGGTCTTGTTGTCCTTGGTGTCGACCGACTCGGCGTTCATGTCGATCAGGCCGCCCTTGGCGTCGTACCCGACCAGCCCGGTGAACAGCGCGTCGATGACGTAGCCGCCGAACTTCTCGTTCGTGTTGGACGGCATCAGCGGGTGCTGGGGCTCGCCGTTGAACATAGAGACGTACCCGGCGGGCTTCCCGGCGGCCGAGCCGCCGCCGTCCGAACCGCCGCAGGCCGTGGCCGCCAGGGCCACCGCCGCCGCGAGAGCGGACCACTGCATCGTCTTCGCGCCGCGCATGGGGCGTCCTCCTCAGAGTTTTCGCCAAGAAAAGAGGGGCGGTGCCCGGATCCGACAGTTCTGCCGGATCTGCACAACACGCCCCCACGCTCGCGGAGTCGGCGCCCACATGACGGTGCGTGACTCTCTAACCCGAGCTCGATGACTTCACTATCCGCCTTCACCCCCCTGTTGAACCAGGGTCAACGAGTTTCATTTTGATTACACATGCAACTTCTTATCCGTTATTCGGAGAGTGGTAGTGCACTAATGCGGATCAAATGGACAATCCCCTGGGAGGATTCTCTGCTCACCGGACACGAGTGAAGCGCGGCGCGCATCCCACGATGCACGAAGGGGCCCCACCCGACGGGTGGGGCCCCTGTACGTGCGATCGGACCACTACGGAGCGCGACCGGACGCGAAGGCCGGACAGCGCGTCACACAGCCGTCACAGCGCCGGAACGCTCCTGCGGTCAGCGCTTGGCGCGGGCCGCAGCGCGCGCACGCTCCTTCATGTCGAGGTTCACCTTCCGGATCCGTACCGTCTCCGGCGTCACCTCGATGCACTCGTCCTCGCGGCAGAACTCCAGCGCCTGCTCCAGCGAGAGCCGCCGCGGGGGCACCAGGTTCTCCGTCGTGTCCGCGGAGGCCGCCCGCATGTTGGTGAGCTTCTTCTCCTTGGTGATGTTGACGTCCATGTCGTCGGAACGGGAGTTCTCGCCGACGAGCATGCCCTCATACACCTCGGTGCCGGGCTCGATGAAGATCGTGCCGCGCTCCTGGAGGTTCATCATGGCGAACGGCGTCGCCACCCCGGAGCGGTCCGCGACCAGCGACCCGCTGCGCCGCGTACGCAGCTCGCCGAACCACGGCTCGTGCCCCTCGAAGATCGAGTGCGCGATGCCGGTGCCGCGGGTCTCGGTCAGGAACTCCGTACGGAAGCCGATCAGCCCGCGCGAGGGGACGAGCCATTCCATGCGCACCCAGCCGGAGCCGTGGTTGGTCATGGTCTCCATCCGGCCCTTGCGGGTCGCCATGAGCTGGGTGATGGCGCCCAGGTGCTCCTCCGGGGCGTCGATGGTCATCCGCTCGACCGGCTCGTGCAGCTTGCCCTCGACCTCGCGGGTGACGACCTCCGGCTTGCCCACGGTCAGCTCGAAGCCCTCCCGCCGCATCGTCTCCACCAGGATGGCCAGCGCCAGCTCACCACGGCCCTGCACCTCCCAGGTGTCGGGGCGCTCGGTGGGCAGCACCCGCAGCGAGACGTTGCCGATCAGCTCCCGGTCCAGCCGGTCCTTGACCAGCCGCGCTGTGACCTTGTGGCCCTTGCCGCCCTTGCCGACCAGCGGGGAGTTGTTGGTGCCGATCGTCATCGAGATGGCGGGCTCGTCGACGGTGATCAGCGGCAGCGCCACCGGGTTCTCGGCGTCCGCCAGCGTCTCGCCGATCATGATGTCGGGGATACCGGCGACCGCGCAGATGTCCCCCGGCCCGGCCTCGCTGGCGGGCTTGCGGGTCAGGGCCTCGGTCATCAGCAGCTCGGTGATCCGCACGTTGTGCACCGTGCCGTCCCGCTTCATCCAGGCCACGGTCTGGCCCTTCTTCAGCGATCCCTCCTTGACCCGCAGCAGCGCGATCCGGCCCAGGAAGTTGTCCGCGTCCAGGTTGGTGACGTGCGCCTGCAGCGGCGCGCCCTCCTCGTACACGGGCGCGGGCACCGTCTCCAGCAGGGTGGTGAAGAACGGCTCCAGGTTGGTGCTGTCCTCGGGCACCGCGCCGTCGGCGGGCTGGGTCAGCGAAGCGACACCGTCGCGGGCGCAGGCGTAGACGATGGGGAACTCGATCTGCTCCTCGTCCGCGTCCAGGTCCAGGAAGAGGTCGTAGGTCTCGTCCACGATCTCGGAGATCCGGGCGTCGGGGCGGTCCGTCTTGTTCACGCAGAGGATCACGGGGAGCCGCGCCTGGAGCGCCTTGCGGAGCACGAAGCGGGTCTGCGGCAGCGGCCCCTCGGAGGCGTCGACCAGCAGGACGACCGCGTCCACCATCGACAGCCCGCGCTCGACCTCGCCGCCGAAGTCGGCGTGGCCGGGGGTGTCGATGATGTTGATGGTGACCGGGTCGCCGCCGTCCTTGGGGTGGTACCGGACCGCGGTGTTCTTCGCGAGAATGGTGATGCCCTTCTCGCGCTCCAGGTCGTTCGAGTCCATCACCCGGTCGTCGACGGATTCGAGCTGGTGGGCCGCGAAGGCTCCGGCCTGCTTGAGCATGGCGTCGACCAGGGTTGTCTTGCCGTGGTCGACGTGGGCGACGATAGCGACGTTGCGGATGTCGTGGCGCGTGGGCACTGGGGGGTGTCTCCCGGGTTGACGGATCGGGCCGCGCTTCCCCGGCCTCCCGGCCGGTGGTGCCCGGCCCTGTGCGACCGGCCGCGGTCCCTGACGCCGGGCACGGCTCGCCGCGGCCTCGTCAACCATGGTACGGCCCCGTCCGCCGAGTGCCGGACGGGGCCGTGGTAGCGGGCTCCCGGGGCCGCGGGCCGCCCGCGGCGGCGGGCGGGCGGGGGCGGGCTGCACCTCGTCCCCGGGCGGTCGGCGGCCCCCGGCGGCACGAGGCCCCGGCGGCCCCGGAGAACCGAGGCCCGGCGACCTCGCTCAGCTCTTCCGGCGGCCCATGTCCTCGTACGCGGGAGAGGCGAAACCGGAGGCGCCGACGTTGGCCAGGTCCCGCTTGACCGCCACGAGCTGCGGGCGCTGGTAGAGCGGCAGCGAACCGGCCACCGCCCAGATCCGCCGGTCGGCCTTCTCCATCAGCTCCTTGCGGCGCCCGTCGTCGAGCTCGCCCGCCGCCTGCTCGAAGAGCTGGTCGATCCGGTCGGTGCCGACGCGCGCGTAGTTCTGCTCGACCAGCAGCGAGCCGTCGGACGCCGCCCGCGGCTTGGCGAAGATCGGCCGCGCCTCGGTGGCGGGGAAGGCCGTCGCCGGCCAGGAGAACAGCGCCAGGTCGTAGTCGCCCGCCGCGATGTGGTCCTTGAAGTAGCTGTCGCCGGGCACTTCCTTGATCTGGGTGCGGATGCCGACCTCGTTCAGCATCCGGGCGATGCGCTTGCCGGTGGCCCGCAGCTGCGCCGAGCCCTTGCCGCTCGGCAGCACGAACCGCAGCGCGAGCGGCTTGCCGTCCTTGCTGCGCACCGCGCTGGCCGGGTCGCCCGCCAGCAGCCGCATCTCCCGGGCCGTGGCCTGCACCTTCTCGGCCGTCTCGAGCGCGGCCTTGGCCCGGCTGAGCTCGCGCTCCGAGCCGGTCCGCTCGGCGGAGGCCAGGCTGGAGTGCGCGGCCTGCGCCAGGACGGCGCCGCGCTGAGCGGTGGTCGAGGCCGCCAGACCCAACGGCCGGTCCACGACCCGGGCGATCTGTGCGGCGGTCAGTCGCACGACGGATGCCTCGGCCGCGGCGCGGTGGGGGGCGCGGCCGCCCGCGTCGGGGGAGCCGGCCGCCGCGGGCGGCTCGGCGGGCCCGCCTTCGGCCCGGTCCGCCTGCTCCCCGCTCTTGCCCTTCTCCCCCTTCTTCTGCTCGCCGTCCGCCTTCCCGGCGCTTCCGTCGGCGTTCGGCCCGGCGAGGCCGCCGGTCTTCCAGCCCGCGTCGGCCAGCAGGGACTGCGCGGAGTCGAGATCCGCGCTGCCGAAGGCCCCGCTGTTGTCCCGGTAGCCGTCCTGGTCGGCCATCCGCAGATGGCTGCCGAGCGGATCGTCCGGCAGCCCGGTGCCCGCGAGCGCCTTCTCCGCCAGCTCGTCCCGGTCGATGGCCTGCGCCACCGCGCGGCGCACCCGCTCGTCGGCGAGCGGGCCGCCGGAGGCGTTCAGGGTGAGCTGGGTGTAGGCAGGGTCGAGGGCCCGGCGGACCTCGTAGCCGCCCAGCGCCCGCGCGGTGGCGGCGCCCAGCCGTTCCCGGGCCTTGCGCTTGCGCGCCTCGCGCCGCTTCGCCTCCTGCTTGCGGGCCTCCGCCGCGTTCTTGGCGCCTTCGGCCGCGTCGGGGCGCTGCGGGCCGCCCAGCCCGTTCGCCGCGCCGATCCGCTGGGCCGTCGAGGCGCCGATGTCGGCGACGTCCACCGTGCCCTTGGCCAGGGCCGCGGTCCGCTCGTCGCGAGGCACGGCCGTCAGCACGATGCGGTCCAGCTTCGCCCGGTCGCCCCACCAGCGGGGGTTGCGCTTGAGCAGGGTGCGGGAGCGGTCCTTGCCCGCCTTGGCCACCCGGAACGGACCCGCGGCGGCGGGCAGCGAGGTGCGGAGACCGTCGTTGAAGACCTTAGGGCTGCGCATGGCCTGCTTCGGGTACAGCGGTGTGAACAGCGACCGCCAGTCCGCGTAGGGCTTGTTGAAGACGACCTTCACCTCGTCGTCCCCGGCACCCTTGGTGATCTTGCGGATCCGGTCGTATCCGGCGTTCCGCGCGGTCCAGTAGGCGTTGTTCTTGCCGCGCAGCGCCTTCCACTGGGCGCGGAAGTCCGCCGCGCCCAGCCGCCGCCCATCGCTCCAGCGGGCCTTGGGGTTGAGCTTGTAGACGACGGTCTGCCGCGGGTCGGTGTCGGTGACCTCGGCGCTGCGCAGGAAGTCCGGGTCGGTCTGCGGGCGGCCGCGCTTGTCGAGGTCGAACAGCGAGGGCAGGGTGGCCCCGGCAACCCGCTGGGTCGCCTCGGTCGAGTCGGGCTGGAAGACGTTGAACGTGCTGGGCGGCGCGTCCACCGCCCAGCGCAGAGTGCCGCCGGAGGCGATCTGCTGCCGCGCGGCGGCCCGTACGTCGCCGCCGGCCCGGGCCGAGCCGACGTTCCCGGCCTCGGCGTCCTGCGAGTCCGACCCCCCGCACGCGGCGAGTGGCAGCGGCAGCAGCACTCCGGCGGTCAGTGCGGCCACCCAGCGCCGGGTGCGGCGCCGGTTCCTGCTCAGCGGGAGGGTGGCGTACCGGCCGGTGTTCCTCTCCGACCGGGGCGGCCTCGAGGGCCTGGGTGATTCGGCTGGGACGGCTCGCATGCTGAAACCTCCGGGGCTGACCGCGCCCGCGTACGTCCACTTTCGGCGGCTTTGGCGGTTCATCACATCTTTTCGCCCCGCCGAGGGCGCCCGCACACCCGGGAGGCGGGCAACACGGCCTACGGAGTACACACGCCACCCGTGCGGAGCACTCCGGTGCGGCACGCGGGGAGCGCGCAGTCCGGATCCCGCGCCCCCGGTCGCCCGGACGGGCTGACCCGGGCGACGATCCCGTACGGGCATTCGAGCGAGCCGGGGCCGACGCTCCTCGGACACCGCCCCGGAACCGGCGGCCGGCCAGGGCGCCGGAACCAGCGGCCCGACGGCACCCCCGGACCGGTGGCCGCGGGTCCCGGGGGCCGCCGGGGTGGCCCGTACGGCGGAAAGGCGTACCGCACCCTTCACAAGCGGGAGTGTGACGCGCAACACTCGCCACGCGCATGGACCGCGCCAGCCGCCACCACCGCGGAGGTGGGCAAGTCATGTCTCTGCACGACGAACTGACAGCCGCTCAGCGCTGCCTGGACGATCTCGCGCGCTGCGTGGGCCGACTGGAGAAACACGTCGGCACCGGCCTGGAGATCAGGCGGGTACGCAGCGACGCCGAACACCTCAAGGAGTCGCTCTCCCTGCTGAGAGCCACCGCTCCGCCGCCGAGGGCCGAGCCGCCCGCCGAGATGGTGACCATCCCGGACCAGCCCTACGACCCGGGCCTGTGGACGGATGTCGACGACGAGGGGCTCGGAGCGCGCGACCGGCACGCACCGTGACTCGTTGGACAGCGAGTCGTTGAAGGCACGCCCTTGCTGCCCGGGCCTGCCCTGACCCCAGCCGTCTCATCCGGAGAAACCGTTGGCCACTGGCACCGAACCCCGACCGAACACCGGGTCCCGCCCTCCCGTGGACCCGGGATCCACCGGCGTGCGCGCCGGCACCCGCGCCGCCATCGACGCGCCGCATCTGCGCACGGACCGGTGGTGGCTCGCCCCCGCCGCGACGGCGCTCGGCCTGCTGGCGTTCGTCGTCTACTCGACGTGGCGCGCGTTCGCGAACGCCGACTACTACCACGCACCGTACGTCTCGCCGTTCTACTCGCCCTGTCTGGCGGACAACTGCTCGACGATGAAGGGCGGGCCCAACTGGGGCCTGTTCGGCGAGTGGTGGGGGCTCTCCCCCGCGCTGCTCATCCTGATCTTCCCGCTGGGCTTCCGGCTCACCTGCTACTACTACCGCAAGGCGTACTACCGCGGCTTCTGGGCCTCTCCCCCGGCCTGCGCGGTCGCCGAGCCGCACAGGAAGTACACCGGCGAGACCCGCTTCCCGCTGATCCTGCAGAACGTCCACCGCTACTTCTTCTACGCGGCACTGCTGGTGGCGGCGATCCTCACCTGGGACACCGTGCTCGGCTTCCGCAACGAGCAGTACGAGTGGGGCCACATGGGCCTGGGCACGCTGGTCTTCCTCGTCAACATCCTGCTGATCTGGGCGTACACCCTCTCCTGCCACTCCTGCCGGCACATCATCGGCGGCAGGCTGCGGCACTTCTCCAAGCACCCGGTGCGCTACCGGATGTGGGGCTGGGTCGGAAAGCTCAACGAGCGGCACATGCTGCTCGCCTGGGCCTCGTTGCTCAGCGTGGCGCTGGCGGACTTCTACGTCTACCTGCTCGCCACCGGCACCTTCACCGACCCGCGGCTCTTCTGAGAGGGACACCAGCGACATGGCACACGTCGAACGTCAGCAATGGGACGTCGTCATCGTCGGCGCGGGAGGCGCCGGACTGCGGGCCGCGATCGAGGCCCGGGAGCAGGGGCTGCGCACCGCGGTGATCTGCAAATCACTCTTCGGCAAGGCCCACACGGTGATGGCCGAGGGCGGCATCGCCGCCAGCATGGGCAACGTCAACGAGGGCGACAACTGGCAGGTGCACTTCCGCGACACCATGCGCGGCGGCAAGTTCCTCAACCAGTGGCGGATGGCCGAACTGCACGCCCGCGAGGCACCCGAGAGGGTGTGGGAGCTGGAGACCTGGGGCGCGCTGTTCGACCGCACGCCGGACGGCCGGATCTCGCAGCGCAACTTCGGCGGGCACGAGTACCCGCGGCTGGCCCACGTCGGCGACCGCACGGGCCTGGAGCTGATCCGCACGCTCCAGCAGAAGGTCGTCTCGCTCCAGCAGGAGGACTTCAAGGAGAGCGGCGACTACGAGGCCCGGATCAAGGTCTTCCAGGAGTGCACCGTCACCCAGGTCCTCAAGGAGGACGACCGGGTCTCCGGGGTCTTCTGCTACGAGCGCGAGAGCGGCCGGTTCTTCGTCCTCGAAGCGCCCGCCGTGGTGCTGGCGACCGGCGGCATCGGCAAGTCGTTCAAGGTGACCTCCAACTCCTGGGAGTACACCGGGGACGGGCACGCGCTGGCGCTGCTGGCCGGCGCCTCGCTGATCAACATGGAGTTCGTGCAGTTCCATCCCACGGGGATGGTCTGGCCGCCGTCGGTGAAGGGCATCCTGGTCACCGAGTCGGTGCGCGGCGACGGCGGGGTGCTGCGCAACTCCGAGGGCAAGCGGTTCATGTTCGAGTACGTCCCGGACATCTTCAAGGAGAAGTACGCCGAGTCCGAGCAGGAGGCCGACGGCTGGTACGAGGACCCGGACAGCAACCGCCGCCCGCCCGAGCTGCTGCCCCGCGACGAGGTGGCACGGGCCATCAACGCGGAGGTCAAGGCCGGGCGCGGCTCCCCGCACGGCGGGGTCTTCCTGGACGTCTCCACCCGGATGCCCGCCGAGACGATCAAGCGCCGGCTGCCCTCCATGCACCACCAGTTCCGCGAGCTGGCCGACGTCGACATCACGGCCGAACCCATGGAGGTCGGCCCGACCTGCCACTACGTGATGGGCGGCGTGGACGTCGACTCGGACACCGCGGCGGCCCGCGGCGTCCCGGGGCTGTTCGCGGCGGGCGAGGTGGCCGGCGGGATGCACGGCTCCAACCGGCTGGGCGGCAACTCCCTCTCCGACCTGCTGGTCTTCGGCCGCCGGGCCGGGCTGCACGCCGCGGAGTACGCGCGCGGCCATACCGGTGAGCGCCCGCGGGTCGGCGACGCGCAGATCGACGCGGCGGCGGCCGAGGCGCTGCGCCCCTTCGGCGTCGGATCGGCGTCGGAGGAGGAGCGCGCGCAGGAGCCGGCGGCGGCCGAGAACCCGTACACGGTCCATCAGGACCTGCAGCGGTCCATGAACGAGCTGGTCGGCATCATCCGCCGCGAGGAGGAGATGTCCGAGGCGCTGGAGCGGCTGGCCGAACTGCGCGAGCGGGCCCGCCGCGCGAAGGTGGAGGGGCACCGGCAGTTCAACCCGGGCTGGCACCTGGCGCTCGACCTGCGCAACATGCTGCTGGTGAGCGAGTGCGTGGCCCGCGCCGCGCTGAACCGTACCGAGTCGCGCGGCGGGCACACCCGCGACGACCATCCCGAGATGGACCGCGAGTGGCGCCGCGCCAACCTGGTCTGCACCCTCGCCGCCACCGCCCCGGAACCGGCCGGTACCGAGGCCGGGGCCGAGGCGGGGACCGAGGCGGCGGCGGGCCGCGCGGGCCGGATCGCGCTGCGGCGCCGCGAGATGCCGCCGATCCGCAAGGACCTCCTTGAGCTGTTCGAGAAGGAGGAGTTGATCAAATATCTGACCGACGAGGAGCTGACGAGCGAGTGACTACCGCACCGGACACGACCAGCTACGACGCGCACTTCAAGGTCTGGCGCGGCGATGTGGACGGCGGCGGCCTGGAGGACTTCACCGTCGAGGTGAACGAGGGCGAGGTCGTCCTCGACATCATCCACCGCCTCCAGGCGACCCAGGCCCCGGACCTCGCGGTCCGCTGGAACTGCAAGGCGGGCAAGTGCGGTTCGTGCAGCGCGGAGATCAACGGGCGGCCCCGGCTGCTGTGCATGACCCGCATGTCGGTCTTCGACCGCGACGAGACCCTCACCGTCACTCCGCTGCGCGCTTTCCCGGTGGTGCGGGACCTGGTGACCGACGTCGGCTTCAACTACGAGAAGGCGCGGCAGGTACCCGCGTTCGTGCCGCCCCAGGATCTGGGGCCGGGCGAGTACCGGATGCAGCAGGAGGACGTGGGGCGCTCGCAGGAGTTCCGCAAGTGCATCGAGTGCTTCCTGTGCCAGGACACCTGCCATGTGGTGCGCGACCATGAGGAGAACAAGACGGCCTTCGCCGGGCCGCGCTTCCTGATGCGGGTCGCCGAGCTGGACATGCACCCGCTGGACGCCGCCGAGGAGACCGGCCTGGACCGCAAGTCCACGGCGCAGGAGGAGCACGGGCTCGGCTACTGCAACATCACCAAGTGCTGCACGGAGGTCTGCCCCGAGCACATCAGGATCACGGACAACGCGCTGATCCCGCTCAAGGAACGCGCCGCCGACCGCAAGTACGACCCGCTGGTCTGGCTGGGCAACAAGATCCGCCGCCGGACGAGCTGACGGGCCGGGCGCTTCGGGGCGGCCGGTGGCGCGGCGGGATCCGCCGCGCCACCGGCCGTCTCGCGCGTTCGGGCCCCAGCCGTCCGCAGGCCGTTCGGGCCCCACCGTCCGAAGGCGGCCACCGCCCGCTCACGGATGGCGGGCAGGGGACTCGGAGCGGCTCAGAACAGGTTCAGCAGCGCCTCGGTCGGGTCCGGCGCCGCTCCCCCTTCCTCGGGGCGGGACAACTGGAACCAGACGGCCTTGCCGGAGGGCACCCGGCGGCTTCCCCAGCCGGTGGAGAGCAGGTCGACCAGTTGCAGTCCCCGGCCGCCCTCGTCGGTGTCCCGGGCCCGGCGCCTGCGCGGCTGGACCTGCCCCGCGTCCCACACCTCGCACACCAGCGTCCGCTCCAGCAGCAGTCGCAGCCGGATGTTCCCCTCGCCGTACCGCAGCGCGTTGGTGACCAGTTCGCTGACCAGCAGCTCGGCGGTGTCGCTGAGCGCTTCCAGGTCCCAGGCGGCGAGCTGCTCGCACATCAGCTCGCGGGCCCGCGCGACCGACCGCGGCTCGGGCGGCAGCGTCCAGTCGCCGACGTGCTCGGGGTCCAGGCCCTGCACCCGGGCGACGAGGAGTGCGATGTCGTCCTCGCCGTGGTGCACGTTGAGGGTGCGCAGCACGCGGTCCGCGGTGTCCTCCAGCGGCTCGGCGGCGTCGGTGAGCGCCGAGCGGAACCGGTCCAGCCCCTCGTCCAGCGGATGGTCCCGGGACTCGACCAGGCCGTCGGTGTAGAGGGACAGCATCGCCCCCTCCGGCAGCTCGATCTCGATCTCCTCGAACGGCTCGCCGCCCACACCGAGCGGCACACCCTTGGGCACCTCCAGCAGCAGCGCGGGCTCGCCCGGCTCGACCATGATGGGCGGCAGATGCCCGGCGTTGGCGAAGGTGCAGCGCCGGGAGACCGGGTCGTAGACGGCGTAGATGCAGGTGGCCAGGTAGACCTCGGACAGGTCCGTGTCACTGCCCCGCTGGCCCCGCTGGGAGTGCTGCTTGCGCGGATCGCCCAGACCGCGCGCGATCTCGTCCAGCGCGCCCAGCACCTCGGCGGGTTCCATGTCGGTGAGGGCGAGAGTGCGTACGGCGGTGCGGAGTTCACCCATGGCGACCGCGGCCCGCAGCCCGCGCCCCATCACGTCGCCGACGACGATGGCGGTGCGGTGGCCGGGCAGTTCGATGACGTCGAACCAGTCGCCGCCGACCTCGGTGGCCGGGTTGCCCGGCAGATAGCGGCAGGCGATCTCCAGCCCGGCGGCCTCCGGGTCGCCCGGCGGCAGCAGGCTGCGCTGCAGGATGAGGGCGCGCTCGTGCTCCCGGCGGTAGAGGCGGGCGTTGTCGATGCAGACGGCGGCGCGGGCCGCCAGCTCGGCGGCGAGGGCGCCGTCACGCTCGCCGAACGGCTCGCTGCCCTTGGCGCGGGAGAACTGCGCGAGGCCCAGCACCCGGTCGCGGGCGACCATGGGCACGGCGAGTGTGGACTGCACGACGGCGCCGAACTGCGCCGGTACGGTGCCGTCCTGGCCGGGGATGTTCTGCACCCGGCCGGTGCGCAGCGCCGTGGCGAACGGGGAGTGCTCGGCGTAGCAGTGCGTGGAGCCCACCTCCGCGGGCTGCCCCGGCTGCCCGGCTGGTGGCGCGGCACCGCCTGCCCGGGCGCGAGCCGCGCCCCGCGCCGGGTCCGCGCCGTCCGGTGCGGTTCCGCCTTGGGCGGCGCCGCGCGGGCGGACCACGGCTTCGCCGGCCCGCGCCTCCTCGTCGGGAAGTACGTACCCGTAGGGGGTGTTGGCTACGGCGCTGGCGAAGGCGACCCGGCGCAGCTCGCCGCGCGGCGAGCCGACCGGCTCCCGGCGCCGCCGGGGCAGCCCGCCGGCGAGGCGGCCCCCGGCCGCCTCGCACCGAGCGGATTCCGGTCCGCCGAGGCCCTCGGCGCCGTCGGTGTCCTCGGGAGGCGTCGGTCCGACGGGGCGGGGTTCGTCCCCGGCCAGCACGCTCTCGTACAGGTCGACGGAGGCCAGATCGCAGAACTGGGGCACCGCCACGTCCAGCAGTTCGCGGGCCGTGGTCTCCAGATCCAGTGAGTTGCCGATCCGCGCGCCCGCGGCGTTCAGCAGGGCCAGGGCACGACGTACGTCGTCCTGCTTACCGGCCGCCTCCACCGGGATATCGCTCAATGCCGCCCCTTCCACTGCCGGTGCTCGCCTCCGGTCCGAGAAGTGTGGCAGGCCGGAGAGCCATCCGGAGCCCGCTCTTCCCGATCGCCACAAGTCTTCCTTGTCACGACGAGGCAATACGCGCACACCCCCGCTGTTCACGGGAGTCACCCCTGACTCCTAACCAGGGAAGGCCGGATCGAACCCCAGGAGTGCGCACCGGCCACGGACCGGGCCGCGCCGGGGTTTCGCGCCACCCCGCGCCACCCGAGCCGCGTCCGGTGCTGCTGTTGCGGACGGGATGACCGGCACCCTCCTGCTCCGGTCAGGGCAGCGGCAGTTCGAACCACACCGTCTTGCCGTCGGGGCCGTGCCGGGTGCCCCAGTGGCGGGCCTCGCTGGCCACCATCTGGATCCCCCGGCCGCCCTCCTGCTCCTCGGTGACGATGCGCTCGCGGGGCGGTTCGGGGAGCAGGTCGGACACCTCCACGATCAGCACTCCGGCCGGCCCGGCCGGATCGCGGCCGATGTCGCGTACCACCCGTACTCCGACGGGACCGTGCGCGTACCGCAAGGCGTTGGTGACCAGTTCGCTCACCAGCAGCACACAGGTGTCCTCCAGAGCGCTGAGCCGCCACTCGCGCAGTGTCTTCCGTACGGCTTCGCGCGCCCTGCGCACGGCGTAGCTGCCGGGGGTGAAGGACCAGGAGGCGGCGGTGTGCCCGGGCAGTCCGCCGAGTCTGGCCATCAGCAGCGCGACGTCGTCCCCCGTGCCCGGCCGGCCCGGGGCCCCGGAGCGCCGCCCGCGCAGCGAGTCGATGAGCAGGTCGCAGGAGTTCTCCAGCGCGCCGCAGCCGGTGACGCCGACGGGTCCCGTCGAGACGTAGGCGCCCGCGCCGTTCCAGGTGCACGCGTCCTCGGATGCCGACCGGCGGGAGCCGGGACCGGCGAGCAGCGCGCAGACCCGGTCGATGCCCTCGGTGATGTCCTCGCCCCTGCTCTCGACCAGGCCGTCGGTGTACAGCACCAGGATGCTCCCCTCCTCGACCTCGACCTCGGTCAGCGGGTACTCCTGGTCCGGTTCGGGTCCGACGACGCCGAGCGGGACGCCCGAGGGCACGTCGACGGGCCGGACCCGGCACCCGCTCTCACCCTCGCGGGTGACCAGCAACGGCGGCACATGACCCGCGCTCGCCATGGTCAGCACCCCGCAGCGGGAGCCCGCCGAGGTGGGAGCCGGCTCGTAGACGGCGTACAGACAGGTGGCCATCAGGGGGTCGTCGGGCCCGTGGGAGAGGTCGTCCCCCACCGTGCTGACCCGGGCGAGCAGTTCGTCCGGCGGCAGATCGAGGCCCGCCAGCGTGCGGACGGCGGTACGCAGCCGTCCCATCGTGACCGCCGCGTGCAGCCCGTGCCCCATCACGTCGCCGACGACGAAGGCGACCCGGCCGCCCGGCAGCGGGATGACGTCGAACCAGTCGCCGCCCACCTCCGTACCACTGCTTCCCGGAACATAGCGGTAGGCGAGGTCGACTCCGGGCGGCTCGGGGATGCGCTGCGGCAGCAGGCTGCGCTGGAGCATCAGCGCGCCCTCCCGCTCGCGCGCGTACAGCCGGGCGTTGTCCAGAAAGGTGCCGGAGCGGTCGGCCACCTCCGTCGCGAGCGCGCGGTCGTCGTCCCCGTACGGCTCGTCCTCCTGCGCCCGGCTCACCAGCAGCAGCCCGAGCACGGTGCCGCGCGCCCGCAGCGGCACCGCCATCAGCGAGTGCACCCCCAGTTCGAAGGTGGCCCCGACCCGGGGGTCGCCGGACCGGGTCGCGCGCAGGATCTCCTCGGGCGTACCGGCCAGTTGCGGCATTCCGCTGTCCAGCGCCCGGCCGAGCAGCGACTCCCGTTCGTAGCGGATCTCGCTGCCGAGCCGCAGCAGTCGCTCCACGCGCTCGCCGCTCTCCCGGGCGGCGAACCCGAAGAGGCGCAGCGGCGTGCCGACGGGAATCACCGGTTCGGGCAGCTCTCCCCCGACGGCGACCTCGTCGCGCAGCATGATCCCGGCGTAGCCGGCGAACCTCGGCACCAGCACCTCGGCCAGCGCCTGCGCAATGGCGTGCACGTCCAGCAGGTTGCCGAGCGCCACGCCGACCTCGTCGAGCAGGGCGAGCCGCTGCCGTGCCGCCTCCGCCTTGTTGAGCGCCTCCAGCCGCTCGGTGATGTCCATGACCGTGCAGCTCACCCCGCGCACCGTGCCGCTGCGGTCGGTGATCCGGGCGTAGGAGAGGGAGCGGGCTCCCCTGCCGTCGGGCGCGGTGGTCACCAGGTCCACGACCGAGCGCCCGGTCTCCAGCACCCTGGACTGGATCTGCAGCACCTCCTCGGCCATGGCGGCCGGGAGCAGGTCGGCGACGGTGTGGCCGATGAGCTCGGCGCGGGTGGCGTTGTTCAGTCGTACGAGTGCGTCGTTGAAGCGGACGAAGCGCCGGTCGGTGTCGAAGACCGCGATGCCCAGCGGCGAGGAGGCGAACAGGGCGTCGAGCACGGCCAGATCGTGCTCGACGGCACGCAGCCGGCTGGTCTCCATGATGCTGGCCAGGACGAACGGGCGCTGCTCGGTGTCCCGCAGCATCGAGCCGCGGCCCTCGACCTCGACCACGCTCCCCGCCCGGTGGCGGATGTGCAGGATGCCCTGCCAGCTTCCGGTGCGCCCGAGGCTGTTGCGGCGGGCACGGCGCTCGGCCTCGTCGCTCTCGACGAAGTCCTCGATCGAGCGGCCGACGGTGTCCTCGGCCGACCAGCCCAGGATCTCCTGGGTGGTCGGGCTCCAGACCAGGACGGTGCCGTCCCCGTCCAGCATGACGACACCGACGCGGAGGGTGTCCAGGAGCGAGGTCGCCTCGTCGGCGGGTTCGGTGCTCACACGGCCCACGCCCCTGGTCGGGAACTGGATACCTACGACGTGGGGTCATTATCCACATATCGGACACGAGGTGCGAAGGAGGGGCACGCGGAGCGCCGCACCCGGCGCCGGGGCGGCGGGGAACGGAGCGGGGGCGCGCGTACGGCGTCAGCCGCGACCGCCCTCCGCGTGCTCCGGGTGCGCGGCCAGCCGGTCCCGGTGCTCCACCAGGTACCCCTCGGCCTGTTCGCTCAGCCGTTCGGCGAGATGCTGCGCCTCGGCCCGGGTGGCATAGCTGCCGACGCGGTAGCGGTTGCCGTGGCGGTCCTGGCGGATGAGCTGCCAGGGCAGCACCGCGTCACTGTCGCCGCTCGCACTTCGCATATGCCGGAGCTTACGCCCGGCCCTCACGCACCGCATTCGGCTTTGCACATTGCGGTCAACATTTCGGCCAGGCGTTCGCCCGCCGAGCGGCGGCGCCCCGGCGCACCGCGGAAGCAGAACCGCACCGTACGCGCCGGGGCGGCTACTTCACCGGCAGGTGGTACGCCAGCTTGAATCGGTCGGCGGGCACCACCACGTCCGCCGTCTCCACCGGACGCTTCCCCGCGTAATAGGTCCGCGCGATCACCAGCACCGCGTGCCCCGGGACGCCGCCCAGCGCCGTCATCTCCCCCGCCCGGCCGGGGCGGCTCGCGACCTCCTCGGTGACGTTGTCCACCACCAAGTCGATCGCCCCCATCCGCTCCACCACCCCCCGGCCGCCCAGCGGCCCCTCCTCGGGCAGCATCACCGGCGTCCGACCCGTCACCGCCAGCGGCTCCCAGGAGACGGAGAGCATCACCGGGTCGCCCCCGACATGAAAGACGTAGCGGGTGCACATCACCCGGTCGCCACGCTCGATGAACAGCCGCTCGGCGATGTCGGCCGAGGCGTCCTCCTGCTCGCTCCGCGACTCCCAGGTGCCCCGCACCCGCTCGTCGGACTGCTCCTGACGGAAGGGCGTGCACTCCCCCAGCGAGCGGTAGCCGGTGCGGGAGACCCGGCGGGCGGCAGGCAGCTCCCGCACATAGGTCCCGGAGCCGGAACGGCCCTCGACCAGCCCCTCCGCCATCAGCACCTTGCGCGCCTCCAGCGCGACCGTGTCCGAGACGCCGTACTCCTCGCGGATGCGGGCCTGCGAGGGGAGGCGGGTGTGCGGCGGAAGGGATCCGTCCGCGATCTTGCTGCGCAGATCCGAGGCCACGCGCAGATACGCGGGTTGCTCACCGAATGGCACGTGTGCCCTCCCCGTTTCGGCCAGATGCTGAGTGAAGCTGACTGGTACCGGGCGATACTGACGGTCAGCAACAGCTTGACAACAGAGTGTTGTTGGCCGCAACGGTCGGCCAACGTTTCACCCGATGTGATGAGCACCTGCTCAGGCCCGCCCCGACCCGCCCTCGACAGCGCGGCACGGGGCGGGCCGTCGGCGGTCCCGGGAACGGGAACGACGCCGTGGCCGAGGAACGGCACGGTACGCGGAGCCGATAATCTGCTGCATCACCGGCCACTCGGGCCGGATGCGCCCCACACGCCGAGGCCACAGCCGCCGCCCGAGTCGCTCCGCAGCGACGACGGCACACCCCTCCCCATTGGAGAGCGCACCCGATGACGTTCCGGCAGCACATGAGGCAACGGACGGTCAGCACCCTGCCGGAGCTGACCGGCAGACCCGCCTCCGACGTCTACGCCGTCACGTTCCGCATCGACAGCGTCGACCAGGACCCGCGCTTCCCCTACCTGGCACTCGGCTGCACCACGGAAGACGAGCCGGCCCGGCTGCTCGCACAGCCGGACGCACCGGCCCCCTGGGAAGCCCGCTGGCACTACGCCTACTTCCCCCCATCGGGCCTGGAGGGAATCCGTGTCCTGGGGCACCACACGGAACACGACCCGCACGGCACCGCACTGCACCGCCGGGAGGCCGAAGCGGACGGCCTCTGGTACGAGGACGACGCCCCCGGCCACGTGCAGGACGAGCGCGGAGCACTCCTCGACGCCCGGTTCCGCGAACTCTGCGTCGACCTGGCCCGGCTGCTCCACACCCAAGGCGACCTGGTGCGCGTCCTCGGACGGCCGGTACCGGTCCTCCTCTACGACATGTTCGACCCCGAGGCGATGTTCGCCCTCACCCGCTCCGCCAACCCACCCGAGTCGGTGGCGGACTTCCTGGCCGGGGACGAGCCACCCGCCTGAGCCCGGAGGGCCGTTCGCGGAGGTGCGATCCGGCAGGGCCGCACGCACGACGGGCTGCGGTACAGAGCGCGGGGTTGCACCGCCCGCCCGCAGAACACCCCAGACATAGACGCGTCCGAGCGTTTCGTATGCATGCCTCCGCGAACGCATCTCTTCGACATACCGCACACACCGCGTCGGCAAAGAAGTGCCCATGCAACCCTGGCAATTCGGGCTTGTCCGGGGCATGATCCTCTCCGGACGGCCCGACGGACTCGCCGCTCGGGAAACCCGTGAACGAGGAGAGTGGGGGGCGTATGTCCCGTATCAAGCGTGCTCTGAGCGTGGCGGTCGGCGCCGCCGCCTGTGTCGCCCTGGCGCAGGCCCCGGCGAACGCAGTCGGTTCCTGGCACATCGCGGACGCGTCGAACGGCCGCGGAACCGGGGCGTTCAACAGCGGCGACAACAACAAGTTCCGGATCGCGGACACCAAGGCGGACGGCTACAGCATGGTGCTCCGCATCAAGCTCCCCGGCCGCTCCGAGATCACGTCGTGCGACGACCGCAACGGTGCGAACAACGGGTACGAGTACTGCAGGATCAGCAACATCCCGCACAACACCGAGGTCCAGATCAAGGCCTGCGCGAAGGACTTCAGCGGCGGCCTTCCGGGGTGGATCGACTGCTCCTACTGGATCAAGGACTACACCAGCTGAGCCGGCGGGCGGGCGGACAGCGGTACCCGAACGCGAGGGTTCCGCCATCCGCCCGCGGAACGCCCGGGCACGTCCGCGCCGCGGCCCCGTCCGCGGCGTCCGCGGCGTCCGCACAGGACCGGCCGGACGCGACCCAGTCGGCTAGTCGGCCGGCTCGGCGGGCGGGGCGCCCTCCGCGGCTCGCATCGCGAACAGGACCATCGTCGCGCTCACCCGCACCGCGCCGTCCGTACCGGGCGGCAGCGCACAGCGGTGCAGTTCGTCCCCCACTTCTCTGGCGCGCTCGCGCACCCCGGCCCACACCTCCGGCTCCAGCCAGACCTCCGCGTCGGTCATCTCCCCCCGCACCCCGGTGTCCCGCTGGGCCGTACGCCGCCGCAACTCCTCGCCCAGCGCGCCGGCCAGAGCGAGATACGCGTCGACGCCCTGCGGCATGCCGCGGCCCAGGCGGTCTCCGCTGTCCGGGTCGTGGCGGTAGCGCTTGGCCGTGCCGCCCCGTACGGCCACCTCGCCCACCGCGTCCACGAGTCCGGCCTTGTGCAGCCTGCGCAGGTGGTAACTGACGTTCGCCTGCGACTGGTCCAGGGTCCGGGCCGCCTCCGCCGCGCTGTACGCCTCTCCGGTCAGCAGGGAGAGCAGTCGCAGCCGCAGCGGATGGGCCAGCACCCGCAGATCCGCCATGGACGCTTCGGAGGCCCCGGAACCGGCGGCGGCGCCTGGAGCGGCAGCGGCACGGGAGGGCTGCGCGTCGGTCGGGTCGGGCGGGCCGGGCGAGTCGGTCGGACCGGAGCGGGAGTGCGGCATCCGGTCAGTCTGCCTCACACCGCCGCGCGCTCCGCAGCTCCCTCGTCCGGCACCGGCCCGCCCGCCGTCAGCCCCCGCACCTGGCTGCTGCCGAGTGCGCCCGCCGTCACCAGCAGGACGAGGCCGACCCCGCACAGCAGCGTGGGACGCACACCGAAGCGTTCCGCCAGCGGCCCGGCCGCCATCTCGCCCAGCGGAAGCGCGAGGGTGGACCCCAGAGCGTCGTAGGAGTAGACGCGGGCCAACGTCTCCTGCGGGACGTTCTCCTGGAGCGAGAGGTCCCAGGCCACGCTGAACTGCTCGAGTGCGATGCCGTTGGCGAACATCGCCATCAGCAGCAGGGCCAGATCGGCCGATTCCGCGAGGGCGACGAGCGGCAGCGCGTCCAGGGCCACGACGGCCACGCCGATCCGCAACGCGTGCCGCGAGCGGGAGCGCGCCACGAGCAGCCCGCCGACCAGCGCGCCGGCCATCTGGGTGGCGAGGACGAAGCCCCAGGCGGTACGGCCGAAGGTCGCGTCGGCGACGGCCGGTCCCAGCACCTGGATACCGCCCGCCGAGACCGCGTTCACCACGAAGAACTGCAGCACCACCACCCACACCCAGGTGCGGGAGGCGAACTCGCGCCAGCCCTGCCGCATGTCCTGCCAGGGCCGCGCCCGCTCGGCGGTCCCGGCGGCCGTCGCGGGGTCGAGAACCTCCGCGGTTGTCGCGGGCGACGGAGCGGCGGCGCGTCCAGCCAGGACGCGCCCGGCCAGACGGTAGGCAGCCGCGGCGCCCAGGAAGGCCACGCCGTCGAGCACCATGCCCCAGCCCGGGCCGGCGACGGCTGCCAGCAGGCCGCCGAGCGAGGTCCCCGCGATCATCCCCGTGTTGATCCCCATCCGGGAGAGCGCGTTGGCGGGCCGCAGCTCGCCCGGCGGCACGGTGCGGGGCAGCAGCGCGGCGGACGCCGGTACGGAGACGGCCGCCACGGCACCCTGCACCACGCTGAGGACCAGCAGCACGCCGATCGGCGCCCGGTCGGCCAGTACGGCCAGCCCCACACCGGTCTGCACCAGCGCGGCGGACGCGGCGGCGCCCTGGAGCACCAGCGCCCGGGGCAGCCGGTCGGCCAGCAACCCGCCGAAGAGCAGCAGCAGCACGCTGCTGACGGACCGGGCGCCGACGACGAATCCCACGTCCACCGCGGAACCGCCGAGGTCCAGCACCGCGAAGGCGAGGACGACGGGCGCCATGGAGTTGCCGAAGAAGGTCAGGGACCGGCCCAGCGTGAGCGCGCGGAAGGCGCGGTGACGCAGGACTCCGCGGAGTATGTCGCGGTCGGGGCGGGAGGAAGGGAAGGCCACGTGGTGAGTGTGCGGCACCCGCAGGCAACCGTCAAATACTTCTTTGGGGGTAGTCCGCGGCGGCGCCTGCGCACGGACGGACGCGACGCGCATGGCCCGTCGGGAGTGCCGGACACCCAGGGGCCCGGGACCGAGGAAGGGACGCTGCCGCGGGAACCGGGCCACGCACGGCAACCGGGGGGCGAGAACACCGCACCGGGACCGGAGCCGGTCGGCTCCGGTCCCGGCGCCCGTCCTGCGTCACTTCAGCAGCAGCGGCACTCCGGCAGCCAAGGGGGTGAACTGGCGGGAGCGGGTGGGAGCGAAGCCCTGGTCGGAGCCGGCGATCTGCAGGACCGCGCGCTTGCGCTTGTCGAACAGCGGGGCGGGGACAACAGCTTCGTCGCGGCCGCCACCGTCGGCGCCCAGAAGCGGAGCCTGGAGCTTCCGTCCCCTCCCGCGCCCACCTGAGCCGCCGAAGTGCACGTACGGCTGGACCCTGGCGCCGCGCTCCCCGTTCCGCCGCCGCCCCATGAGATCGGACATCATCACAGGACCCCCTTCCCTTCCGGAGGAGGAGAGAGAGCATCCCAAGTCCGCTCGAATTCAGTGCCGTTGGGCACTGCAGGCGGCTCAGTTGCGTGCCGGACGCCTCCGCGACCGACAGCGCCGAGAGTGCCGCTGCTCCCTCAGCACCAGAGGTCTCCGCCCAGGTGTGCGACACCTCGTCCCCACACACCGGTGGTGCGCAGGGACGAGGACGAACCGTCGGCTACTCTCCGCCGCCGTCCGAGTCGCTTCCGCTGGAGGAGCCGCCGTCGTCACCGGACTGTGAACGCCTGTTCCTGTCATCTCCTGTCATGGGCGAAGCATTCCTGGCGGACCGCCCGGGGAACCACGGCCCGGGGCACGGCTTGCGGAACGAGACACACCGGCCACCAGGATCGAGCGCCTCGGGACGACCGGTCGGTACTCCCCCGTGCCCCGTGCCGTCCGTCGGACTCCTCACGGAAGCGCACGGAGTACGCCCACGTGCGCCACCCGGCCGCGCACCGACTCCCCGTGCGGAAGTGAACCGGACGGTCACCGCACCCGTTTCTAGAACCGGTGCCGGCAGAACCGACCTCGGTCCGCGACATCGACGGGCCGGTGTGGTTCTCACGTGTCCAGGGGTGAACGCCGGGCACCTTCCCCCGCCCCCTACGCGAGGTGACCATGCTCGGATCGGACAGCAGACAGGACTTCTACCCCGCCGCCGGAGGACTCCGCCGCCGCGCCCTCTTCGCCCTACTGAGCGGCTTGTGCGTGGCAGCCGTGGTCGCCGCGCTGCTCGCGGTCGACACCTCCGGTGGGAGCGACGAGCGGGCCGGGCTGGCCGGGGGCACGCACGCCTCGGAGACGGGCGGACCCAAGAACGTCGGATACTTCACCAACTGGGGCGTCTACCAGCGCGACTACCACGTCAAGAACATCGAGACCTCGGGCTCGGCGGACAAGCTCACGCACATCAACTACGCCTTCGGCAACGTCCAGGGCGGCAAGTGCACCGCCGGTGACAGCTACGCCGACTACGAGAAGTCCTACACCGCCGCCCAGAGCGTCGACGGCAAGGCCGACACCTGGGACCAGCCGCTGCGCGGCAACTTCAACCAGCTCCTGAAGCTCAAGAAGAAGCACCCGGACCTGAAGGTGCTGTGGTCGTTCGGCGGCTGGACCTGGTCCAAGGGCTTCACCGAGGCTGCCCAGAACCCCGACGCATTCGCCGAGTCCTGCTACGACCTGCTCGACGACCCCCGCTGGAAAGGACTCTTCGACGGCATCGACATCGACTGGGAGTACCCCAACGCCTGCGGACTGAGCTGCGACACCAGCGGGGAGGGCGCCTTCGCGAAGCTGATGAAGGCACTGCGCGGCAAGTTCGGGGACAAGCTGGTGACCGCGGCCATCAGCGCCGACGCCACCGACGGCGGGAAGATGCAGGCGTCCGGGTACTACCGGGAGGCCGCCCAGTACGTCGACTGGTACCTGCCGATGACCTACGACTACTTCGGTGCCTTCGACAAGGAAGGGCCTACCGCGCCCCACTCGGCGCTGGAGGACTACGAGGGCATCCCCAAGAAGCTCTTCGACACCAAGTCCTCCATCGCGGCCCTGCTGTGGAACGGTGTCCCGCCGGAGAAGATCCTCATGGGGCTCGGCTTCTACGGCCGCGGCTGGACCGGGGTGACACAGCAGGAGCCCGGCGGCACGGCGACCGGCCCGGCCCCCGGCACCTATGAACAGGGCATCGAGGACTACAAGGTGCTCAAGACCCGCTGCCCCGCCAACGGCACGGTCGGCGGCACGGCCTACGCGTACTGCGGCGACGAGTGGTGGAGCTACGACACTCCCGAGACCCTCAGGGGCAAGGTCGCCTGGGGCGAGAAGCAGAAGCTGGGCGGCACCTTCGTCTGGGAACTGAGCGGCGACACCCCGGACGGCGAGCTGATCAAGTCCATCCGCTAGACCGGGGATCGCCCGGCACGGGTCCTCGCGGAGGGCCCCGCGGTTCCCCACCGCGGGGCCCTCCGCTGCTCGGATGCGTGGGTACGGGGGCTTCCGGTCCGGCATCGTCGGTTGCGGCGAGCGGCTGGGTCCCCCGCTCTTTCACGGAAGGACACCCACCATGACGGCAGCGATGCCCCCGTCCCCTGCCCGTATCTCCCTGGTGGTCGTCTACGCCGACCGCCTCGAGGAGTGCCGCGCGTTCTACGCCGGGCTGGGGCTCTCCTTCGTGCGCGAGCAGCACGGCACCGGCCCGGTGCACCACGCGGCCGCACTGCCCGACGGCAGCGTGCTGGAGTTGTATCCCGCGACCGCCCGGCGCCCGGCCTCCAGTGTGCGGCTGGGCTTCCGTGTGAGCGGCGGAGAGCTGACACCGCCGCTGCCCCCGGGCCGGCACACCGTCACGGACCCCGACGGCCGAGCGGTCGAGCTCTACGCGGAGTGATGCCCGGGCTGGTGTTCCGGACGCAGGCGATGGCCGACGTCCCCTGGGTACGCCGCGGTCCGCCGCCCCGCCCGGGGCTCACCCCGGGGCGTGTGCCGCGCGGTCGAGGAGGCGGCGCCAGACTCCGTAGGCGATCGCCTCGTCGGAGGGGCGCAGGCCCATGCGGTTGCAGTGCATGTGCAGCAGGGACAGGACGATGTCGCCGCGGTCCGCCTGGAGTTGGCCGCTGTGCTCCAGCTCGGCCATCCGCCGGGTGAGCCGCTCCGCGGCCGGGCGCCACACGGCGTCGGCCCCGTCGAGCAGTTCGCGGGCCGGGCCGTCGTCCGCGCGGGCGGTCCACAGGCCGCGGCCGACCGTGCGGTGGAGGTCACCCCCGGCGTTGCGCTGCGCCGCGAGGCGGGCGAGGGCGTGCCGCGCCTCGGGATCGGGGACGAGGGCGCCGCACAGCCGGTCGAGGGTGAGGGCGACCAGCGCGGCGCGCTCCTGGGACGCGTCCAGGCCGAGGGGTGGCAGCCCCGGCAGTCCGGTTCCGGAGGCGCGCAGCTGCCGGAGGAGCTGGACGACGGCCGCGCTGTCCTGCCGGAACCATTCCTCGGCGTCGGCGATCAGTTCGGGGCCGCCGTAGCGTTCGACCTCGCGCTGGTAGCTGACGAAGGTGTGGTCCGCGAGGTACCCGCCCCGGGCGAGGTCGTACGCCCAGGCGGTCACCTCGCGCAGCACGTCCGCACGCGCGGACTCCTCGGGTATGTGGAACCGTACCCGCAGGTGGGGGGCCGGATCGCCGTAGCGCAGGAAGAACGGGGAGGGCACGCCGTACTGTTCGGCCAGCCGTCCGGTGAGGCCGGCCAGGCCCACGCCCAGCAGGGTGTCGTGCGCGTCCGGCTCGGCGTAGAGCTTCACGGCCAGCCAGTCGCTGCCGATCCGCTTGCTGCGTACCCCGGGCTCCTCGGCGGCGTCGGGGACGGACCGGGGGCGGATGTGCCGGGCCACGGGGCCCGGGTCCTCGCCGGTCCGGACGAGCGGCACGACGATCTCGGAGGCGTACGGTTCGCCGGCGGTGTCCCGCAGGAAGCCCTCGTCCGGTGCGGGCAGGACCTCCTCCAGGGTGATCCCGTCCTCGGTGGCCCGGTCCAGGCTGTCGCGCAGCTCGCGCAGCGAGGCGGCGCTGGTGAGGTCGAGCAGCAGGGCGTTGTCGTTGTCGGTGAGGTTGACCAGGCGGGGCACCAGCCACGTGTCGGCCCAGGCCCGGACGGCTTCGGCGAACGCGGCCGCGGCGGCGTCCTCCCCGCCGTCCTCCCCGTCGCCCCCGCCGCCGGGGGGCGGTGCGAGGTCGCCGGGACGCAGCCGCCACCGCGCCCGGCGCAGCACCAGATCGCCCCGTTCGACGCGGGGCAGGAACGGCATGGTCCAGGTCAGGCTCTCCCAGCTGAACCATGAGACCGTGCCCGAGAGGCCCTGGGAGACCTCCAGCATGAACCGGCAGGGGTCGGGCGCACCCGCCCAGTTGAGCATCGCCCGGTCGGTGACGTGCAGTCGGCGGCCCAGTGTGCGGCTGCGCAGATAGAGCTTCCCGTCGGCCACCCCGACCAGGACGTCGTCCAGCCGGATCACGCGGTCCGTCTCCCGGCCGGGTGTGACGTTGACCGGCAGCTCCCAGGTGTGCACGGTGGGGCGGATCGTGACGTTGATGGAGCGGGCGTGCTGGGGCAGCGATGACAGCTCGGCGCAGACGGCGTCGCCCTGGCGCTGTTCCTCGGCGGCGGCCAGCTCCCGCAGCGAAGCGCGGGTCTCCTCGTCGAAGAGGTCGTGGAAGCGGGAGAAGGTCCTGCCGCCCATCACCACGCCGGCGGTGCCGCAGACAGCGCGCCAGCGCTCCCGGTCCGGGCCCGGCGGCAGCAGGCCGAGGTACAGGTCGAGGACCGGCATCGGCGGCCGGTGGTCGTCCTCGGCTGCCGATGCCTCGGTGAGTTCGTCGAGCATTCGGTCGTCGAGCTGGACGCTCAGCTCCCGGCGGGCCAGCGCTCCGGAGACCATCCGGTTCAGCACGGTCTCCCGGGGCCGCTCCTCCGGCCGGTCCGCTCCGTCGACGGCCCGGGGGACGACGCCCGGCAGCGGGTATGCCTGCCCCGGGGAGCGGTATCGGCGCGGCGGGCCGAGACCTGTCTCCGGGGTCAGCGCCTCCAGCAGGGGGATCTCGGAGCGGTGTCCGTAGCGTTCGGAGAACGCGTCGGCGTACTCCGTCAGATGCATCGGATAGCGGTCCTCCGCGCCGACGCGCCGGAAGACGTGGGCGGCCTCTTCCGCCAGGTCGGCCACGGCACGGGGAAGGACGAGAGGCGCGTCGAGGTTCAGCGTCGAGTCGATCTGGAGCATCGGGCCCGCGTGGCCTCCGACGGCCTCCGGCATCGGCGCGCTCGCCGCCTCCAGCAGTTCGGACACCGGGATCTCACCCTCGTTGAACGCGCCGATCGCGGCCTCCACCCCGTCGATCGCCCCGGCGACGGCGGGGTCGGTGACGGGAGGCAGCATCGAGCGCAGCAGCGAGGCGTCGCGGTCCGTCCGGCCGGTCGGCGGGACCAGCAGCCGGGGTCGCTCGGCGGTGATGAGGATGTCGCTGTCGAGAAGGCCGTCGAGCAGGGTCGCGATCTGCTCGGTGCCTGCCGTCGGGAAGTCCTCGGTGAGCCGGGCGGTGAGGTCGCCGAGTGTCGTCGGCGTCCGGGTGTGGTCGAGCACGGACCGGATCGGCCCGGTGAGCCGTACGCTGACGGAGCGTCGGCCCTTGGGCGCGGACCGGCCTCCCTCGCCGCGTGCGCCGGCGCGGGCGGCCTCGGCTCCGGCATCGAGCCCATAGCCCTCGGCGGTGGACAGCCACACCCGGCCGCGGGCCACGTGGAGCAGGTCGTTGCGCCGCACCCGCAGGTCGCTGGGCTGCTGCCCGCCGAAGGCGAGCCGCTTGACCAGGTGCATGACCCATCCGGAGTCCGCTCGTGCGCGGGCCGCTCCGATGGCGGTGTCGCCGAGCCGGGTGCGCTGCTCCTCGCCGAACACCCCGGTGGTGACGCCCGCGAAGAGGCCGAACGGCGTCGCGCGGAAGCTCATCCGGTTCAGATAGCGGCTCAGGCCGCGGACGGCCTTGCGCCGGTCCTTGCCGCCGAGGCTGTCGAACCGCTCGACGGCGTCCGCCAGATGGGGCGAGGCAGCCCGCACGGCGTCCGGTACGCCCGGGGTGGACCACAGCTTGCGGAGCCGGTCGGCGTAGTCATGGTGATCGCCGTCATCGTCCTGCCAGGCGTCGGCGCGGGAGGCCGCGCCGTCCGCGGCGGGCAGCGACCTGAGCAGGTCGAGCATCGGGCGCGCGGGCAGGGCCGGAGCCCTGAGCATGAAGAACCCGCTGGCCCGGTAGGTGTCGGCACTCTCTTCGGTCATGTCTCCCCCATGCCTCGGTCCGGTCCCGTCTCCGCCCCGGTCCCGCCCGGCTGGTGTACGCGGGAAGGTCTGGGTGTCAGGAACAGCAGCTCGTCCCACTCGGCCGCCGTGTCGGAGACGGCACCGAGGAGGGCGAGCATGACTCCGGCCGCACCCGTCAGCAGGCCGGGATTGTGCTCGTGCCCTCCCCACGGGTCGTAGTCGGGGAAGAGGTAGGGGTGCTCCGGGTCCGCGTAGGAGCACATCCGGGACAGGAATGCGTCGTGCATGCGCCGCAGGTCCGGCAGGCCGGTCTGGGCGGCGGCCCGGCCGTAGACGGTCACCAGTCCCGCCAGCCCGTGGCACAGGGTGGGCGAGTTGATGCGCTGCTGCTCGGCCGGGGTGCGTTCGACGCCCAGGAGGGTGGCCACCGCGAGATCGGTCGGCTCCGGCTCGCCGCAGGCCGCCGAGGCGGGCAGCAGGGACGCGGCGACCCCGGGCGGGCCGTAGCACCAGGCGCTCCTGGCCGGTACCTGCTCGGCGCCGGTGTCGGGGCGCCCGGTATCCGGGTGGGGCAGCAGGAGGTTGGCCCATGCCGGGTAGTCGAGGCTGTCGATGCGCAGCGCTTCGAGTGTCCGGGCGAGCTCGCGGACGCCCTGTCGTACCCGGAGCGAGCGTGCTTCCTGGTCAGGGGTGCCGGTCGCGTGGGCGATGTCGGGGCGGCAGAGGGCCGCGAGGATGCCGGGCGGCCCGTGGGCGAATCCCAGGTTGTACACGCCGTCGGGAAACTGCTTCACATATCCCGGCAGAGGCGTCGGCTCTCCGTCGGGGCCCAGAATGGTGGGGAAGTGCGAGGGTGCGCAGAACCATCTGAGCGGGCCGCCGTCGTCCCGGGTCAGCTCCACCAGATAGTCGACGAGGCGGTCTGCGGCCTGCCGGGTGGCGTCCGTCGCCCGCCCGCCGAGGAGGTCCGCGGCCCTGAGGAGCGCGGCGAGCCAGCCGGCCGCGCCGCCGATGACGTCGTAGTCGTGCGAGGCGACGCTTCCCGCGGCGGGGTTCAGCGTGATCGCCCGGGTCTGCCGGGCGAGTTGGTCGGTCATCGTGGCCAGCGTCGGGAGGTAGCGCGGCTCCAGACGGGCGTACTCGGTCACCGCCCAGACGACACCCGCGGTGCCGAGGTACAGACCGGGCGCCTGCAGGGGGGATGCGGCACTCACCTCGGCGGTGCGCCGCAGAAGGAGCTGTCCGGATTTGAAGTAGCGTTCCTCGTCGAAGACTTCGGCCGCGTACCGGAGGGCGAGCGCGATGCCGGGGGCGCCGTCCGCGAGGTCCGCCTTCTCCGCGGCGCCGCCGGCCGATTCCATGAGCCGGTCGGCCACCTCGCGAGCCAGCCGCAGAGCCTCTTCGTCGGTCACTTTCTCCGCCGAGCCGGACCCCATAGCGCCGCCGTTCCCTCTCTCAGCCTCTTCGGTGCATCTCAGCTCTCGCGGTGAACAACCAGACGGAGGGCTCTGAGACCCCCTGTGCACGGACCGCGGGGCCCTCCGCGTGGCTCACCATGGATGTGCGTCACCTCAGGTGCGGCGTGTCAGCACATCAGATGTTGCGTCTCAGCAGCACGTGCTGAGCGTGTCGGTGCAGAGCGAGGTGCGCGAGGTCTCGCAACCGCCGTTGTTCGTCGCGGCGGCGGAGCTGGTGGAGACCGCGGTGTGCCCCACACGCAGGTCCAGGGCGAACTCGTCGTCGAGCAGTTCTTCGTTCATTTCGTTCCCTCCGGATAGAGGTCAGCAATGACTTCTCCGCGAGATCGGCGCTTGTACACGCCGGGCCTCCCGGAGCCTCGTGGAACGTAATCGAGCAACATCAGCAGCGTCAACACACCAGCCACATCCGCCACTTGAGAGTTTCACAGCCCGTGTCGTGTACTCCGGTGGCGTGGAGTTCGGAGACCTCGACACAACGACACAACCGCCAGTTCAGTGAACCGTGGCAACAGCACCGACAGCGGAAACGCGCATTCCCGTTCATCCGCCTTGTCCTGGATCACCATGCGAAGTGAGCATAACTCCGGTGAAATCACCTTCAGTCGGCCGCCCCGGCACCCTGCCGCGGAGCAGCCGTGCCGCTGCGGGGCGCGGGGACGGCCGCCTCCGGGAGCGGCGTGAGCCCGTACTGCGCGGCCTGCGCGTCGAACATGCCCCGGTACAGCCCGTCGTCCCGGCCCATGAGCCCTTCGTGGGTGCCGTGTTCGGCGATGTGCCCGCGGTCCAGGACGTAGATGTGGTCAGCGGAGGCGGTCGCGGCGAGCCGGTGGGTGACCAGCACGACCGCGACACCGCTGTCGGCCAGCGTCCGCAGCCGGTCGAACGCCTCGATCTCGGCGTGCGGGTCGAGCGCCGAGGTCGGCTCGTCGACCAGCAGGAACGGCGCGCCCCGGTAGAGGCTGCGGGCCGTGCCCAGCTTCTGCCACTGACCGCCCGAGAGCTGCACGCCGCGTTCGTACCCCTTGAGGACGATGGAGTTCCAGCCGTGCGGCAGGCCCTCGATCAGGTCGGCCACATCGGCCCCGCGCGCCGCCTCCCGGACCCGGGCCATGTCCCGCGGACGGTCCCCGGCGCCGACGGCGATGTTCGCGGCAGCCGTCATCTGCCAGTTGGGGAAGTCCTGGGTGAGCATCCCGACCGACCGGAAGACGTCGGCACGGGCGGCCTCGCGCACCTCCACCCGCTCCCCCTCCGGGCCCACCCACCACACGTCACCGCTGTCGGGCAGCAGCAGCCCGCCCAGGATCTTGGCCAGCGTGGACTTGCCGGAGCCGTTCGCGCCCACCAGCGCGGTCACCGCGCCCCGCCGCACGGACACATCCACCCGGTGCAGCGCGGGCACCGTGGCCCCGGGATAGGTGAAGGAGACGTCCCGCACCTGGATCTCCCGCACCGGCGAGGGCAGCGGCCTCCCGGTGGCGGGGATGGCGTGCCCGGCCGCCAGCCGGATGGCCTCCTCGGTGTCGCCGAGCCGGAGCATCTCCTCGTACATCCGGTTCACCTGCTGCACCAGCGAGGTGAGGCGCGCGGTGGAGGTGCGGATGGCGACCACGGCGGTGCCGCCCACCGCGATCGGGAGGCCGCCGCTGGTCAGCAGCCACCACAGCACGCCGTAGCAGCCCAGGGACGCCAGACCGGAGAACGCCGCCGCGACCAGGTCGGTCCGGGCCTGGGCGCGGGCCAGGCGCCACTGCTCGGTCTCCATCAGCCCGGACATCTCCTCGTACCCGCGCAGCAGCAGCGAACCCGCCGCGTGCGCCCGGATCTCCCCGGCGGCGTGCGGCATCGTCAGGTACTGGAGGAGGGTGGCGACCGCCCGGCGGTGGTCCACCCAGTGCCGCCGCGAGGTGTACTCCCGGCGTGCCGAACGCACCGCCCCCCATGCCTTGGGCAGCGCGATGGCCAGCAGCATCGGCAGCAGCGCCCAGTGCAGCGAGGCCAGCACCACGGCGGCGGCCACCATGCCGATCACGACATTGGAGGCCCCCACGGACAGGCTGAGCATGCGCCGCGCCGACTCCGTGCCGAACTTGCCCGCCTCCAGGTGACGTTGGATCTCCGGCTTCTCCGTCGCCGCGACCTCCACCTGGGTGACCGCGCGGTAGTAGCGGAGCGAGACGGCCCGCTCGACCTGCGGCTCCAGCCGGCCGGACATCGCCGTCGACCAGGCCGCCAGCACCGCCATGCCCACGGAGACGAGGGCCAGCAGCGCCAGCGCCGGAATCGACTCCCGCAGCTTGTCGTCCGTCGGTCCGTTCGCGAACAGACTGCCGAGCACGCCGTTGATCGCCACGAGCCCGAACGCGGTGGTCAGGCCCTGGCCGGCCTGCGCCACCACCACCCCGGCCAACGCGCGCGGGTCGGTTTCCCAGCCCGCCCGCAGGACCACGCCCATCATGCGCGGCAGCGCGGCCGCCATCTGCCCGAAGCGCAGCCGCGCCACCGAGCCCTCGTGCTCGACGAACGCGTCGTCCCAGCGCAGTCGTCCCCCGAACAGCTCCCGTTCCGCCGCCGAGACGCCGTCCTCGGCCGCCGGTTCCGAGGTGTGGGCGGTGGACTCCGAGCCTTGGGCCGTGGCCTTCGAGTCCTGGTCGGTGGACTCCGGGCCCGGGGGCGTGGACTCCGGGCCCGGGGTCCCCGGCGCCGCATCCTTGCGCTGCCGGCCTTGGCGGCCCGGCTCGCCACTCGCCGCCGAGGTCGGCTCGGGGCCGCCCGCGCCGACGGTCCCGCTCACTCCGACCTCCCGGGCGCCGGGTCTGCCGCGCACCGTGCGGAGCTGTCCGCCCGGAGTCGTCGGCGTACGGCAAGACCGCTCTCGGGGGCGCGGCTCAGGGTCACGTGGCCTCCAATTCGGGCGCGTCAGGGGACGAGGTCGGGGCTCCCCGGCTGAAGCGGGCCGCGGCCACGGACACGTGAAGCACCAGCCCCGGCCCGCGCTCCGGCCGGTTCGGAAACCGGGCTCCGGAGGGCGGGCGGACACCACCGGCACCTCCCGGCCGGGGGACCGCGGGGGATCACCGTACTCACGCACAGGCACAAATCCGAGAGCGGGGCGCCCAGTTCGACCGCACGTCCCGTCCGGACGCGGCCGGGTGCCTGTGTCGATCCGGGGCGATTCCCGAGCGCCGCGCGCCGACCGGACGGCACGTGGAGCACAGGGCTTCGGCCTCGGACGCCCCGCGCCGCGCCCGGCGCCGGGCCGGCACGGCGCAGGTGACCGGCACGGCGCAGGTGACCAGCACGGCGAGCACCGCGCGGAAGACCTGAGTCCGCAGCGAACAACCGCACCGGCATCCGGCTCGGCCCCCGGCCCCTCCCGGCCCCTCCCGGCCGGGCCGGATTGTCAGTGGCCGCTGCTTCGATGTCGGCATGAGCACTGTGCACGAGGTCGCCGCCCTTCTCCCCCACCCCGATCAGCTCCGTGCCCATCTGCGCGCGCTGGCCGTCCTGGACGCGGCGCTCGGCGACGATCCGGACTTCGTCGAATACACCTTCGACCCCGACTGGAGTCCCCACACGGCGGCGGCGCTCATGGACAGCGGCTCGGGGGACGACTTCGCCGTCCTCTTCACCCCGGCCGGAGTGCTCATACGCGGCTTCGACCACGAGTCGGAGATGAGCCCGTACGGCACGGAGGACGAGCAGGTCTGGCCCGGGGTCGTCGACGAGGTGCCCACGGCGCTGCGCCCGCTCCTGGACGAGCCCGCCTTCCACGAGGCGGGCCTCGACGCCCCTCGGATCACCGCCTGCCTGTGGCGTGAGACCGGCGACACGGCCTGGCGCACCGGTTCGTCCATCGCCTTCCCCACCGGCACCGACGACCCGGACGGCTCCGGCTTCCTCTTCCACCTCCTCACCGACCGCTCCCCCGAAGCCGTCCAGGCGCACTTCGAGGACTACTACGAACGTCCCGTCCCTCTCGACGCCATCCGCGACGTCCTCGCCGGACATCCCCTCACCCCCGCCCTCGCCAGGGCCCTCGACCCGGCCGCCTTCTCGGACGAGGCACTGCTCCGGAGAATCACCGCGCACCCGGAGGCCGCCTCCTACCTCTCCTGCGACGGCGAGTTCGACCTCGCCCGCACCGACCCGATCGAGTCGATCGCCCTGCCCAACGGTCTGCCGGTGGAGCCGGTCGCCGGCTGCAACGCGGGCGGCACCCACTACCTGTGTGGCTCCGCCGCGTCCGACGGCCCCCGCCCCGTCCTCCACACCGACTCCGAGGGCCAGGCCGCGCTCATCGCCGAGTCCCTCGCCGAGGCCCTGACCCTCGCCATCGTCCTGCCGTCCTGGCACGACGCCCTGGCCGGCCTCCGCCCCCCGGGCCTCAACTCCGACTACGTCGAGGACCATCCGGACCATCCCGCCGTCCGCGACCGTCTCCTGGCCGCACTCGGACTCCCCCCGGCCACCGAGGAGGACGTCCTGGACCGCCTGCTCGCCGCGGCCGCCCGCACTGTCCCCGACGGGTTCCTCCCCCAGGTCCGGGACGAGGAGGAGTCCGCTTTCGAGCCGATGCTCGAACCGTCCGCCGCCCCACGGAGCCGCCCCAGCCGGCCCTGACACCGCGCGCGGACCGGTCGCGGCCTCCGGGGTGCGGACGGCGCGCCGGACCGCTTCGCCCCGCGCGGCCACAGGGCGGACGTCCGCGGGCTGCCGGCCGTCGGCCACCCGGCCGTCAGAAGGCGGGAAAGGCCCAGCCCGACGAGTGGAACGGGGCGCGCTCGCCGCGGAAGGCGAGCGAGACGGCGGCGAGCGAGACGGCGGCGACCGCGCCCGGCCGCAGTTCCTCGACGCGCCGCGCGGCGGCCAGCTCCGACAGGGTGGTGCCGCCCAGATACGCCGCGCCCAGTTCCGCTGAGGTCAGCCGCAGGTCGGGGCGGGCCCGGGTGGGTTCGCAGGTGACGGAGTCGCCGTCGGCGCACAGCCGGTGGCGTCCGGCGTTCCAGGGGCAGAACGTGTCCTGGACCTCCAGCACCACATCCAGAGGGGTCGCGTAGCGGCGTGCGGTCAGCGCCCGGTCGATGTCCACCAGCCGGACCCAGAGGTTGTCGGTCACCGTGGGGCGGACGGCGCGCGGATCGGTCAGCAGATGCTTCAGCGGCTCGTCGACGGCACCGTCGTAGACGAGACCGTCGTGGGCGTCGAGGTCGATGAGGAAGCGCCACAGGGCGGCGTACGACTGCCGCGAGGCCGCCGCGACCTCGATGACCCGTGCCACACCCGCCTTGGAGCGGTAGAGGGCGTAGCCGGTCGCCTCTCCGCCGGGTTCCCGGTGGACGGCGAAGCGCAGCGCCGTCGGCTCAGCAAGCCCAGTCGGCTGTGCCGGGCTCCACGACGGCACTCGGCCGCTGAGCCCGCACACCGGGGTGATCACGTCGAATGCGCCGTCGTGTGCCCAACCGTGGCCCGGAGCCGTTCGGCGCTCGCGCGAGGAGGAGACCGGCACGGGCCCGACGTCGAGGAATCAGGTCCCCTTCCGCCCCTTGTGGGTGCCGGATCGGCAACAGGCGGTTCGTCAGCCGCCGCGCGTCGCAGCAGAACGCCGAAGAACCGGCGCTCAGCTGCGAAAACGCACCACTGCGGCGCAGCAACCAGCGTATGGGGGCCAATCGTCGACGTATTGCCCGCAGGTATGGCCCGAAGCCCGGGGGCCGCCGCTCACTTGCGCGGCGCGGGTACGTCGCTTGCCGAGGGCAGCACGGGAGTCCGCCCCGGCCATCTCCGGCGCCCGGCTCGGCAACTGCCGCACATCACAGGCGTCGTAGCCCGCGGGCCCGGTTCCGGAGGTCGGTGAGGCCGGCATCTACCGGGCGGGCCGTAAGTACCTTTCCCTCGCGGTTCCTTCGCGGAGACCCGCTCGAAAGCCATTGGTCGAAGAATCAACAACACCCCCCGGCGGGGGATTCCGCAGGAGGATTGCACAACACCCGGCAGGTGTACAGATCAACTTGGGTTCTCCGCGGCGCCGGGCTGCATGGGGGAGGGCACCTCTCGCTGCGCGGCGGCGGATCCCCTCGATGCCACTTGCGGGCCGGTGCGCATGGTGTACGGTCTCGAAGCCACGTGGCCGGTGCTTCCGATCAGACGGCGATCCGACCTGCTCCGGAAGTACCGAGAGTGCACTGTGGGACCTCCGCGTCCCGCCCGCATTCTCACCGCGGATATCCGACGGGGGTGGACTCGATCGAGGTTTTCGGAAATGGGAAGAACTTTCACAGCGGCCCCCCGCAGTTGGCGAAGACCCCGTTCATTCGGGCTGGGTGCCACGGCGCTGGTGCTGCTCTTCGTGGCAGCCTTTCTGGTGGCTCCCGGCGCGCACGCCGCCGGGATGTCGGATGCCATACCCGGCTCCCCTCTGGACGCCCATCGCAAGCACATCCCGTACGACGACGGGGTGCACAAGATCGCCCGGGTGACGGCTCTTGTCGCCTACGCCTTGATGGTGGCCACCGTATTGTTCGGCTTCCTGCTGCGGCTGAGATTCCTGCAGCGGGCCATCAAACGATCCACCGCCTACGGGGCTCATATGGCCCTGGGCCTCTCCGCGCTGATCTTCGGCGCGATGCACGGTCTGACGTTCCTGTACCAGCCTGTCTGGAGCATCGGCGCGAGCGAACTCATCGTGCCTTTCAGCGCGGAACTGCAACGCCTCCCGGTCGGTTTCGGAGTCCTCGGCACCGAACTGGCCGTCGCCGTCACCTGTGCGCTCTGGCTGCAGCGGTGGCTCGGATACCACCGCTGGTTGAGGTTCCATCAGTTCGCCTACGCAGCATTCTTCCTGGTATGGCTGCACGTCTTCACGGTGCACCCGGAGCCCCGCCATCTCGGGCTCGTCGCAGTGCTGGTGGCCGGTGGTGCGACAGCCTGTCTGCTGCTCTTCCTGATCCGGGTCTTCCCGCCTCGATCCAGACAGCGACGGGAGGCCGCACGGCTCGCTGAGGAGGTCTACCGATGACCTTGCCCTCCCCGGACGCACAGTCACAGATTCCGCCCGGAGCCGCGCCGCCGAGGGCGTATCCACGGCCGCCGCACCCGCTCTTCCCCGATCGAGCGCCCGCTCCCGGACCTGAGCAGTCTCCCGGCTCCCAACCGGTCGAGCGATTCCCCAACGCGCCGGAACAGTGGGGCGCCCACCCTGTGCCGGGCGCCGGTCCGGACACACCAGCGCACCGGAGTATCGACACGGCCCCGATTCGCTCCGACGTGGTACCGCCGCACGGACCGACGCTGGTGCCCGAGACGGAAGCCGTGCGGATCAGCGTGGACAACAACCGCTGTCGCATCTACGGCATCTGTCAGCAGGAGGCGCCCGAGGTCTTCCGGATCTCCCGCGGCGGTTCGCTGCACTACACCCGCAACGTACCCGCCGACTACGCCGCGCAGGCGCGCCAGGCAGTGCGCTGCTGCCCGATGCAGGCGATAGACATCAGCGGGCGCACCGCAGCCGTGAAAAAGGACAGGCCGCCGCGGCGTCCGCGGAGCGGATCCGCGACCCGCGTCACCCATCAGCGCATCGTGGTGACCGGAGGTGGTCTCGCAGGGTTGAGCGCCGCGACCCGGCTGCGGGAGCGCGGCTTCGAGGGCGAGGTGGTCCTGGTGAGCGAGGAGGACCGACAGCCCTACAGCCGGCCACCGCTGTCCAAGCAGTACCTCGCCGGGACGGTCCGCGCGGAGCAGTTGACGTTCTCGGGTGCGGAGACACTCGATGCGCACTGGCTGCTGAACACGCCGGTGGTGGGCTTGGACGTGCACAACAAGACCCTCGAACTGCGGGGCGGGGAGAGCCTCCCGTTCGACGGACTCGTGATCGCCACCGGTGTGGACGCCAAGCGGCTCCCCGAAGCACCCGTCTTCAGCGACCGGGTACGGACGATCCGCACCCTTGCGGACGCCGCCACGGTTCAGCGAGCCATGCATGCAGCCCGGGCCCGGCGTGTCGTGGTCCTCGGAGGTGGCTTCGTCGGATGCGAACTGGCCTGTACAGCACTCCAGCAGGGCATGGACGTCACGCTGGTGACGCACAGCGCCCCGCTGCTCCGCCGGGTGCTCGGCTCCCGGGTCGGCGAGGTGGTCGGCGGGATCCACCGACGCGCCGGGGTGGACCTGCGATTCGGCACGCAGGTGACCGACTGGGTGGACGACGGTGACGGACTGACGCTGCGATTGGATTCCGGCGAAGTGCTCTCCAGCGACTTCGTGGTTCTGGGCCTCGGCAGTGTGCCGCGCACCGAGTGGCTGCGCGGGAGCGCACTGGAGCTGTCCGACGGGGTGCTGTGCGGCCCGACCTGCCATGCGGTCGACGTCCACGGTCGCCCCGTGCCCGGGATCGTGGCCGCCGGCGATGTGGCTCGATGGCCCAATGCCCGGTTCGGCACGGAACCCTCTCGTGTGGAACATCTGATCCATGCGGTGGAGATGGGACAGCATGCCGCGGACTCGCTGCTGCTCGGCCCGAGGAGCGCGAAGCGGTTCAGCCCGGTGCCGCGCTTCTGGTCGGAGCAGCACGGCGTCCGCATCCAGGCAGTGGGCATGCCCGGCCTGGGAGAGGAGGTGGACATAGTGGAGGGTTCGCTGCGTTCGGAACGCTTCGTGGCCCGCTACTCGCGGCGCACCGCCTACGGCCGCCAGGTCGTGGCAGCGGTTGCCTTCGACATGCCGCTCGAGTTGCTGAGGTACCGGGACGCCATCGGGCGCGCGCGTCCGCGTGTGCTGGCCGGGGGCAGGAGGAGACGCCGATGAGCCGCCACCGAAGCGGTAGACGCCGCCCTCAGACGCCGCACGAGGATCTGCTGACCCGGGCGCGGAACATACCCGCGCGCTGGCATGTGCGATGGCTGCTCATCCTCGTGGTCGTGGCGGTCGCCATGTGGACCTACGGGCGGCTGCTGATGACGGCGGGTTCCATGCCGCCGAGCAAGGCTCCGGCCGTGGGGCACCAAGACGCGACATCCCGGCCGACGGAGTTGTCCGGCACCGGATGAACGCCTTCCGCCTGCACCGGGACGGCGCGTACCGGCGGCGCACAGAAGTCCGAGCAGCGCAGTTCCCGGGTACCGAGCCCGGCAGATCCGGACCGTGGCCGTCGGAAGAGTGCGAGGGCACTGGCGAGCATGCGCACGATGGCGGCCGTTGCGGGAGGGCGGTCGCCCATGGCTCGTCGCCCTCCTCGGCAGCCGCGGACCGAGTGGAAACAGCATCGCTCCAAGTGGCCGGCAGGCGTGATCGACGGAAACGCCGCGGCAGGCTGCTGCGCCGTGGGCACCAAGGCTCCGCATACCTGCTGGACCGCTCTGCGAGCGGGGCATCACCCCGGAGATCGCGCGTCGCGGACAGGCCCACGGCCCGGGGCCGGGCCGCGTCCGGTGGGGCGCCGCATCCGCCATCGCCCCTCTCCATGGCCCGCGTCGCTCACGCGTGCGGGGGGGGAGTCCCGTTCGCGGCGGCGGAGTCGCACATCCGGGCTGTGTCGCTCACGCGTGCGCGAGGGAGTCCCGCGACGGCATCCACGCTTCCTCGGACTCGCCCTCTGCATGCACCTCGCCCGCAGGCTCCCAGCTTTCTGAAGGAACCCTAATCCCCGTCCAGGATGCGCTCCGCGTTGTGCTTGCCGGCGTTCGCCGCTTGGTCGATCTTGTACAGCACGCTCTTCTCCGAGCCCCATTCGTCGTCTACCCCGGCATATTCGCCGTTCTCTCCCAGCCAGAGGCGTGCGAACGCCCTGAGCTGATTCCCTCGCGCAGCGCTGACGGACTTCTTCTCCAGTGTCCCGTCCTCAGCGATCTGGGCCTGCTCGTCCTCAGTCCACCACTTGCTGATGCCGAACGCGGTGTTGGCTATGTGCGCGCTGAACGGGCCGATCTTGGGGGCGGTGGAGGCCTCGGCGACCCCGAGGTACGTCCAGAAGCTCTTCCATCCGGCGGACTTCTGCTCAGCCGCCGTCATCTCGTCGATGGCCTGGTGACGGGCCTCCACCTGGAAGCCAAGAGCCCGTCCGACCTGTTCCGCGCTCAGCGTCGGGTGGTCCTTCTGGGTCATGATGTCGTGGACCATGCTCTGGTTCATGGCCTGGTTGAGCGCGGCGTAGCCTTCCGGTGACCGGGAGATCTGCTTGGTTATCTCCATCAGCTTGTCCTGGTCGAGCGGGGTGCGTTGGCCGTAGACCGTGTTCATCGTCTCGTACGTCTCGTCCCCGTGGTTGCCGAGGAGGAGCGCCATGCCCTCGCGCAACTCGGGCATCATGTCGTTCTTTTTCAGCGCCAGACGGTCGAAGATGTTGTGGAACGCCTTGTTCTGATCTGCGGTGTGCTCGACGTACTCAGCGCCCGGATCATCGGGGTTCATCCCGCTGCCACCCGCGTAGAGCGCGTCTCCCAGAGCCTCGGCCGCACGATTCTTGCCGTCCCCCAGTTGCGGGTTGTCAGGGAGGTATGTGCGGTCCTTGAGGTAGTAGTCGGCCGTATCCTCGTTCTCGAACAGCTCCGTGGCGAAGGCCGGGTTGTGACTGGCTGCCTTGAGGAAGCCGGCCATCGGGTCGGCGCCCCGTCCCGAACTGGACGGGTCAAGGTCGCTCCACGTCCCGAACCACGCCTTGCCCTTGTCCCCGGCCTTCTTGTCGTACTCGCGAAGCTCCTTCCCGTAGTCGCGGAGGAAGTCCGTGTCGAACCTGCCCTTGCCCATGAGGCTGCTCATGACCTGGAATCCGGACGGGTCGTGCTTCGGGTGGCCGGGGTTGGAGATCGGCCTGCGGCCGAGCCACAGTACGTCGTCCTTCCATTTCGCTATGTCCGGGCCCCTCTGCCGGGACGCGGTCGCCAACGTCATGCCCAGGTTGTCCCGCAGTCGGACCAACTGCCTGCCGCGCGCGTTCTCGTTCGTGATCTCGAAACCGTCGCCGCACATCATCCGCCAGAACAGCAGGGTGTCCTTCGCCCCCAGTTGCGTCGTCAACCGCTTCGCGAAAGCCGGGTTGCTGCGCTGGAGTTCGGCCAGATCGTTGAACGAGTCAAGCTTGGTCAGGTTGACCCTGTCGCCGTTCTTCGCCTGCTTGTACAGGTCGCGGACCTCGTCGATGGCCTTGTCGGCGTCAGCCCGGCCGACGATCTTCCGGATGTCGTCGTAGCTGCCGTAGTCCGCGCCGGAGAAATCGTGCGCGTCCTGCACCAGGAGACGCAACCCTTCGGCGAGGTCGTGCTGCGTCGAGGCCGCCGCTTTCAGTACCTTCTCGATCCGCGCCTCGGCAGCCTTGATCTTCTCCTCCGCCGCCTTCCGCTTGCCCTCGTCGGTATAGTGCTCGGAGTCGCTGACCTTGCCGTCACCCGCCACATGCAGACCCTCGTCGCGGATGTCCTCGACCTTCTTCTGCAGGTCCGACTGGTGTTTCTGCATCCGCTGACGGGAGAGCTTGACCGCCAGGTGGATGCTCTTGGCCTGTTCCGCCGCGTCGTGGAACTCGCGAGCCGCCTCGACGACGAACTGCTTACTGAGTTCGGCGTTGGCACCTGTCCAGTCCGCTCCCGTGGCCTGCTTCTCCAGTCTCACGACATCAGCGCCCCTGCCCTCGCCGGTGGCGATGTCGTGGAACTCGTCCTTGATCCCCTTCCACTTGGTGACGGCAGTGTCCAGCTTGGTGAGCTTCAGCTCGCTCAGATCGCGGTACGACACCATTTCGACGGTCACGGATGATGCCCCTCAGATTCGCTTCGTGTCGGAGTCGTTGTGGAAGTATTCGGTGATCTTGGAGGGGTTCTCGATACCGAGAACGATGTCGCGTTCGTCCTTCGCGTGGGCCTTGCGTGTGAAGTCCAAGTGGTTCGAGATCAGTCCGAAACCGTTCTTGAGCGTGGTGACCTGTGTGTTCCAGTTGTCGTTCACCTTCAGCAGAGCGTCGGCGAGATCGTCGAGTCCGCCCTCGTTGAGCAGGTAGATCGCGGCAGCATGCGTCTCGGAGCGGGCGTCATCCGCTTTCTTCTTGACACGGCCGTGCAGCTCGAAGGCCATGTTGCCGATCCTTCCCAGTTCGTCGTCATGCACCGTGAGATCAGCGTTCGATCCGCCGCCGGGCGCTTTCGCCCCGTCCAAGCGCATCCGCGCAGACTTCTCCCCCGCCGCCTTGTGGGCCGCCCATTCCTGCTCGAACGACATCCCGTTCCTCCCCCGCGTACGGGCCCGTGAAAGGCCCTTGGATCCAGACCCTCACGCCGTGGGCCCGATGACCGATCCACCGACTTCCCACTGTTCTCGATGACCGCTGTAGACGATGCACAGGCGCATCGCACGGAAGGGCCGGCCCTCCTTCGGCGAGAAGAGCAGCAGCGAGAGCATGAATCCGAATACTGCGAGCACCACTACGAGCCCTCTCGCCCTTCCCGGCCCTCCGGTGTTCCGCCGCTGTCCACGGGCTCTTGGTCGCCGTTGCCGAGCAATGCGACGATCACATCGCGTCGACGACACACCACGAGGTCCCGTGGCGTACTTCCGACAGACGGCCGAGACACTGCAACAGCGGCTGCTTGCACCTGAAATACGAAGTCCAGCAGGTGGCCGCCGCGGCGCGGAAGGTGATTCGATCGGTTCGAAAGTCCGGGCGAGACCCGTGATCACCATTCAGCCGGCCTCGATCCCGCACGGGGCCCGTCAGTCTCCGGTGCCCGCGGCCCCGGTCGGCTCGTTCGGGATGAAGTTTCTGCCGACGGGCGAGCCGTTGGCCCGTCTGTCGCTTCGGGTGGGCACCGGATTCCACGGCTCCGGTCGAGTGGTGCTCGTCATCCCCCGTTCCGGCCACCCCGATGAGTTGCGACAGACGCACCGGATCGCGGGGACGGACACCAACAGCCGGGCACGGCACCACCGCCTCGGGTACGACTGAGCGCCAGTGAGCGCTCTGGCCGACCAGTTGGCCTCCAAGCTCGGGCGCGAATGCTGTTGGACATTCGACTGCATCGGTGGAATCCGCACCGATCGTGACGGAGGGGCCTCCCGGCGCCGGCGCCGCAGTCGCAGTACGCCACGACCGGTGAGCTGCCCTCGACAGCGGCGCAGCGAAACCGCCGTCACCTGCGGAATCGCACCGTTGAGGTTCGGTGTCCAGCGCATGGCCCGGCAACCGTCGACGGACCGCTCACAAGCCTCCTGAACCAGGGTGCTGACCACTTGTGTTCACCCGGGGTGCGAGAAGAAGCGCCGACCCCACGCGCGCCGAATGCAGCAGGCAGCCGGACCGGCCGATCCACACACAGGTCGGCGCAGGGACCAGCGCCCAGTCTCCAAATCTGCCCCGCTCAGGGCAGGTAGGTCCTCCACGACCGCGACTTGACCGAGCGGGGAAACCACGACGCGCTACTGGACCACAGCTTGGCTCACGCCGACCCCCCGCTCGACCTGCGCTCCCTGGCGGCCGCCATGCCACTGAGACGCCCCGAACGACACCCGGCCCGAACAGGCTCATGGACCATCCACCCCATGGCACCGGCTCTGCCACCATGGACCAATGACAAGGATCCACGATGATAAAGAACTGGCAAAGCCCCACTAGCAGGGCAGGTCAGGAAGTGTGGTCCCCGCGCGAGCGGGGGTGTTCCGCTGCTGACCGACCTGTCGGCAGTCGCCGCCGCGTGGTCCCCGCGCGAGCGGGGGTGTTCCGATGCCGCGCGACTGGGCCCGCGACGCCCAGCAGTGGTCCCCGCGCGAGCGGGGGTGTTCCGCGCTGCGACATGCACCTCTGCCACACCCGAATGTGGTCCCCGCGCGAGCGGGGGTGTTCCGGACGCGGCGGCCGGCATCTCCCCGGTGGGTACGTGGTCCCCGCGCGAGCGGGGGTGTTCCGGACGTCCGAGCCCTCCCGGCCGGCCGCTGGCGGTGGTCCCCGCGCGAGCGGGGGTGTTCCGTTCTCCAACGAGATCTCCGCGGGTGCGCAGAAGTGGTCCCCGCGCGAGCGGGGGTGTTCCGTAGGGCGGGTCTCCGTACAACCACTCAACGCGGTGGTCCCCGCGCGAGCGGGGGTGTTCCGCGGACCGACGGTCTGGTGTGGCCGGCGGATGCGTGGTCCCCGCGCGAGCGGGGGTGGTCCGTGGCGGCGTCTCGCCGACGAGCTAGTGCCGCATCAGGCAACGTTCGCCCTGGGCGGTCTGCGACGATGACGCCATGGACGAAGAAGTCATTCCCATTCTTCGCGTCGAGGACGCTGCGGCGGCGGTCGCCTGGTACGAGCGGCTGGGCTTCGCCAAGCAGTGGGAACACCGTTTCGAACCGGGACTTCCCGCGTTCGTCGAGGTCGCCCGGGGCGGGGTGCGGTTGTTCTTGTCGGAGCACAAGGGCGATGCCCGTCCCGACACGTTGGTCTACCTCCGAGTTCGTGATGTCGACGTCATCGCCTCCGAGTTCGGAGTGCAGGCGAAGGATGCTCCGTGGGCGCGTGAGATTGAGCTGCGCGATCCTGACGGCAACCGGCTGCGGATCGGCACGCCGGCGGAATGACCATCGCTGGCAGCACGCGGCAGGGAAGCTGTGCTGGTGGCTGAGCGAGTACGCGTCCGAGAGATCGATGACGACGAGGGGCAGCGTCTGCTGCGGATTATCCGCCGGGGCAGCGGGTCGGCGGTGACCTGGTGGCGGGCGCAGATGGTGTTGCTGTCCGCGCCGGGCATGTCCGTGGCGAAGATCGCCGAGGTGACGTTCACCAGCGCGGACCGGGTCCGGGATGTGATCCACAACTTCAACGCCGACGGCTTCGACTCCCTCTACCCGAAGTACAAAGGCGGTCGGCCCAGAACGTTCACCCTGGCCGAGCGGCGCGAGATCAAGAAGATTGCCAAGTCCAGGCCGGCCGAGCACGGTCTGCCGTTCTCGACCTGGAGCCTGGCCAAGCTGGCGACTTCCTGGTCGCCGAGGGGGTGGTCGACGACATCAGCCACGAGGGCCTTCGGGTTCTGCTCCGCAAGGAGGGCGTGTCGTTTCAACGCATAAAGACCTGGAAGACCTCCCGCGACCCTGACTATGCCGCCAAGAAGGCCCGCGTCGAGCACCTCTACGCGATCGCCGAAGGCGAGGTCATACCCGAGGAGGGCGAGCCCGAAGTCGTCTTATGCCTGGACGAGTTCGGGCCGCTCAACCTCCAGCCCCACCCCGGCCGGCAGTGGGCCGAGCGCGGCGGACGGCACAAGGACCCCGACCGGGAGCCCCGGCCCCGACGGCGGGCGACCTACACCCGCCCGCACGGGGTCAGGCATCCATTCGCCGCCTACGACCTTGCCCGGGACAAGCTCTACGGCCACATCAAGCCGAAGAAGAACCGGACGAGATTTCTCGAGTTCTGCCGCTACCTGCGCAGCCTCTACCCGCCCGAGATCCGCATCGCGATCGTGCTCGACAACTTCTCCCCGCACCTGACCACCAAGAAGGACAGCCGGGTCGGCGACTGGGCCGCGGCCAACAATGTCGAGCTCGCTTACACGCCCACGAACAGCTCGTGGCTGAACCGCATCGAGGCCCAGTTCACCACCCTGCGCCACTTCGCCCTGGACGGCACCGACCACGCCAGCCACAAGGAGCAGAGCAACATGATCCGCCGCTACATCATCTGGCGAAACCATCACGCCGCCGATCAACGGCTACGAGCCGTGGTCGACAGGGCGAACGTTGCCTGATGCGGCACTAGTCGCCAAACACTGCCCTGAAGCCGACAAAGAGCCGGGGCACCGTTCGGCGGGGTCCGGCAACCGCGCATCCGGCAGGCGCCCATCACGGCCCATTCCGAGGACAACCACCCGCCCATACCTGACCAGGCGTCAAATTCAATCAGCGCATATCCAGCAACCGTACGGATGATGACAGGTGATGACAGGTGACGACGTATCAGTTCCGCCAGCGACCAACCAGCGACGGGAAACCCGGCGGGGTGAGCCCGAAAATGGGCACACCCCACCTGACCTGCTAGTTTGACTGGGCACGGGCGATCAGTTACCCGTGCGCGCTACACATTGAACCGGAACGTCGACGACATCGCAGTCACCTGCGAAAACGCCCCACTGCGGGGAAGTAACCAGCGCACAACCAGCAACCGTCGACGGTACTGCCCGCAGCCCGGCGGGCCACCGATGGCTTGAGCGGGCGGCGCACGTACGCCGGCGCTGAACACCACCGCGAACACACCTCGGTCGCCGCCAGCAGATCCCTGGTGATGCGCCAACAAAAGCGTCGCCGTGGCTGCTCGCTACCGGGCATGGCAGCTTCTCTGCGGCATGTCCAGCTCGATGGCAGCCCCCGCACGCGCCCTTCACCAGCGGCAGCACATGCGCATCCGCCAGGTGGCGAAGCTGAACTACTCGAACTTGTCCTTCACGATGCCGGGACCGCGCACCAGGTCCGGCACGATCGCCGACACGCTCACGGACCGAATGACATAAACCCGCGCCCGAGACCGACACCCGTCAGTAGCATCGAGTAACATCCCGGTAACGCGGCATGAGGGGGAGGCATGATCGAACTGTCCGACATGGTCAGAGAGTTGAGGAGCCAGCTGACCGCCTCGCTGGCGGACAACGCCGACGAGGCCGTCAGGTTCGAGGTCGACTCCGTTGAGATCGAGGCGACTGTCGCCGTCAGCCGTGAGGGAGGCGCCGACGCCAAGGTCCGGCTCTGGGTCGTCGACGCTGGGACGAACGGAAAATATGCGCACGCGCAGACACAGAGGATCACGGTCAGCCTGGCGCCTAGGGTTGTAGCGGATGGGAGGCCACCGCAGCCAGCCCTGATCGCGGGCGACGAAGTTGACGGCGAACGCTGACCGCAATCTCATGTGGTGCGACCGGGGGCTCCGGCCGGAACGGGCCGCCGAGATCATCGTCGTCCTGAAGGCCCGCAGCGCGACCGGCCAGGGTTCGGGCCGACGAGGTTCAGGTTACCTCTTGTCACCGGGAAAGGTGCTGACTGCGGCGCACGTCGTCGACGGTGCGGGGAGCGTCCAGGTGCGCTTCCAGGCCGATCGGCCGGACGAGCGGACGGTCTCGGCAGAGGTGGCGTGGAAACATCCTGACATCGACGTGGCCATCCTCGCGGTTCCGGTCGTACCGGGTGACTCGCGGGACGGCGCCCCGTCCGTCTCATTCGGCCGGGTCGGTGAACGGAATGCCGAACTGCACTTCACCACGCTGGGCTTCCCGCGCTTCAAGCTCCGTGCGGGCACGCACGGTTCATACTTCCGGGACATGGAGCACGCGCACGCGACCTGCGCGGTCCTCGCCAACCGTCGCGAGGGCACCTTCGATTTGAAGATCGCCTCTCCTCCTGGCGACGATCCAGACCCTGCACGGGACGCCTGGGAGGGCATGTCAGGGGCGGCTGTCTTCTGCGGTGGACACCTCGTCGGCGTCGTCACCCTCCAACACCGCACCGATGGCCGCGGTCGCATCGCAGCCAGCCGGGTGGACCGCTGGGCCGACGCCCTGTCAGCGGCTGATCTTACGGCGCTGGAACGCGCGGTGGGCCAGAAGCTAGCCCCCTCCCAGTTGCCTGACAGCAGTCGACTCGCCTCCAACGGTGCACCATCGGTGGACTTCACATCCCTGGATCGGATCGACGCACCGCTCGGCTACAGCCCCGCCGTGCCTTTGGCCATACCGCAACGCCGGGTCGCACGGGATCGTCTGCGAGGACGTGACGAGCTGGTCACCGCTCTGACCGACGCACTTGCCCGACGCGCGGAAGGAGATGCCGGCGTACCCGGTGTCTGGCTGCTGTTCGGGATGGGTGGCTGCGGCAAGACGACGGTCGCGCTAGAGACGGCCCACCAACTGGGCGGCGCAGCCATGCAAGTGTGGTGGGTGTCGGGGGAGAACAGCGAAGCCCTCTTCGCAGCACTGCGGTCGGTCGCCTTCGCTGCGGGGGCCCAAGCGGCGGACTTCGTAGGATCCCACCCTGCCGAGGTGCTGTGGACGCATCTCAACGCCCTCACCACTCCATGGCTGCTGATCCTGGACAACGTGGACGATCCGACAATACTGGCCGACGTCTCGTTCGGCACGGCGGCGCTGGCCGCCGTGCAGCGCGGCCTGGCCGATGGGGTCGGATGGCTACGGGAGCCTGCGCACCCCTGGGGAACAGTGCTGGCAACCAGCCGGGAGTCTCGCGGCGAACGGTGGGGACGCTGGGTACACATGGTCGGCGTCGATCTCCTTTCAGCGGATGACGGCGCGAAGGTGCTGCGAGACCTGTCCCCCCTGGCGGGAAGTGTCCATGAGGCCCGCGAGCTCGCCAAGCACCTGGGAGGTCTCCCTCTGTCGCTGAACCTCGCCGGTTCCTATCTGGCACGGGCACGGCAAGACCCCTGGCCCGCCCCGTCCACGCCCATGACATTCACCGAGTATCGCCGCAGGCTCGACGCTGACCTGGCCGACATGGCGTCCGACCCGGACAGAGACCTGGGACCGGTCGAGCGTAGTCGCCGGGCGATCCTGAGCACGTGGGAACTCTCCCTCGACCTTCTGCATTACCAGGGCACTGATCTGGCCCGCCCACTGCTGCGGCTACTGACTGTCCTCGGCCCTGCTCCCATCCCTTATCAGGAACTCATCGACCCCGAGCTGCTTGCCGGAAGCGGGCTCTTCACCGACGCCGCGCGCCCACGGCTCAGTGAGGCTGTCACAGGGCTGGCCGGTCTTCAGCTGATCACCATCGAATTGACACGCGACCCCGCCGACGAGGGACCACAGCGATGGATCACCATTCACCCGATGGTCCGAGCCGCTGGTCGCGCTCAGGCCGACTTCACCCCGCAGCAACCGTTGCTGCTTCACCTCGTCACAGCACTGCTGCAGCGGTTCACCAAAACCTTGGAGGTGGACAATCCGCAGCACTGGCGACTCTGGCGAGCCATCGCACCACACTGCGCCGCTCCGCTGGAACTTCTACCCAGAGACGCGGACAGCAACGTCGATCACCTGGACACGCGCCTCGCAGCCGAAGCCACCGAGTCCGCGGTACAAGCTGCCCAGTTCCACGCCAGCCTGGGGATGTACGGAGAGGCCGTCGCCGAACTTGACCGACTCGTGGCGGTCAGGGCGCGTCTGCTCGGTGACGAGGCGGCCGCGACGATCGCCACCCGGCTGCACCTGGCCTGGGCAGTCGGGGAGCAAGGGGACCTGCTCCGAGCGGATCAGCTCTACCAGGACGTGGCCCGTGCGTGCGGACGGGCCTTCCCCGAGGGGCATCCCTACGCGCAGTCGGCCCGCACCGGTCGAGGCCAGGTGCTGAGAGAGATGGGACGGTTCGAAGCCGCCGAGGCGGAACTGCGTGAAGCACTGGCCATGCGACGGAGAGACCCGGATGCGAGCGCGCGCAGCGTCCTTCGGATCCGGGACGACCTCGCAACACTCGCGTACAAACGCGGGAGATACGACGAATCTGTGAGCGAACTGCGCGACATCGCCCAGCAGAATAGGACGTTACTGGGAAGCGACCTCGATCTGGAGGCACTCGACACTGAGATCAGTCTCGCCCGCGCGCTGCGGGAGGTAGGGCACACGCAAGAGGCGGAAAACATCGCCGAGAGCACGGTAAGCAAGTACCTCACCCTCGTGGACCCTGATCACCCCGGAGTTCTCCTCGCTCGACACGAGCGAGCTCGTCTCATCCGGGACCACGAGTCCAACCCCGCATACCTGAACCGGGCAAGGGACGAATTTTCTGAAATCTGGCAGATCAGCGAAGACCGATTCGGGCCAAACCACCCTTACGCTATCGCCGCCAGACATGAACTCGCCACCGTCTGGCATCTTCTGGGGCAGCTGGAGCAGGCAGAAGAGCACTACACCGCCGTGCTGGAGACCGGATCACGACAGCTCGGCAGTCACCATCCAGACCTCGTCCGCTGCGCGGACAACCTTGCCAGGGTTCGCGCCGAACTAGCCGAGCGAGAATCTTCGTCAAGTGAGGAACCGGATCTCGACGGGCCGGACGGGGCTCGGAAACCACTGGAAGGCATCCCAATGGACAACCGGCCAGCGGCCTGCGATTGGGCGGAGCTCACGCTCGAGAACGCCCTGTCTCCCGGACCTCCCAGTAGCGATGACCCTGAGATCGCACGGATTCTGGCCCGGTATATGCAGCCACGTTCGACCCGCAGCTCCGGCACCGAAAGTGGGAACGGAGGCTTCTCGACTAGCAGTCATGCGCCGACAGGCGGGAAGCCTTCTTTTGTTCCCCCCTCCGCCCAGCTCCCGACCGCCCCTGATCACTCGAACGAGTTCACCTTGGATAGTCCCGGCGTCGGCGATACGCGGATGCTCGCCACCGGCGAAGAAGACCGCGCCCTTGTCGTACGGCTGCGTACTCAGCAACGTGGTGCGCGCACGCTGGCCCTGGGTGAGCTGCTTCGGCTGGTGGACGTTGTCGCGACCGACCGGGTGGACGACAAACCCATGGCTTCAGAGGTACGGGCGATTCTCCTGCGGGCCGAACAAGTTGCCTCCGCAGCGGTCTCCACGGTTATTCTCCACCCGTCCGTCGGCCGTTGGCTGAGCCGGGCGCTGCGCGCGCTGCACACCCCTCCCGGCGGGCCCCGCACCTGGTCCGGCACGCCCTCAGCGGATCTCCGTCATCTCCATTCCGTCGTAGCGGCGGCAGCGATCAGAGCCCGGATAGGGTTCCACCTGCCCCTTCCCGTGCGCGATGGCTATGTCTTCCTGCCCACACTGGGCGCCGTCGATTTCCGACCTGCCGGGGACGCCACAACAGCGCACGTCGTTGCTACCGCAGACTCGACGCTGGTGACCTGTGGGGACACAGGAGTGCGGCTGCCAGACCAGGGGGATCCCAGCCCTGCGAGGTGGATACCGGTGAACCGCGTAAGAACGCTTGATGGAAAAGCGCGCTTCGACGTGATTCTTGATGACATGGATCCCTACCGGGAGACAGACGACCCCATGCCCCCGCGTGCCCTGCCCCCGGCGGACGTCACGCACTGGCTGCGGACGTTTCGCGACACCGGAGAACTGCTGGCCAATGTCGTCCCCCGGCAAGCCGAGGCACTGGCAGCAGCCCTCACCGCGCTCACGCCCCGGCCCGCGTCAAGCAGCGGCACAGTGCACTCGGCCTCCTCGAGCAACGCGTTCGGCGGCGTTGTCATCAGCGCACCCCCAGACGCCGTGGAACTCGCCGTCACTCTGGTCCACGAGTTCCGGCACATGAAGCTGCACGCCCTTCAGGACTCTCTCAAACTGCACGACAACGAGGCCGAAAGACCGGAGGAGGAGCTCTTCTACGCACCGTGGCGTGACGATCCTCGACCGCTGCCTGGCTTCTTCCACGGTGTCTTCGCGTTCTTCGGCGTGGTCGACTTCTGGCAGCGACTCGCCCATCAAGCCGAGGACGCGAGGCTGCGCCGTCGCGCCCAGTTCCAATGGATGTACTGGCGTACCCAAACACGGGACGCATACCGGGCGCTGTGCTTGGCCCAGCGGCTCACTGCAGATGGACGGAAGTTCACGGCTGCGATGGGCAGCAGCACCATACATACCTGGGATCATCATGCGGGGGTCCCGGAGGACGTGGCCGCACTTGCCATGGACGCTGTCTTCACCCACCGCGCCCGATGGCGGCTCCACCACCTGCGCCCCGACTCAGTCGCCATAGCAAAACTTTGCGAGGAGTGGATGTCTGGCGCCTCCTCCGCCTCTCGGCACGACATCGTCGGTGTGCTGGACCCGGACACTGCTGTGCCGCCCCTCGACGACTACACCACGTTGATGTGCCAATTGGCGACTGACCCGTCGCTCATGCACCGAGCCCGACCCCGGTCCGACAAGCAGAAGCGTGGGCCCGTCGATCCGATTCCCCTCTTGGTCAAGGCAACCTCTGCGTATCGCCTGGCCGCTGACCAAGTGGCACGGAGACCGCAGCAAGCCGACCTGTGGGCGCGGCTGGGACTCGCGCTGCGTGCGAACGTTCGGGCCTCTGTGAACGACCCGGATTCTGTCGCAGCGACACGTTCACTGGCACACCGTCCGGAAGTGGTTCGTGCCCTCCATATCCGCGTCGCCGCCGCCACAGGAACCCCTCCCGACCCAGTCGCCTTGGCCGCTTGGCTCGGCGATCCGAGCAACCCCACCGAATCTGCAGAGCTGCCGCCAGTGCGTTGGTCCTGACGAGATATCAGTCGAAGGCTCAACGCAACCGTGCCACAGACCAGAATGCGACGCGGAGCCTGATGCCGATCCCGGTGAGCCAGCTGATCAAGCGATGCGCTTTGAGGTCCAACGGCCGACAGGGACGTGGGCAGGCCGTCGGCTGAGGGTTGGGGAAGCCGGTGCGAGTGCCGGTCTCGGCGTTGTAAAAGTACCGCCAGGAGTAGTCGCCCGCCAGCGGCCCTTGGGCGCCGGGGATGGTGACGGTGGAGGTGTGGGCTTCGCCGTCGACGTAGCGGACCGTGGAGTCCAACCGGCCCTTGGCTCCCTTGTCGTAGCTCCAGGCGGCCCGGATGGTGTCGCCTTCCTTGAAGGCTGTCTTTCGGCCGAGGGCATCACAGGCGGTGGTCAGGTGGTGCCGCGGACGTCGGTGGTCTCCACCGGCTGGTCGAGCGTGTCGTAGCCGATGGCGCGTTTGCCCTTGTCGGGGTCATCGGCACTGGTCTGCCGACAGCGGGCGGCGTAAGTCGACTTCCAGCGGTTGCCGGCCGCGTCCGTGAAGCGGATAGGCCATCCCGTGGATGCCGTAGCGAGCGATACCGGAACCGAGACAGCATTCCGACAGCCTCTCCGGCTTCCGGATGCGTCACGGTCCCAAAGGGGCGGCCGGGAGAGGTGCCGCCCCTGCGAACCGGGCATTGCGCCGGGGCACCAAGCGCGCCTGCGGCGGCACGTTGCGGGAGGGCCGTGGAAGCACACCGTAAACGTGCCTGTGAGCACCAGGGTATGCGTGATCACGAGGGGACCGGGAGCTGTGCCCATGCCGTCTTCCGTCGCCACGCTCGGGAAAGCCGAAGCAGCTCCGAAACGGTACCGACGGCGACCACGGACGCGGCTCGAGCTGAGGGCCTGCACGGCGGGACGGGCGAAGATCTCGGCTTGTGCAGCAGGCACCGGAGCTCCTGGTGGCCGAGTACCACCTCATCGCCTGACTGGTCGTCAGGTCGAGTCAGCGCAAATCCAGCAATCGGAACCCCCGACAGATTCAACTATCCCGACACGTAGGTTGACCTGCACAAACGCAAGCCTCGCAACCCCGACCATCCCCGCTTGACGTTCCGGCAGAACTCCACGACATCCACCCGCGAGAAGCCCCCGACCTGCATCAACGCAAGTAAAAGGGGTCCACTCGAAAGACTCACACATTGAAGCGGCATCTGTAGTGCAGAGCTCCCACCTGCGGAAAGGCGGGTTTTGCAGGGGCCATCCCAGCACCATCCCAGCACGGGCGTTCTATCCCAGCACCATGCGGACGAGCCGGTCCGCTCCAGTTCGCCTCCTCGGACGGCAGGAGCGTCGCGCCCGGAGGATGCGGGCCGCATGGCGCAGTGCAGGACCTGCCGACACATACCGAGGCGACCCTGACCGCCGAGCCGCACTGCGCAGCGTGACCTCACGCACTGTGACCGACCCTCCACAACCGGCTCCCCCCAGACAGGACAGGAGTACTCCGCCCCGCCAGCGCCGAGAAGCCCCGATCAGGCAGAATCAGAAGCATTACGTCGACGAATAGGGATGCGAGGACGCATGTCGCTGGAGGACAGCACCGGCAGTGCCCGTTCTGCCGCGGCCCGAGAGCACGGTTCGCTGTACAGCCGCTATCAGGACGAGGACTCGATGGAGCCGAGCGGCGGCTTTCGGGTCGAGGTCGGTGCCGACGGCAGCAGCACCGGTGTGGAGCTGGAGCTCCCAGACGCCGAGGGCGAGGGCGACCGCATCACAGCGCCGTACGACCCGTCCAAGATCGAGATCCAGACGCTCAACCCCACCATCAACCTGCTCATGTCCCGGCTGAGCAATGGCATGATCGACCTCGCGCCGGACTTCCAGCGCCGGGTCGGCATCTGGTCGGACGAACAGCAGAGCCGCCTGATCGAGTCGCTGCTCCTGCGCATCCCCATCCCGTCCTTCTACGCGGCGGAACTCGACGACAGTTCCTGGGCCCAGGACAGCTCCTGGGCCATCGTCGACGGAATCCAGCGCCTCACGGCCATCGCGCGCTTCATCGCACCGAACGCGCTCGCCGAAATGACCGGGATCGACAAGGGCCCGCTCCTCTTGCGCGGTCTGGAGTACCTTCACCAGGAATTCTCCGGCAAGGGCTATCAGGACCTCACCGGCCGCCTCCAGATCCGGCTCAATGAAACCCAAGTCGTCGTCCACGTCATCCGGCCCGGCACCCCCGAGGCCGTCAAGGACAACATCTTCGCCCGTATCAACACCGGCGGTCTCCCCCTCACCCGTCAGGAGATCCGGCACGCGCTCATCCCGGGCCCGGCGCGACAGCTCCTCTCCTTCCTCGCCGATTCGGACGAGTTCACCTCGGCTACCGGCAACGGCGTCTCCAGCGAGCGCATGGCCGACCGCGAGATGGTGTTGCGCACCCTCGCCTTCAGGCTCTCCCCGCCCGAGTCCTTCAAGGCCCAGGACTTCGACCAATTCCTCGCGCTCACCATGCGGCAGATCAACCGCCTCACCGCTGACGAACGTGACACCCACACAGCCGACTTCAAAGCCGCCATGGTCACGGCCGAGCGGATCTTCGACGGCCATGCCTTCCGCAAGCTCTACCCAGGCCAGGTCCGCCGCTCACCGGTCAACAAGGCCATCTTCGAGGCGATTGCCGTGAACCTCGCCGAGCTCACCCCGGACGAGCGCAACACGCTGGTAGCGTCCCGCGAGAAGGTGGTCGATGGCTTCCAGGAGCTCATGACCGAGCAGAGCTTCGAGCGAGCCGTGTCCGTCGGCACGGGCGACCGGGCCAAGGTGATGCTCCGCTTCGGCCGGGTCCGCGATCTCTTCCACTCCATCCTGTTCGGCACTGGGAGCAGCACGTAGTGATCACCCAACTGTCCCTGGCCAACTTCAAGGCGTTCCGCTCGGCCGACATCCGGCTCGCCCCGGTCACGCTACTCACCGGCCTCAATTCCTCCGGCAAGAGCACAGTCCTCCAGTCCCTCGCGCTGCTGCGCCAGTCCTACGACTCCGGCATCCTGCAGTCCACTGGAGACGGCGACGTACATGGCGGTTTGCTCCTCAACGGCGAGCTGGTGGAGCTCGGCGTCGGCCAGGACGTCCTCCACGAGGACTTCGTGCGTGACGACGACGAGCCCGACCCGCTGATCGCCATCGGGTTCCTCTTGAACGGCAAGGCAGACTGCAGCTGGTCCGCCCGGTACTCCCCGGAACTGGATGTTCTTCCGCTGCGCCACGGCCCTGCGCATTCCGAAGAGTTGGAGGATTCCTCGCTCTTCTCCCGCCGGTTCCAGTACCTCAAAGCCGACCGCATCGTCCCCGCCACGATCTACCCCAGGTCGCACCACCAGGCGATCGGCCGCGGCTTCCTCGGATCACGGGGCGAACACACCGTCAATTTCCTCCGCCATCACGCTCAGGACGTCGTGCCGGACGGCCCCCTGCGCCACCCGGACGCCATCGGCCACACGCTCCTCGACCACGTCGGTGCCTGGATGCGGGAGCTCTGCCCCGGCATCAACCTGGAGGCGACCGAGATCCCCGGTGTCGACTCCGTCCGCCTGAGCTACGGCTTCGGCGGCACGACCGGCCTGGACTCCTCGCGACGGCGGCGGCCCACCAACGTCGGCTTCGGTCTCACGTACGCGCTGCCGATCGTCGTCGCCTGCCTGTCGGCCGCCCCCGGAAGCCTCATCCTCCTGGAGAACCCGGAGGCGCATCTCCACCCACGCGGCCAGTCCCGGATGGCCGCGCTCATCGCGGCGGCCGCGTCGGCCGGCACTCAGCTGATCGTCGAGACGCACAGCGACCACGTCCTCGACGGCACGCGTCTTGCCGTCAAGCAGAACCGGCTGACAGCCGGCGACACGGCCATCCACTACTTCCGGGGAAATGGGGCGGAAGTAGAGATCGTCACACCGTCGGTCGGCGAGGACGGCATGCTCTCGGAGTGGCCCGAGGGGTTCTTTGACGAGACCGACCACACGCTCGACCAACTCCTGGACTGACTGACCACCCGAGTTGGCACCGGCGCTCTTTGTCGCGTCCCAGGGGAGGGGACATCCGTGCTGCTGCTGTTCTTCAACGAGAAGTCCTGCACATCACAGATCACACAGGACGAGGCCCGCAGGGCCATGCACGACTTCATCCGCGTGTGCCGCAACACATGGAAGATCTATCAGGGCACCACACTGGTGAGCGAAGTACGCCTGGAGGACGTAGAGATCGCTCCGGGCTACTACCTACAGCAGTGGCGCAACGAACCCCGCAACCGTGATGCCTGGCAGTTCATGCGCAGGACGCTGCAGCGCAAGGCCCCGCTCGCCGGCGTCCTGCCGAAGCCGCCAGACAACCAGGACTCCGAATACCGTCACGACGGCACGCCGGTCCTCGGCCTGGCCGCCGCCCACCTCATGAACTCCCCGGCGGTCAGCCTGCCCACGGCCTCCTGCTGGGACGCGCCCTGGCTCAAGGTTGCGTACGAGATCCTCGACGAGGACGACTACCTCCAGGACATCGCGGACGTCAGACACATGGCGTCGGACACACACGTCACGAATCACGAGGAGTGGATCCGCGACACCGCCGCCTCGACCGTGACCACGGGGGCGGAGCTGTGGGCCCAGCGCGAGAACCTCTTCCCGCACCTTCAGTTCGTCCCCGGCGTGGAGCAGAACCTTCACGACCTGACCGTCACATCCCTGCCCTCCGTCCGCCAGGAACTGCTGCGCCTCAACACCGCGGCGGAGAACTGGCGGCCCGGAGAATCGGAACCGTCCTGGGTCGCCAAGGTCGTCCCTGAGAGTGAGACCCGCATCAAGCAGGGCCTCTGCACCTTCACGGACTCGGACGGCAGCAAGCAACTATTCAGCCTCCACAGCCGTTTCAACCCCAGGCCGGGACGCATCCACCTCCGCCTGATCACGGATGAGGGCAAGATCCGTATCGGTTACGTTGGCCGCAAGCGCCTGACAGACGGAGTACCACGGAGTTCACGCTGAGCCACGCTCTGCGAGCTGCTCCGGCCGGGCCGCAGAGCTGATCCGTGCTCGTGCCCTATCGGTCCCGGTCATACCGAGTTGCCGGTCGTCTGCCGAGGGTGTTCCGGACCCGTCCTCGGCGGGACGGCCCACAAGGGGGTCGACGGTCGTACGGCTCCAGGGCTTCATCCGTTCGCACGCCGTGAGCGGGCTGCGCCGGGCAGGCAGCGATGGCACGAAGATCGGTGAGAAATCGGCCAGTTCGAACCACTCCCGTCTTCCCCACGAGAACGTCCTGGTCGCAGGGCCGCTCGGGACAGCCAGTGACGAAAAGGGGCATCGTTGGCCATGGCTCACTTCGCGCCAACGTCGATTTCCGGGGCGATGCCAGTGAACCTGGCGGTCACTTCCCCGGCCCCTGGGGCGGCGAGGTGGTCTGCGTCGGGACGCCGTCGGCATCGCGGCCTCGATCGGCTCGGTCGGCGATGCCTACGACAACGCCCTCATGGAGAGCACGATCGGCCTGTTCAGGACCGAGCTGATCAAGCCCCGACGTCCATGGAAGACGCTTTCCCAGGTCGAACTCGCCACTGCCGAGTGGATCGACTGGTACTGCCACCGCCGACTACACAGCGAAATCGGGCACATCCCACCCGTCGAATACGAAACCAACTACTACCTCACAACCACGAAACCCCAGGTCACAGCCACAATCTGGAGTCTCTACCGAACCCGGAACGGTTCACTGGAGCCCCTACGGACCCCGCTCCTACTGAGCCGGACCAAGGGAAATCACACCGCCACGAGCCGGACCCGCTCGCCGCACAGCTTGGCCATGTCGTCAATATCGGAAGTCAGCATGACCACGGGGCGATGCTGTCGCAGCGCGGCCTCGGCAACGGCCGCATCGATCGCGTACTTGTGCCCGTGCAACCCGGCATTCATCAGCAACTTCGAGGCAGCCCTCGCCTCGTCGTCACCGACCGGGACGACCCGCAGCCCGGAAAGCACCCAGTTCAGGCGTGGCTTGTTCGTACGTGCGTGGACGGCCTCGATGATGGTGAGCGCACTGATCACGACCTCCATGCCGCGCGAGCGCGCCTCAGCGATCAGAGCCACCACCTGTTCTTCGTCAGCGAGCAGCTTCGAGAGTCCCTCGCTGTCGAGGACGAGCGTCCCCTCGTGACTCAGCCTGCGGCGGGCCACTCGGCCTCCTCGGCGAACACCTCGTCGAAGACCTGCCGCGCCCGCTGACGAGCCTGCTCGGAGACCGGCCCCTTGCGGCTCTCGTAGTCCGCCAGGTACTCGTCCAGGACCTGCCCGCGCAGCTCACGCTCGACCGCCTCGGCGATGAACGCGGAGAACTCCCGCTTGCCCACCCGAGCCCGGATCGCCTCCGCGGTCCCCTCCGGCAGCGACAAGCTCACCCGCGTCGCTGGCCCTTCCCCGATGCCGTACGTCGCCTCAGCCATGCCCCCGATTGTGTCAAACGAGTAGGAAAAGCGCCACAGCTCGATCAACGCCCCGCTCGCACAAATCCCAGCACGGGCACCCCCATCCCATCCCAACACGATCCCAGCACGGTACGGATGACCAGGGATGACGACAGGTGACGAGGGGTCAGCCATCCCAGCACCATCCCAGCACGGGAAAACGCAAAGGGCCCGACCCTGAAGAGCCGGACCCCTTCTGACCTGCATATTTGCCAGGCCAGCGACGTGGTGCCAAGTCACCCGCTACACGTTGAAGCGGAACTCCACCACGTCGCCGTCGCGCATGACGTAGTCCTTGCCCTCCATGCGGGCCTTGCCGGCGGAGCGGGCTTCGGCGACGGAGCCGGTCTCCAGGAGGTCCTCGTAGGAGATGACCTCGGCCTTGATGAAGCCCTTCTGGAAGTCGGTGTGGATGACGCCGGCGGCCTCGGGGGCGGTGGCGTTCTGCTTGATGGTCCAGGCGCGGGCTTCCTTCGGTCCGGCCGTGAGGTAGGTCTGGAGGCCGAGCGTGCGGAAGCCGACGTGGGCGAGAGTGGCGAGGCCGGGCTCTTCCTGGCCGACGGTCTGCAGCAGCTCCAGCGCCTCCTCCTCGTCCAGCTCGGCGAGGTCGGCCTCCAGCTTGGCGTTCAGGAAGACGGCCTCGGCGGGGGCGACGAGGGCGCGCTGCTCGTCCTTGAAGGGCTCGTCCGTCAGTTCGTCCTCGTCGACGTTGAAGACATAGATGAACGGCTTGGTGGTGAGCAGGTGCAGCTCGTGCAGCGGCTCGGCGCGCTCGGTGCCCTGGGCGATGCCCGCGGAGAAGAGGGTGCGGCCCTCCTCCAGGATGGCCTGCGCCTCCTGGACGGCCTTGACCTGCGGCTGCTTGTCCTTCTTGACCCGCGCTTCCTTCTCCAGGCGGGGCAGCACCTTCTCGATCGTCTGGAGGTCGGCCAGGATCAGCTCGGTGTTGATCGTCTCGATGTCGTCCTTGGGTGAGATCTTGCCGTCGACGTGGACGACGTTGTCGTCCTTGAACGCGCGGATGACCTGGCAGATCGCGTCGGACTCACGGATGTTGGCGAGGAACTTGTTCCCCAGCCCCTCCCCCTCGCTCGCGCCCCGCACGATGCCCGCGATGTCGACGAAGTCGACGGTGGCGGGGAGGACCCGCTGGGAGTTGAAGATCTCCGCGAGCTTGCCGAGTCGGGGATCGGGGACGCCCACGACGCCGACGTTCGGCTCGATGGTGGCGAACGGGTAGTTGGCCGCCAGGACCTCGTTCTTGGTCAGAGCGTTGAAAAGGGTCGACTTGCCGACGTTCGGCAGGCCGACGATTCCGATCGTGAGCGACACGTGGCGACTACTTCCCGTTGCCCCTGGCGGGGGTTCTCCGTAGAGGGGTCTCTTGGCGGACAGGCGGCCCGGAGGCCGACCACCCAGTCTACGGGCGACCGGGACCGCGCTTCCCCGGTGTCGGCCTTACGGGGCCAGGCGGGATCGGTCCGGGGCCGGGGCGGGATCGGTGCGGGCCGCGGTCCGGCGGTCCAGGCGGGACTCGGAGGCGGCTGAACAGCTGCCTGGCGCCGACCGGGCTGCCGGGCCCACGCCCCGTGCGGGAGGCGATCCGGCTGCCGGTACGGCCATCAGGATGCTGCTCGGCGTCCCGGCAGGGAGCACGTCCGGAGCCGCGGTCGCATCCGGCGGACCGGGTGGGCATGGTGCGCCGGACCGGCACCTTTGGCGGAATCCGCGTGTTCATGACGGCCACCACGGGGCCGGAACGCCTACCGTGGCCCGGTGGAGCAACGCAGCGCGCGCACGACCCAGCACGATCCGTACGGGGCCCCTCCCACGGGCAGCCGTGCCGAAGGCGGCGGTGCCGCCACCCGGCAGAGCCCGCGGCTCCCGCATCCGGCAACGCCCGCCCCCGCACCCGCGTCTCCGGGTCGCCGGAAGAAGGCGCAGGCACGGCCCTCCGCTCCGCCGAGAGGCACACCCCGGCGGGGTGCGGGCAAGCAGGCAGGCGGGCGGCAGCGGCCGGCTCGCAGCGGGACGGCCCGGCGTGGTGCGGCCCCGTCGGCACCGCGCCTGACCGGGCTCGGCGTCGGAGTGTTCGCCACGCTGCTGATGGTGCTGATCGGGGGCCTGGTGGCCCTGATGCCCGGCGGGGCGCCCGCCTTCTACGGCATCGGGTTCGTCCTCGTCTCCATGGCCGCCGCCGTGTGGGTACGGCCGACAGAGCTGTTCACCGCTCCGGTCGCGGTGCCGCTCGCCTACACCGCGGGGCTCTTCTTCGCCGGGGGCGCCGGGGACGGCGTCATGGGAGTACTCCAGAACGTCTTCTCGGGTTTGGCCGTGCACGCGGGGTGGCTGTACGCCGGCACCCTGGCAGCCGCGCTTGTCGCCCTCGTCCGGAGGGCAGCCCTCGGCCTGGAGCAGCGCCGCGCCCGGCGGCGCGCTGCGGCAGGGTGAGGGCCGTCGGCCGGTGAGCGGCCCGGAGCGTGCCTCGGCCGACGTCGCCCCGGTGGCGCGGCGTCGAGGGCGACGACGGAGCTTCGCGACAACGGCGCCGTCGGAACCGGTCGGGGCCCGTCGGAGCCGGCGCGGCTGAACGGCGCGCCGGGTCCGGGCTCTGCACCGGCCCGGGCCCGGCCCTGCCCGAACCCGCCCCCGGACCCGGACCCGTCCCCCGGGCCTACGCCCGGGGGACGGCGAGCGCGGTGCGGTGCGGGGCCGGGAGGGGGACCTGGATCCCGTGGCGGGCCACGATGCCGGAAGGGGCTCTGCGCACAAGAAGCACGATGCCGTCGTCAGGCCCGAGTCCGGTCAAGCCGGGCTCGGCCGGACCGACAGGCGGAGGCCGGTGTCAGGTCCAGGCGGAGGCCGGTGTCAGGCCCAGGCGGAGGCCGGTGTCAGGCCCAGGCGGAGGCCGGTGTCAGGCCCGGGCGCGGTCGGCGGCCTCGGAGCGCAGATCGCGGCGGAGTTCCTTCGGGAGCGAGAACTGCATGTGCTCGTCGACGGGCTTGACGATCTCGACCTCGTCCCAGCCGCGCTGCGCCAGCCACTCCAGGACGCCGTCGACCAGGACCTCGGGGACCGAGGCGCCGGAGGACAGGCCGATCGTCTCGACGCCTTCCAGCCACGCTTCGTCGAGTTCTTCCGCGTTGTCGACCAGGTGGCCGTCCTTGGCGCCGTGCGTCAGGGCCGTCTCCACCAGGCGTACCGAGTTGGAGGAGTTCTTGGAGCCGACCACGAGGATCAGGTCGGCCTCCGCGGCGACCTGTTTGATCGCGGTCTGGCGGTTCTGGGTGGCGTAGCAGATGTCGTCGCTGGGCGGCGAGAGCAGGTTCGGGTAGCGGCCCTTGAGCGCGTCGACCGTCTCCATGGTCTCGTCCACCGAAAGGGTGGTCTGGGAGAGCCACACCACCTTCTCGGGGTCGCGGACCTCGACGTTCCCCACGTCCTCCGGGCCGTCGACCAGCGTGATGTGGTCCGGCGCCTCGCCGCTGGTGCCGATGACCTCTTCGTGGCCCTCGTGCCCGATCAGGAGGATGTCGTAGTCCTCCTTGGCGTACCGCACGGCCTCCTTGTGCACCTTGGTGACCAGGGGGCAGGTGGCGTCGATGGTGGCCAGTTTGCCGCGCTCGGCCTCCTCGTGGACGGTGGGCGCGACACCGTGCGCGGAGAAGATGACGATCTCGCCCTCGGGCACCTCGTCCGTCTCCTCGACGAACACGGCGCCCTTCTTCTCCAGGGTCTGGACCACGTACTTGTTGTGCACGATCTCGTGCCGTACGTAGATCGGAGCACCGTACTGCTCCAGCGCCTTCTCCACGGCGATCACCGCGCGGTCCACGCCCGCGCAGTAACCGCGGGGCGCGGCCAGCAGGACGCGGCGGCGGCCCGGAGCGGCGGATTGCGGTGCGGTGGTTTCCGGTGCGTCGTCGGGCCTGCGGGCGGGCGTACCAGTCATGGGTCCATCGTAAAGGCCGTGCTCGCACCGTTCCGGGGGCCGCCCGGAGTGGCGCGGGGCGGCGGAGGCATCCGGCGAGGGCACGGGGGTGCGAGCAGGCGCCGGTGTGCGCCAGGGGCGCGAATGTGCGAGGTACGGCGGGCCTCGTTCCGCGGCGGAGGCTCGTCCCGCGGCGGGGCGCATGACGCGGCCGGGGGCGCATTGCCCACTGCCGTGGGGAGCGTTCTGCGGCAAGCTGGCCCCATGCCTGGAGCCCGCTCGCGCACGGCCGACATCCTCGGGGACAGCCCGGACGGGGCGCTGCGGCGCAGTCTGACGCTGCGCGACCTGATCGTCTATGGCCTGCTGTTCATCGCACCGATGGCGCCGGTGGGCATCTACGGTGCGCTGGACGCGCGCAGCCACGGTGTGGTGCCGCTGGTGTACGTGGTCGCGACGGTGGCGATGTCGTTCACGGCCTTCTCGTACTCCCGGATGATCCATACGGTGCCGCAGGCGGGCTCCGTGTACGCGTACGCGCGCGCCGGCCTCGGGCCCGGCGCCGGCTTCGTGGCCGGCTGGATGATGATGCTGGACTACCTGCTCATCCCGGCCGTCGCCTACCTGTTCTCCGGCATCGCCATGGCGCAACTGGTGCCCGAGGTGGACCAGTGGATCTGGACGGCCCTCGCGGTGGTGGTGACGACAGCGCTCAATCTCTCGGGGGTGCGCCGCGCGGCAGTGGTCGGATTCCTGGTCCTGGCCATGGAGATCCTGGTGCTTCTGGTGTTCGTGGCAGCCGCGCTGGTGGTCCTCGTGCAGGACGGTCCCGAGCGGGGCTGGCTCTCCCCGGTCACCGGGGACCGCGCCTTCTCGCTGACGGCGCTGCTGAGTGCGGTCTCCGTGGCGGTGCTCTCCTTCCTCGGCTTCGACGCCATCGCGAACTTCGCCGAGGAGGCGCGGGTCGGCAAGGGCGACCGCGCCACCCCGGTCGCCCGTGCCCTGGTGTGGTGCCTGCTGGTGACCGGGGTGCTCTTCGTCGTCCAGACCTATCTGGCCGCGCTGCTGTCGCAGGACTCCTCGCAGCGGCTCGCCGACGATCCGGCCTCCCAGGGTGCTGCCTTCTACACGGCGACGAAGGCGGCGGTGGGCGGCTGGCTGGAGACGACGGTGGCGGTGAGCAAGGCGATCGGTGCGGCGTTCGCGGCGCTGGCCGGGCAGGCGGCGGCCGCGCGGCTGCTGTACGCCATGGCGCGCGACCGGCGGCTGCCGCGGGTACTGGCCGAGGTCGGCAACCGCACCGGGGTTCCGGGGCGGGCGCTGCTGCTGAGCGCGGTGCTGACGCTGTGCGCCGCGGTGTGGGCCGCGCGGGCCGCCGACGGTCTGGACCGCCTCGTCTCCGTCGTGGACATCGGCGCCCTCTTCGGTTTCGGCATGCTGCACCTGTCGGTCATGGGCTACTACGGGCTCGGCCGACGGGAGGGACGGCGCCCGGTGGCCCGGGCCGCGGCGCCGGGAGGCTCGACACCCGGGGGTCCGGCGCCCGAAGGCGACGCACCCGGTGCCGCGGCGGGGCGGCGGGCGCACGTGCTGTGGAACTGGGTGGTACCGCTGGTCGGGCTCGGGATCATCGTCGCGGTGATCGTCACGGCAAACCGCGAGGCGCACTGGGTGGGCCTGGTGTGGCTGGCGTTCGCCCTGCTGGCGCTGGCGGTGCTGCGGCGGCGGGACCGGCGGGAAGCGGCAGCCGGGCGGGACACCGCAGCCGGCTGACCACCGCCCGGCCGAAGCGGCCGTGCGGACGGGCGGCCCGGCGTAAGGGCGGGCGTCAGGACGGGCGTAGGGCGGGCGGGCGGAAAGCAGGGGCGCGGAGCGGCGGACGCCGGGAGCGCCGGGCTGTCGGTGGCAGGGCCTAGCCTTCTCGCATGGCTCTCACCACGTCCGCCGAATCCCCGATTCCCGTCAGCGAGGTCTCGCGGCTGATCCGTGGCTGGATCGACCGGCTCGGCGCGGTCTGGGTGGAGGGGCAGATCGTCCAGCTCTCGCCGCGGCCGGGTGCCGGCATCGTCTTCATGACGCTCCGCGACCCCTCCCGCGAGGTCTCACTCAGCGTCACCTGCTTCCGTCAGGTGTACGAACAGGTCAAGGACGTCATCAGCGAGGGCGCCCGAGTCGTCGTGCACGCGAAGCCGGAGTGGTATGAGAAGACGGGCCGTCTCTCGCTGCGCGCCGCGGAGATCCGCCCGGTGGGGATGGGCGAGCTGCTGGCGCGGCTGGAGCGGCTGCGGAAGACGCTGGCGGCCGAGGGGCTGTTCGCGGCGGAGCGCAAGCGACCGCTGCCGTTCCTGCCGCAGCGGATAGGACTGATCACGGGCCGGGCCTCGGACGCCGAGCGGGATGTGCTGCACACCGCGCGGGAGCGCTGGCCGGCGGTGCGCTTCGAGGTGCGGAACACGGCGGTCCAGGGCGTCTACGCGGTTCCGCAGATCATCGAGGCGCTGAACGAGCTGGACGCGCGGGCGGACGTGGACGTGATCATCGTGACGCGGGGCGGCGGCGGTATGGAGGATCTGCTGCCGTTCTCGGACGAGCGTCTGGTGCGTGCCGTCGCGGCGGTGCGGACTCCGGTGGTGTCGGCGATCGGGCACGAGGCGGACGCGCCGCTGCTGGACCTGGTCGCCGACCTGCGCTCGCGCACGCCCACGCACGCGGCGAAGGACACCGTGCCGGATGTCGGCGAGGAGCACGAGCGGGTGCGGGCCCTGCGGGAGCGCGCCTGGCGGGTGATCAACGGGCAGCTGGAGCGCGAGGAGCGCGGCCTCGCGGAGGTGATGAGCCGCCCCGCCATGGCCGATCCGCACGCCATGGTGGTGGACCGCGAGGAGGGGATCACGGCGTTGCTGGACCGCTCCCGGCGGGTGCTCGACCACCGGCTGACCCGCGCCGAGGACGCCCTGGAACACACCCTCGCCCGCGTCGTCGCGCTCTCCCCGGCCGCCACGCTGGAGCGGGGCTACGCGGTGCTGCAACGGGAGGACGGCGCCGTGGTCCGGGACGCCGCGGAGGTCGCGGAGGGCGACCGGCTGCGGGCCCGGGTGGCCGGCGGGGAGTTCGGCGTCGCTGTCGGACCGCACGCATAGGCTGGCCGTATGACGACGGATACGGAAGGTCAGGCCGCAGCGAGCGGCCCGGCGGGTGCCGCGGCGGACGCTGCGGCAGGCGCGTCCCAGGCGGAGCTGGCCTCAGCCGATGCGCTCAGCTACGAGCAGGCGCGGGCCGAGCTGGTCGAGGTCGTGCAGCGGCTGGAGTCCGGCGGCTCGACGCTGGAGGAGTCGCTGGCGCTGTGGGAGCGCGGCGAGGAGCTTGCGGGTATCTGCCGCGCCTGGCTGGAAGGCGCCCGGGCCCGGCTGGACGCGGTGCTGGAAGAAGAAGAGGAGGAAGAGGAAGAGGAAGAGGAAGAAGACGGGGACGCGGAGGAGGACGAGCGGTGAGCCCCGGGCGGTGAAAAGGGCCACAGAGCGCTCGGCAGAGGCACTGCCCGGAAGCAGAACCGACGCCGAGGGCCGGACCTGACCGGCACCCGAGGCGGCCCCGCACCCGACGACGGCCCACCGGCAGCAGCCCACCGATGGCAGCCCACCGGCAGTATTGTTCAAGCTTTAACTAGTGTTGGTTACACTTGTCTCTGCACCCCGAACGTCGTACGCAAAGGCAAGGCACCACCCCATGGCACTCGCCCTCGACCCCGCAGCCCAGGACCTCCTCTTCCGTGAGGCCCGCACCGCCAACACCTTCACGGACGAACCGGTCACCGAGGAGCAGGTCCAGGCGATCTACGACCTGGTGAAGTACGGCCCCACGGCCTTCAACCAGTCGCCGCTGCGCCTCACCCTGCTGCGCTCCTCCGAGTCCCGCGAGCGGCTGCTGGCGCACATGGCCGAGGGCAACGTGCCCAAGACCCGCAAGGCGCCGCTGACCGTGGTCCTCTCCTACGACCTGGACTTCCACGAGCGGCTGCCCGAGCTCTTCCCGCACGCCCCGCACATCAAGGACGCGGTGTTCGCGGAGGAGAGCGCACGGGAGAGCGCGGGTGCCCTCAATGCCGCGCTCCAGGCCGGATACTTCATCCTCGGCGTACGTTCCGCGGGACTGGCCGTCGGCCCGATGACCGGCTTCGACCACGAGGGCGTCGACAAGGAGTTCTTCGGCGACGGCCAGCAGCGCGTCCTGCTGGTCGCCAACATCGGGAAGCCGGGCCCCGACGCGTTCGCGCCGCGCTCGCCCCGGCTCTCCTACGACGACGTGGTGACCGCTCTCTGAGCCACCGTCCCGTGCGGCGCCGCCCTGCGCGGCACCGCGTCCGGCGCTGATCCCGTTCCGCGGTCGGCGTCCCCCGAACCGCCCCCCGCGCGTACCCCCCCCTCGCGCGGGGGGCTTCCCTTTCCGCCGGGGCGATGCCGACGGCCCGCCGGGCCGGACGACGCCCGCCCGTCCGCCAGGCGCGGCGCGCCGCGCGCTATCCGGCCTGCTCGGCGGGGGCCGACGCGGACGGGCTGTCGGCGGGTTTGTGCGACTCGGCGCGGAGGGCTCCGGCCAGCTCGCCCAGTTGCTGGAAGCTCGCCGTACCCGTGACCACCGTCACCGACGTGCCGTCCTCGGCGGTGCGCACCAGCGCGTCGTATTTGGGGCCGCGGTAGCGGGTCCACTCCGCGCCCGCCACGCGCTGCTTCTTCGCCGTCTTCTCCGCGCCCTGGGTGACGTCTTCGACGAACCGCGCCGGCCGCTCCTCGTCGCTCTGCTCGACGGCGGCGTACTCGTTGTCCGGTGTCATGAAGCCCAGGTGCCAGGCGGATCCCAGCGGGCTGTCCGCCTTGTAGCGGACAGAGGTGGCGCGCCACTGGTCGGACAGTCCCTGCGGCGCGGCGACGGGGTACGGCGCCGCGCGCCGTGCGGACGCCAACTCGACCCGGTAGCCGACGGGCTTGACCGGGTCCTTCTTGTCGTCGTGCGGGACGAACAGGTAGACGACCCCGGCGGCGAGAATGATCACTACCAGCGAGATGACCATGTCGCGCACGGCCTGTGCGCCGCGTTTCTTGTCTGCTGCCACGCCCCCATCGTCCCTTATGCCGGTCGACGGCCCGCGCGAGGGTGCGCACAGTGGGCGCAGCGCCCGGCCGGTGGCCGCGAGCACACCCCTGCCCGGCCGCTCATCCGTGGGTGCCCCTGCTCAGTCTGTGGCGTACGGGTAAAATCCTGCCCACCCTCGCCGAATCGGCACAGCTCACGTCGCCGCAGTGGCCGTCCAGAGTCGCCGTACAGAAAGGTGTGTTCCGATGACCGAACACCACCACCTGCCCTCCCCGCTCGAAGTCAGCCCGGAGGCACCTGACCGCAACCTGGCCCTGGAGTTGGTGCGGGTCACCGAGGCCGGGGCGATGGCGTCGGGGCGCTGGGTCGGCAAGGGCGACAAGAACGGCGCGGACGGCGCGGCCGTCAAGGCGATGCGCACGCTCGTCTCCACGGTCTCCATGAACGGCGTGGTGGTGATCGGCGAGGGCGAGAAGGACGAGGCCCCGATGCTCTACAACGGGGAGCGCGTCGGCGACGGCACCGGCGCCGAGTGCGATGTGGCCGTCGACCCGGTCGACGGCACGACGCTCACCGCCAAGGGCATGGGTAACGCGGTCTCGGTGCTGGCCGTGGCCGAGCGGGGCTCGATGTTCGACCCGAGCGCGGTCTTCTACATGGACAAGCTGGTCACCGGGCCCGAAGCGGCGGAGTTCGTGGACATCACCGCGCCGCCCGCGGTGAACATCCGCCGGATCGCCAAGGCCAAGGGCTGCGGCGTGGAGGACGTGACCGTCGTCGTACTCGACCGGCCGCGGCACGAGGGCCTGGTCAAGGAGATCCGCGAGGCGGGCGCCCGGATCAAGTTCATCTCGGACGGCGATGTGGCGGGTGCCGTCATGACGGTGCGCGAGGAGACCGGCGTCGATCTGCTGCTCGGGGTCGGCGGCACCCCGGAGGGCATCATCGCGGCCTGCGCGATCAAGTGCCTCGGCGGGACGATACAGGGCAAACTGTGGCCCAAGGACGACGAGGAGCGGCAGCGCGCTCTCGACGCGGGCCACGATCTGGACCAGGTGCTGCTCACCGACGACCTGGTCAGCGGTGAGAACGTGTTCTTCGTCGCCACCGGCATCACCGACGGTGATCTCCTGCGGGGTGTGCACTACCGGGGCGAGCGCGCCTACACCCAGTCGCTGGTCATGCGGTCGAAGTCGGGCACCATCCGCCAGATCGACTCCGTGCACCGGCTCTCGAAGCTGCGCGCCTACAGCGCCGTCGATTTCGACCGCGCCCGCTGAGGGCTGCGCGCGGCCGGCCCGTCCACAGCGGCGCCCCTGACAGGTATCGGGCCGGGGCCGGGCCGGCATCGGACGCCGCCCTCGCGGGCCGCCTCGCGGACCTTGTGCGCCCCGCATGACGGCCACGCCCGCCCGGCCCTCGCCCCGGACCGCCGACGTGTCGCAGCGCAGGGGGCACGGGGCACAGGGAGAAGGGCTCGCGCCCGGCCGGGAAGCCGGGAGCGGGCGCACGGCAAGCCGCAGTCCCCGCACCTCGTGGACAACCGGACGGCGGCCGGCCCTCCCCCGACGCCGGACAGCGGTCGACACCCGGTACCGAGCAGCGGCCGGCCCCCGGCGCGGTGCCGGACAGTGGCAGCGCCTCCCGGGAGCAGCCTCCGGAAGGAGCCCCTCTCCGGCACCGGAGAAGGGCCGAGCGAGGCGTGGGCTTCAGGTCGGTGCAGCTAGGCGATGCGGGAGACCTCGGCGGGCTGCCCCGCGGTCGGGGACTTCGTGGCGCGGCGGCGGCGGGAGAGGACGACGCGGCGTTCCGCGGCGGTGAGGCCGCCCCAGACGCCGTAGGGCTCGGGCATCACCAGGGCGTGCTCGCGGCACTCGACCAGGACGGGGCAGCCCGAGCAGACGCGCTTGGCGGCCTGTTCACGGGAGAGTCGGGCGGCGGTGGGTTCTTTGGAGGGGGCGAAGAAGAGACCCGCCTCGTCCCGGCGGCAGACGGCGTCCGCGTGCCAGGGGCCCGCTTGGTCGTCTCGCTCAGGCGTTCGCTGTGCGGGGACGGTGGCGGCGGCCTGCAGGGACTGATGCGGCGTGTGCAGCACGGTCTGCTCCTGACGCGACGACGGAGGTTTGTTTCCCCTTCACCCGTCTTGCGGCGTACGGCAGTCCGCGGCTCCCCCGCGGGCCCCTCGGGGCCGGCTCGCAAACTCTCGCCGTACGCAAGACGATGCCCGAGCCCTACCCGCTGTACGCGCCGGTATGCATTGCGTGTCGTCTGATACGCGCCCCAGCGTGCGCTCCCCGGCGCACGCTGAACGCCCCATGCGCCCCGCTCGTTCAGAGCTCCTTGCGCAGCCGGTCGCGCAGGTTCTGGATGAGGCGGCCACGCTTCGGCTTGGCGTCCACACCGCCGAAAATCGCCACTCCCTCGACCAGCACGGTCGGCGCGTCCGGATCGGCGGAGTCGTTGACGCGGACGTCGAAACCGCCGAAGATCCCGGCGCCCTTCTGCTGCAGGGTGACGTTCTCCGGGACCCGGATCTCGATTCCCCCGAAGATCGCAGTGGCGTTGATCTGCACGTGCGGGTGCTCGAACAACGCCTCGGTGAGATCGATCTCGATTCCGCCGAAGCAGGCGAAGGCGTTGATCTTCCGCGGGACCCGCCAGCGCCCCTTGCGCCCGGCGCCGCTGAAGACGGCGACCAGGTTCTCCTTGGAGCAGTTGCCGGGCGCGGACGGGACGGAGGTGTGCGAGGCCGAGAAGTTCGCGAACGCGGTGCCGTAGGACCGCTGGCCGCCCCCGTGCGTCCCCGCGCCGCCGTGCTCCCCGCCGGAGGCGCCCGAGCGGCCCGCGGGCAGATCGCGCACGAGAGGCTCCAGTTCGCCCATTGTCTTGGCCCCGTAGACCGCCTCGATCCGCTCGCCGTGCTCCTCCGCGTCCAGCCGGCCCTCCGCGAGGGCCTCGCGGAGGATGTCCGCGACCCGGTCCCGGTCGGCGTCCGAGGCGCGCACCCCGCCGGGCTCCACAGCGGGAGCCGGCGCCGGCGCTGCCGCCGCGGGCTCCGGGGACCGCTCGCCGGACTGCTGCTTCTGGAGCGAGGTGCGGAAAGAGTCTTCAGTCACAGGGGCAGCGTACCCAGACGCGATAGATCGCGACTACCCCCGCAGCGACTCCTTGCACGCGGGTTCTACGCTGTGAGACGCGCTCCCATCGTCGAGAGCCGTAAGTGTGAGAGGAAGAGTCCCCGTATGTCTGCCAGCTCCCGACCGGCCAGCCCGGAGTTCTCCTACACGGATCTGCTCCCCGCCGGCGCGGACCCCACGCCGTACCGCCTGATCACCAGCGAGGGCGTGAGCACTTTCGAAGCGGACGGGCGGACCTTCCTCAAGGTGGAGCCGGAGGCGCTGCGCAAGCTGGCGGCCGAAGCCGTCCACGACATCCAGCACTACCTGCGCCCCGAGCACCTCGCGCAGCTCCGCCGCATCCTGGACGACCCCGAGGCCAGCGCCAACGACCGGTTCGTCGCGCTGGACCTGCTCAAGAACGCCAACATCGCGGCGGCCGGGGTGCTGCCCATGTGCCAGGACACCGGCACGGCGATCGTGATGGGCAAGCGCGGGCAGCAGGTGCTGACGGCGGGCGGCGACGAGGAGGCCCTCTCGCGCGGCATCCACGACGCCTACACCCGGCTCAACCTGCGCTACTCGCAGATGGCCCCGCTCACCATGTGGGAGGAGAAGAACACCGGCACCAACCTCCCGGCCCAGATCGAGCTGTATGCGACGGACGGCGACGCCTACAAGTTCCTGTTCATGGCCAAGGGCGGCGGCAGCGCCAACAAGTCCTTCCTCTACCAGGAGACGAAGGCCGTGCTCAACGAGGCGAGCATGATGAAGTTCCTGGAGGAGAAGATCCGTTCGCTGGGCACGGCCGCCTGCCCGCCGTACCACCTGGCGATCGTCGTCGGCGGCACCAGCGCCGAGTACGCGCTCAAGACCGCCAAGTACGCCTCCGCGCACTACCTGGACGAGCTTCCGGACGCCGGTTCGCCGGCCGGGCACGGCTTCCGGGACAAGGAGCTGGAGGAGAAGGTCTTCGAGCTCACGCAGCAGATCGGCATCGGCGCCCAGTTCGGCGGCAAGTACTTCTGCCACGACGTGCGCGTGGTGCGGCTGCCCCGGCACGGCGCCTCCTGCCCGGTCGCCATCGCGGTGTCCTGCTCGGCCGACCGCCAGGCCAAAGCGAAGATCACCGCCGAGGGCGTGTTCCTGGAGCAGCTGGAGACCGACCCGGCGCGCTTCCTGCCGGAGACGACGGACTCCGAGCTGACCGAGGGCGCGGGCGCCGACCTCGACGCCGTGCGGATCGACCTGGCGCGCCCCATGGACGAGATCCTGGCCGAGCTGACCAAGCATCCGGTCCGCACCCGGCTGTCGCTGACCGGCACGCTGGTCGTCGCCCGCGACATCGCGCACGCGAAGATCAAGGAACGGCTGGACGCGGGCGAGGAGATGCCGCAGTACCTCAAGGACCACCCCGTCTACTACGCGGGCCCGGCCAAGACCCCCGAGGGGTACGCCTCCGGTTCCTTCGGCCCCACCACGGCCGGGCGGATGGACGCCTACGTCGAGCAGTTCCAGGCCGCGGGCGGCTCGAGGGTGATGCTGGCCAAGGGCAACCGCAGCAAGCAGGTCACCGACGCGTGCGCGGCGCACGGCGGCTTCTACCTCGGCTCCATCGGCGGTCCGGCCGCCCGGCTCGCCCAGGACTGCATCAAGAAGGTCGAGGTCCTGGAGTACGAGGAGCTGGGCATGGAGGCGGTCTGGCGGATCGAGGTGGAGAACTTCCCGGCGTTCATCGTCGTCGACGACAAGGGGAACGACTTCTTCGCCGATCCCGCACCCGAGCAGCCGTTCGTCACCTCCATCCCGGTGCGCTCCGGCTCCTGAGCCCTCGGCGGGACGCGGCGCCACCCGGCCGGTCCCCGGGCCCGACGCCACCCGGCAGGGCCCGGGCCCTGCGCACCCGGCAGCTCAGGGCGTCACAGGTCCTGGACCGCCCGCCCCAGCAGGCAGAACTCGTTGCCCTCCGGGTCGGCGAGCACCGTCCAGGTGACGTCCGGTGACTGGCCGACGTCCACCCGGGTGGCGCCCAGCTCCAGGAGGCGCCGCAGCTCCTCCTCGGTGGTGCTGCCGTCGGCCCGCAGGTCCAGGTGGAGACGGTTCTTGAGCGTCTTGCGCTCGGGGACGGGGAAGACGTCGATGCCCGGCAGCGCCGGGTCCGAGGGGCCGATGGTGACCCCGCCCTCGGCCTCCTCCCTGATCCGCCAGTCCAGCACCCGGCACCAGAAGTCCGCCACGACCCGGGGTTCCAGAGCGTCGATGCACAGCACCGAGATACGACTCGTCATGCCCTGACCCTAGCCAGGAATGCGGCCGGGATGCGAGATGCTGAGGAGTGCTGAGGAGCAGGGAGGTGTGCGCACGATGACGGACAGCACAGACAGCACCGAGTACCGGGTCGAGCACGACTCGATGGGAGAGGTGCGGGTCCCCGCGGACGCCAGGTGGCGTGCGCAGACGCAGCGGGCCGTGGAGAACTTCCCCGTCAGCGGGCAGCGGCTGGAGCGGGCGCACATCCAGGCGCTGGCCCGCGTCAAGGCGGCGGCCGCCGTGGTCAACGCCCGGCTCGGGGTACTGGACGAGGAGCGGGCCGAGGCGGTGCGGGCCGCGGCCGAGGAGGTCGCCGGGGGCCGCTGGGACGACCATTTCCCGGTCGACGTCTTCCAGACCGGTTCGGGCACCTCCTCGAACATGAACATGAACGAGGTGCTGGCGACCCTGGCGACCGAGCGGCTGGCCGCCGCGGGCTCCCCGGCCGCCTCCGTGCATCCGAACGACCATGTCAACGCCAGCCAGTCGTCGAACGACGTGTTCCCCTCGTCCATCCACATCGCCGCCACCGCGGCGGTGACCGCCGATCTGGTCCCGGCGCTGGAGCACCTGGCCGCCTCGCTGGAGGGGAAGGCCGGGGAGTTCGCGGACGTGGTCAAGTCGGGGCGCACCCACCTGATGGACGCCACCCCGGTGACGCTGGGCCAGGAGTTCGGCGGCTATGCGGCGCAGCTGCGCTACGGCGTCGAGCGGCTGCGGGCCGCGCTCCCCCGGCTGGCCGAACTCCCGCTCGGCGGTACGGCCGTGGGCACCGGGATCAACACCCCACCGGGCTTCGCGGCCGCCGTCATCGCCGAAGTGGCCGAGGCCACCGGGCTGCCGCTGACCGAGGCGCGGAACCACTTCGAGGCACAGGGCGCGCGGGACGCGCTGGTGGAAACCTCCGGACAGCTGCGGACCGTCGCCGTGGGGCTGACCAAGATCTGCAACGATCTGCGCTGGATGGCGTCGGGGCCGCGCACCGGCCTGGCCGAGATCGCGCTGCCCGACCTGCAGCCCGGCTCGTCGATCATGCCGGGCAAGGTCAACCCGGTCGTGCCGGAGGCGGTGCTGATGGTGGCGGCGCAGGTCACGGGGAACGACGCGACGGTGGCGGCAGCCGGGGCCGCGGGCAATTTCGAGCTGAACGTGATGCTGCCCGTGATGGCCAAGAACCTGCTGGAGTCGATCCGGCTGCTGGCCAACGCCGCACGGCTGCTGGCCGACCGCACGGTGGACGGCATCACCGCGAACACCCGCCGTGCGCGGGAGTTCGCCGAGTCGTCGCCCTCGGTCGTCACCCCGCTGAACAGGTACATCGGCTACGAGAACGCGGCGGCCGTGGCCAAGCGGGCCATGGCCGAGGAGTGCACCATCCGCGAGGCGGTGCTGGCCGCGGGCCATGTGGAGCGCGGGGAGCTGACGCTGGAGCAACTGGACGCCGCGCTGGATGTACTGGGCATGACGCACCCCTGAGGCGGCCCGGCGGGACGCCTCCTGGACGGGAATGGCGCCCCCTGAGTCCGGTGCCCCGCCACCGGGCACGCCGGGCTCGGAAGGGGCGCCCCGGGCTCGGGGAGCGGCGGTTCCGGCTCGGGGAGCGGCGGTTCCGGCTCGGCAGGCGTCCCCCGGACCGGGGCGGAACGGGCACCCGGCGCGCTGCGGCACAGCTCACGGCGGTCCGACCGACCGCACATCTAAGATCCCGTCATGACAGCGGAACAGACGGCGCACCGGCAGCGGTGGCCCACAGGGACCCGGATCCTGTGGCGGTACCGCGCCAACGGCGCCACGCACCCCCACATCTGCCGTCCTGTGACCGTCGTCCGGGACACGGCGGAGCTGCTGGCGGTCTGGCTGGCACCCGGCACGCAGTGCGTACGGCCCGAGATGGCCGACGGCACGCCCGTGCACCACGAGCCGCTGGCCACCCGCTACACCAAGCCGCGCAGGGCCGCCTTCACCCCCTGGTTCGGGACGGGTGTGCTGAAACTGGCGCGCCCTGGTGAGCCGTGGTCGGTGTGGCTCTTCTGGGCGGACGGCTGGCGGTTCAAGAACTTCTACGTCAACCTCGAGGAGCCGCTGCTGCGCTGGCCGGGCGGGGTGGACTCCGAGGACCACTTCCTGGACCTGGAGGTGAGCCCGGACGGCCGCTGGGAGTGGCGGGACGAGGACGAGTTCGCCGAGGCGCAGCGCGTCGGGCTGCTGGACGCGGCGCAGGCGGAGCGGATCCGCGCGGCGGGGCGGCGCGCGGTCGAGGCGGTGCGGTCCTGGGGCTCGCCGTTCGCGGACGGCTGGGAGCACTGGCGGCCCGATCCGGCCTGGCCGGTGCCGCCGCTGCCGGAGGACTGGGACCGGCCGCCGCGGGACGCGTCCGGGTACCGGGCTCCCGATGCCCCTTGATGCGCCCCCATACTGCAAACGTAGGATCAACGTCCGTAAACAGTACCGCTGCACAACAACTCCCCTCACCCCCCGGGGACTTGACCGGCAGCCAGGAAGGAGCCCAGCCGTGAGCAGCTCTGCGGGTTTCGGGGCCGGCGGGACATCCGGGGCAGAACTCGGGGTATATGACGGATTCGCCCGGATGAGCATCGACAGATCCGGGCAGCCCGAGGCGTTCGACGCCATAGGGGACCGCTACGACGAGGCCTTTCCGCACAAGGACGGCCAGCTCGACAGCGGTGCCTGGCTGGCGGACCAGTTGCCGCCCGGGTCCCGGGTGTTGGACGTGGGCTGCGGCACCGGTCTGCCGACGGCACGCCAGCTCACCGACGCGGGCCACTCGGTCGTCGGCATCGACCTGTCATCCTCGATGCTGAAGCTGTGCCGCGACAACGTGCCCGAGAGCGACTGCCACAAGCTGGACGTGGCGGCGCTGGAGTCCTCGGGCCTGGGCCCCTTCGACGGCGTCGCCGCCTTCTTCTCGCTGCTGATGCTGCCCCGCGAGGAGATCCCGTTCGCACTGCGCGCCCTGCATCGGCAACTGCGCGGCGAGGGCCCGCTGGTGCTGGGGATGGTGGAGGCGGACGTGAACGATTTCGCCATCCCGTTCCTGGGCAACTCGATCCGGGTATCCGGCTATCTGCGGGACGAACTGCGCGGGGTGGTCCAGGACGCGGGATTCGATGTCGTGGGAGAGGACGCACGCGCGTACGCTCCTGCGAGCACGGACGTACCTCCCGAGATTCAGCTTTTCTTGCAGTGCCGACGACGCCCATAGACCGCGAGCACCCAGCGCAGGGCGTGCGCCGACGCGCAGCCCCGGATGGATGGAAACCGAACGCGTGACGGAGCACGAGAAACCTGCGGTGAACAGCACCACCGATCCGACGCACCCCGCACCCTCGGGGGGCGCCCCCACCGGCGCCGGGGACCAGTCGGCGCGGCGGGAGCGCGAGGGCGTCCCGCCGGGACCGCGACCACACCCGCCGCAGCCCGGCGACGCCGCCGAACGGGCCGTCACCGAGCCCGCGGCGGAGGACGACGCGCTCAGCGAACGGTCCGAGCGGGAGCGCCGCGGCGGTGACCGGCTGCGGTTCGTCGGCGCGGCGACGCGGCGTATCGCGCGCGGGGTGGACCTGGACGAGACGGTGCTGGGCCTGTGCCGCGCCAGCGTGCCGGCGTACTCGGACGCGATCCTCGTCTATCTGCGCGATCCGCTGCCGGTCGGCGACGAGCGGCCCACCGGCCCTTTCGTGCTGCGGCTGCGGCGCAGCGACCGGATTCCCGAGGACCCGCTGTCGGCGCAGGCGCTGCAGGCCGCACAGGCGCCGGCGGGCCTGACCGCGCCCGAGGCCGCCGGGCATCCGGCCGACGCCGGATACCAGGGCCGGTCCGCGGCGGAGGCCTCCGGCCTGTCCCTGGGCATGGCGGCGGGCATGGCGGCGGGCGCGGCGGGCACGGTAGCTGCGCAGCTCGCCGAGGTGCGTACGGGCGGCCCGCTGGCCGAGGTGCTGCGCGGGGTGCGGCCGGTCTTCGCGGACTCCCCCGCGGCCAGCGCCGCGCTGCCCGAACTCCTCGGCCCGGAGCGCGAGGTGCCCGGCGGCCACCGGGCGATCCTGGCGCCGCTGCGGGGCCGCCGCCGGGTGATCGGCGCCGCGGTCTTCCTGCGCCGCCCGGACCGTCCCGCCTTCGAACCGGACGATCTGCTGATCGCCGCGCAGCTGGCCACCCATACGGCGCTCGGCGTGGACAAGGCGGTGCTCTACGGGCGGGAGGCGTACATCGCCGACGAGCTCCAGCGCACCATGCTGCCGGACGAGCTCCCGCAGCCGACCGGGGTGACCCTGGCCAGCCGCTATCTGCCCGCCGCGGAGACGGCGCGGGTCGGCGGCGACTGGTACGACGCCATTCCGCTGCCCGGCTCGCGGGTGGCGCTGGTGGTCGGCGACGTGATGGGCCACTCGATGACATCCGCGGCGATCATGGGCCAGTTGCGGACGACGGCGCAGACTCTGGCCGGGCTCGACCTGCCGCCCCAGGAGGTGCTGCACCACCTGGACGAGCAGGCCCAGCGGCTCGGCAGCGACCGCATGGCGACCTGCCTGTACGCCGTCTACGACCCGGTCGCGCACCGCATCGTGGTCGCCAACGCGGGCCACCCGCCGCCGGTGCTGCTGCACCGCAGCGGACGGGCCGAGGTGCTGCGGATACCGGCCGGGGCGCCGATCGGCGTGGGTGGCGTCGACTTCGAGGCCGTGGAGCTGGACGCACCGGCGGGCGCCACGCTGCTGTTCTACACCGACGGGCTCGTCGAGTCGCGGCAGCGCGACGTGTGGACCGGCATCGAGCACCTGCGCGAGAAGCTGGCCGCGACCGCCCGGCTGACCCGGCCCGGCGCCTCGGCCCCGCTGGAGCCGCTGTGCGACGAGGTGCTGGACATCGTCGGCCCGGGCGACCGGGACGACGACATCGCCCTGCTGGCCGCCCGGTTCGACGGCATCGCGCCGAGCGACGTGGCGTACTGGTTCCTCGACCCGCGGGCCCAGACCGCGCGGCAGGCCCGTCGGCTGGCCCGTCGGGCGCTGACCCGCTGGGGCCTGGAGGAGCTGTCCGACTCCGTCGAGCTGCTCGTGAGCGAGATCGTCACGAACGCGGTGCGGTACGCCGAACGCCCCATCACGCTACGGCTGCTGCGCACCGACGTGCTGCGCTGCGAGGTGGGCGACGACGTACCGCAGTTGCCCCGGCTGCGGCAGGCCCGCGCCACCGACGAGGGCGGACGCGGGCTGTACCTGGTCAACCGGCTGGCCCGGCGGTGGGGCGCCACCCGGCTGTCCACCGGCAAGGTGGTCTGGTTCGAGCTCCCGGTCCCGGACGCCGCACCGGAGCACGCCCCGGAGCTGTGAGGCGGCGGCCGCCTCCCGGAGCGTCGGGCCCTGTCGGCACGGGTCGGCACGGGTCGGCACGGGTCGGGCCGACATGGTTCGGGCCGGTTCCGGCCGTTCGGGGCGGCCGGTGCGCGTCCGGCCGGTTCGGGCCGACGAGTACGCTCCGGGCCGACTCGGCCCGGTCGGTGACACGGCGCGGCCCCGGGTGCGCCGCCGCGGGGGCGGGCGCATCCGGGGCCGGACGCGGGTGTCACCGGGAGAGGGCGGGGCTCAGCCCGCGAGCTGCTCCTCGGCGTCCAGGGTGGCGCCGACCGCCTGGAGGACGGCTGCGATCTTGAAGGCTTCCTGGATCGTCTCGCGGTCCACTCCGGCCTTGCGCAGCACCTGCTCGTGCGAGTCGAGGCACTGGCCGCAGCCGTTGATCGCGGAGACGGCGAGCGACCACAGCTCGAAGTCCGCCTTCTCGACACCGGGGTTGCCGATGACGTTCATCCGCAGCCCGGCACGGAGCGTGCCGTACTCCGGGTCCGACAGCAGGTGCCGGGTGCGGTAGAAGACGTTGTTCATCGCCATGACGGCGGCGGCCGACTTGGCGGCGGTGTACGCCTCTTCGCTCAGGTTCTCCCTGGCCTCCGGCTCCAGCGCGCGCAGCACGATGCCGGAGCGGACCGCGATGGCGCAGGACAGCACGGTGCCCCAGAGCTGCTGCTTGGGCAGCTCCGAGTTGCCTATGACGGAGCCCAGGTTGAGCTTGAGGTCCTTCGCGTAACCGGGAAGGGCCGACTTCAGGTCGTCGAGAGCCATGGCTTCTCACTCACCAGCCAGCAGCGCGACCGGGTCGAGGGTGTCCTCGCCCTGGGTCCAGTTGCAGGGGCACAGCTCGTCGGTCTGCAGCGCGTCGAGGACCCGCAGGACCTCCTTGGGGTTACGGCCGACGGAGCCCGCGGTCACCATCGTGAACTGGATCTCGTTGTTCTGGTCCACGATGAAGACGGCGCGCTGCGCGAAGCCGTCCTCGCCCTCGATGCCGAGCGCGCGCATCAGCTCGTGCTTGGAGTCGGCCATCATCGGGAACGGCAGGTCGGTCAGGTCCGGGTGGTCCTTGCGCCAGGCGTGGTGGACGAACTCCGAGTCACCGGAGAAGCCGAGGATCTGCGCGTCGCGGTCGGCGAACTCCTCGTTCAGCTTGCCGAAGGCGGCGATCTCCGTCGGGCAGACGAAGGTGAAGTCCTTCGGCCAAGCGAAGACGACCTTCCACTTGCCCTCGTAGGTCTTGTGGTTGATGTCCTCGAACTCCTTGCCCTTCTCCAGGGAGACGCAGGCAGTCAGCTCGAACTCAGGAAACTTGTCACCGACGGTGAGCACGTACACACTCCTTGTACTTGCGACCAGGATGCCCGGATTGCGAGCATTCCTGGAGGTTGGTCGGGACCACCTAACCACACCCGTCATTGATCGCGGAAATCGGCACGTGCGCGCCCGTTGATCGCCTCTGCCTATCAGAATCCGGCTGCCCCGAGAGCCGGCCGAGAGCCGGCCGCCCGCAGGTCGCACCGGCAGACCGAGCGAGTGCCATGGGGGGACCGACGGCAGTTGACTTGAACCTGAGTTGAAGTTCTATGTTCGGCGCATGGACATGTCGAGCCCCACTCCCCCGGCCGACGAGACTGACGAGCAGCGGATCCGCGAGTTGGTCGCGCAGTCTCAGACGGCGCAGGCCGACCCCGATCTGTTGCCCGCCCTGCACACCGCGGACGCGGTGATCGTCAACATCGCCGGTCGGCGCCTCTTCGGGCGCGATGCCTTCGCTTCGGCCATGGCCGAAGCGCTCTCGTCCCCCCTCAAAGACGTCCGGACCTCGCTCCGGGTCCGCGACATCCGGTTCACCACACCGGGTGTCGCCGTCGTCAGCCTCACCAAGACCGTCCACGACGAACGGCCCGAGGCCGAGGCCCCCTCGGAGCTGCCCCCGGTCGGCGCCATGACTTATGTCATGACCCGTCAGGACGGCGACTGGCGCATCGCCCTGGCCCAGACGACACCGGTCCGCTGAGCGGCTCCTGCGCCGCGGCTCGCCAGGGTACGGCTGCCGCACGTTCTCGGGGCTTCACCGCATGGCTGCGCGCCCCCGCCCGTCGGGTGTCCGGAGGTGTCCGGCCGGACGGGGGCGCGCACCACGCGTGCGGCGTCAGCGCTCGGCGTGCTTGAGTTCGCTGACGAACGCGGACCAGGCGGCGGTCGGGAAGCTCAACGACGCCCGGCTGGTGTCCTTGCTGTCCCGGACGGGGACGTTTCCGGAGGCGGCGAGCTGCGGCGCCCACTCGACGCACTGCCCGCCGTTCCCGCTGCTGTAGGTGCTCTTGACCCACTGAATGTCAGCCATTTCGATGGTCCTCGCTGATCTCTTGGATGAATGAGACCGACTCGTCCGGCCCCAACGCACGTGCCCGGATGAGGTCGAACAGATCCATGCACTCCGTTACGAAGTCCTGAGCATCGTACGACCGGCCGCCGACCGGGAACTCTGAGTAGGCGCACCAACCGCCGCTGCGGAGCAGTGTGAACGGCGTGGTGCACGGATACGCGCCTGCCCTGTACGGAAGCGCTTGGAGTGTGACGCGAGGGTGCTCCGCCAACCGTGCCAGGTACCCGAGCTGCTCCTGCATGAGAGCCGGACCTCCCACCGGCGTCCGGAGACAGCTCTCGGTGAGTACCACCCACAGCAGCGGAGGCGTCGGCCGGTCGAGGAGCGCCTTGCGGTCCAGCCTGGCCGCCAGGGACGGAGTGGTGTCCTCGCCCTTCGCCGCCAGTGGTCCGGCGCGGAAGACGGCTCGGGCGTACGCCTCGGTCTGGAGGATGCCCATCGGGAAGACGGGGCTGTAGTCCAGGATCCTGTCGGCCTTCGCCTCCAGTTCCACGTACGGCGCGAACCACTCGGGCACGCGCTCGCCGTACAGGATGCGGCGAAGCTGCTCGGAGAACAGATCACCGGTACCGAACGCGAGATCGCATCCGGCGGCGAATTTCTCCGAAGGTGACTTCTTACCGGCCTCCACTCTGCTCACATAGCCCTCGCTGTAGCCGGTGGCGTTGCCCAGTTGTTTCTGCGTCAGTCTGCGCGCGAGCCGGACTCTTTTCACGTCTGCGCCGAATCCCTGAGTGGCGATGGCGGCAGGCAAGTCCTCCGCGCGCCGATTCTGCTGCCCCACGTCTGATCAGCCCCTTTGTGCGGCGTAACGCCCGTGATACCCACACCCCCGTCTTGCCCTACGCGCGGCAAGTCGTGCCAGATTAACGCGAGTTGTGTTGTCCTCACCACAGAGTCCGAAGAAAGGGCGCAGGTGATGGAGCTACAAGTCGGGATCACCGTCCGGGTCCTCGGTGTGGAGGACGACCGGTTGATGAAACTCATGGCCGTGGAAGACGTGCCGAACTCCGCGGACGGCCCGTATCGGCGGAGATTCGAGCGAACGGCGTTCGTACGCCCGTTGACCGGCGGTGCCGAGCGCGGCTTCCCGGTGGAGGCCGTGGAGGCGGTCTGCGCTCATCCCCGGCTGGACCGGCGCGGGGACGGGACCTACTGCTCGGGCTGCGAGGCGCTCATCTACGCCTCCGGCGCTTCGTAGTGGTGTTCGACGTGGGCGACGTATCAGGGGAGGCGTTTTCTCCTCCTCCGATCGTCCACGGATGCATGTGGTGCGAGAACGCCTCGTCCACCTACGCGGGGTATGCGCGCATGCCGAACTGCTCCCGACGAGACCAACTGTTGTTCTGGGCGATGCGGCAGTGGCGCTCCCATTTCGAGTACGCACACCCGGATGTGGCCGAATGAAAGAAGGTGACTGGAATTGAAGCGCATTCTTCGGATTCTGATGGCGTATGCCGGACCGATCATGATCGTGACCGTGAGTGGGGCGTGCGGCTTCGTTCTGGGGCTGTGTCCGGGACGGATGTGAGCCCCTTGCGACACCACCCGGCGGTAAGCGGACTCCGGGCCGGATTCCGGGCCGGAGGACCGGGGTGCGGAATTGATTGCGGGAGTGGATACAGTTGGCCCGGTTGATTGGAGTGAGTTATCAGTGACCGGCCCCACCGTCCCCGCGCAGCAACCCCGTACCCCGGCTCGGACCACGGCCCCGAAGCCGAGCCGGAGCCCGGCGGCGGCCACGCGCGCGGCGCGCGCCCGCCAGCCCAGCCTGGCGCAGCTTCGTGCCTTCGCCGCCGTCGCGGAGCATCTGCACTTCCGGGAGGCGGCCGCCGCGCTCGGGATGAGTCAGCCGGCGCTGTCCGGGGCGGTCGCGGCGCTGGAGGAGACGCTCGGGGTGCAGCTGCTGGAGCGGACCACCCGGAAGGTGCTGCTCTCGCCCGCGGGTGAGCGGATGGCCGCCCGTACCCGGTCGGTGCTGCACGCCGTGGGTGAGCTGATGGAGGAGGCCGAGGCCGCGCAGGCGCCCTTCACCGGGGTGCTGCGGCTGGGGGTGATCCCGACGGTGGCTCCCTACCTGCTGCCCACGGTGCTGGGGCTGGTGCACCAGCGCTATCCGGATCTGGATCTCCAGGTCCACGAGGAGCAGACCGCCTCACTGCTGGAGGGGCTCGGGCAGGGGCGGCTGGACCTGCTGCTGTGCGCGGTGCCCCTCGGGGCGCCGTGGGTGCGCGAGATACCGCTGTTCGACGAGGACTTCGTACTGGTCACCCCGGACGGGCACCCGGTGGCAGGGCGGAGCGATCTGCCGCGCTCGATGCTGCGCGAGCTGGATCTGCTGCTGCTCGACGAGGGCCACTGCCTGCGGGACCAGGCCCTCGACATCTGCCGTGAGGCGGGCCGCACGGAGGGGGCGAGTGTGACCACCAGCGCGGCGGGGCTCTCCACGCTGGTGCAGCTGGTGGCGGGCGGCATGGGCGTGACGCTGCTGCCGCACACCGCGGTGCGGGTGGAGGCCGGACGGAACCCGTCCCTGGCCACGGCGCACTTCGCCGACCCCGCGCCGGCCCGGCGGATCGCGCTGGCGATGCGGGAGGGCGCCGCCCGCGAGGAGGAGTTCCGCGCGTTCGGTGACGCCCTGCGCGCGGCTCTGCGGTCGCTGCCGGTACGGCTCGCACTGCCGTAGCGCCGCGGGCGCGGCGCCGGCCGGGCCCCTCCCACCCGGCCACTGTCGACGCACCGCGGTCAGGACGGCCGGCGCAGTCCGGCGACGAGGATCTCGACCAGTCGGCGGGCGTCGTAGCGGGGGTCGCTCTCGGCGCCGATGCAGAGGTTCCCGATGCCGCGCATCAGGTGGTACGCGTCGAGGTCGGAGCGGATCTCGCCGGACGCGGCTGCGGCGTCGAGGAGTTCGGTGCACACCGGCAGGAGGCGTTCGAGGAAGTAGGCGTGCAGCGTCTCGAACCCGGCGCTGTCCCCCTGCATCGCGGCGGCGAGGCCGTGCTTGGTGACCAGGAAGTCGACGAAGAGGCCGACCCACCGTTCCAGCGCCGCACGGGGTGTCGGGCTGTCGGCCAGCAGGGCCGGTCCGGCCTCGGCGCAGGCGTCGACCTGATGCCGGTAGACGGCGATGACCAGGTCCGCGCGGGTGGGGAAGTGGCGGTAGACGGTGCCCACCCCGACTCCGGCCTGGGCCGCGATGTCGCGGACCGGGGCGTCCACGCCCGAGGCGACGAAGACCGCCGCGGCCGCGTCCAGCAGGGCCCGCTGGTTGCGCCGGACGTCCTTGCGCTTCGGGCCTGCCCCGTCGGTCGGTCCCTGACTGGCGTCGCTCACCGTGCGCTCCTTCCCTGACAGCTCTTGCAAAACGGAACGGCGTTCCGTATCGTTTTTAGCGGAACAAGGTTCCGTTTCATTCATCATCGCAGAACCCGGCAGCCGCCGGCCGGGCCGCCTTCGCGCTCACGCCACCTCCCGGAAGCACCGGGAGCAGGAGTGCGCGACCGCCGGCGCCCGGACCGGCAACGGCCGCGGCCGCGAACCGCCCTCGCTCCCCCACCGGCCCGGACCGCGACGCCACCGTCGCCGGTCCCGCCGGTCCCGAGCGATGCCCCCTGAACGGAAGGCACCTCCATGCCCGACCCGATCACCCCGACCGACCCCAGGAACGCGAACGACCCGACGAACAGGACCGCGCCGACGACGGTGGTCTCCGCCAAGCCGGTGGTCCTGGCAGCGCCCGGCGAGCGGGGCGAGGACCTCCAGGTCCGCGTGTCCGCCCCCGCGACCGGCACCGACCTGCCCGTCGTCGTCTTCTCGCACGGCTTCGGCTGGTCGATGAACGGCTACGCGCCGCTGGCGGACCACTGGGCCGCCCAGGGCTTCGTGGTCCTCCAGCCCACCCACCTGGACTCCCGGACGCTCGGCATCCCCGCCGAGGATCCCCGTACACCGCGGATCTGGCGGCTGCGCATCGAGGACATCACGCGGGTGCTGGACGCGCTCGACACCGTGGCAGCCGCCGTGCCGGGCCTCGCCGGGCGCCTGGACCGCGAACGGATCGCCGTGGCGGGCCACTCCTGGGGAGCCCAGACGGTCAGCACGCTGCTGGGCGCGCGCGTCCTCGACACCGACGGCGTGCCCGGCGAGGACCTGTCCGACCCCCGCGTCACGGCGGGAGTGCTGCTCGCCCTGACCGGCCTGGGCGACGACCTGACCCCCTTCGCCGTCGAGCACCTGCCCTTCATGCGGCCGTCCTTCGACAGCATGACCGCACCGGCCCTGATCGTCGCCGGGGACCGGGACCAGTCCCACCTGTCCACGCGCGGGCCGGACTGGTTCACCGACCCCTACACCCACAGCCCGGGCCCCAAGCACCTGCTCACGCTGTTCGGCGCGGAGCACTCGCTCGGCGGGATCCCCGGATACGAGGTCGCCGAGACGACCGACGAGAGCCCCGCACGCGTCGCCCTGATCCAGCAGCTCAGCACGGCCTTCCTGCGCGACGCCCTCTCCCCCGGCGGCGCCGGCGCCGCGGAGTGGAAGACGGCCGTCGCCGCGCTGGAAGGAGCCGCCGAGCCGCTCGGGACGCTGCAGAGCAAGTAGCCCCCTCGAAACCGTCCGCATCGCTCCGGAGGGCTTCTCGCGGCGGGCTTCCGGCGCAGCCGGGGCGGGCCTCGCCGCAGCCGGGCCGCACCGCGGCTCAGTCCGGGTTCGGCGGGCGGCCTCGGCGCGGGTGGGGGCGGGCCTCCTTGGGCAGGCGGCCCGCCTCCTTGAGGGCCCGGCGCAGCAGGTAGTCGATCTGCGCGTTGGTGGAGCGCAGTTCGTCGGCCGCCCAGCGGGCGAGCGCGTCGTGCATCGCGGGGTCCAGCCGCAGCAGCACCTGCTTGCGCCGCTGCGGCCCGGACCTGCCCTTCGTCCCCTCCGGCGGGGGCGGCTGCTCGGGCTCGGCCGCCCGCTCGGGCTCCGGACCGGTGCCCGCGTCCGCCTCGGCGGCACCGTCTCCGGTGCCCTCGCCGTGGGCTGTCACTGGTAGAGCGACCCCGCGTTCAGCACCGGCTGCGGGGAGCGGTCGCCGCACAGCACCACCAGCAGGTTGCTGACCATGCTGGCCCGGCGCTCCTCGTCCAGTTCGACGAAGTCCTGCGCCGTGATGCGGGCGAGCGCGTCCTCGACCATGCCGCAGGCGCCCTCCACGATCTGCTTGCGGGCCGCGACGACGGCGCCGGCCTGCTGCCGCTGGAGCATGGCGGAGGCGATCTCGGGCGCGTAGGCGAGGTGGGTGAAGCGGGATTCGACGACGGAGACCCCGGCCGCCCGTACCCGGGCGGTCAGCTCCGCGGCCAGCTTCTCCGTGATCTCCTCGGCGTTGCCGCGCAGGGAGAGGCCGCCCTCCTCCAGCGCGTCGTACGGGTACTCGATGGCGATGTGGCGGACGGCCGCCTCGGTCTGGGTGGAGACGAACTCCGCGTAGTCGTCCACCGAGAAGGTGGCCTGCGCGGTGTCCCGGACCTGCCAGACGACGACCGCGGCGAGTTCGATCGGGTTGCCGTAGGCGTCGTTGACCTTGAGGACCGCCGTCTCGTGGTTGCGGACCCGGGTGGAGATCTTGGTGCGGCTGGTCAACGGGTTGACCCAGCGCAGTCCGTCGGCGCGGACGGTGCCCGTGTAGCGGCCGAAGAGCTGGACGACGCGCGCCTCGCCGGGCGCCACCATGTTCAGTCCCGCCATGCCGAAGACCGAGCCGATCGTCAGCACGATGCCGAGCACGATCAGGACCCCGCCGCCCGCGGCGCTGTCCCCGGCGGCGAGGCCGCTTCCGACGACGAGTGCGCCGACTCCGAGCAGGAAGCCGATCAGGCCCAGCAGCAGCGCGAGGCCGCCGGGCAGGCTGGCCGCCGCCGTCTCCTTCACTTCGGGCGCGGGCATCTCCGGTGCGTCGGTCGGCTGGTCACTGCTCATCGTGCTCCCCCGTTCGGTCGTGCGGGCGGGTGCGCACCATCCACAGCGGCACCCCTATCAAAGTGATAACACATTAACGCCCGGGATCCGGGGCCGCCAGCCCGGGGTGACGACCGAGCAGGACCGGGCACCGGTGGAGGGTCAGTCGCACACCTGCGAACGCAGGGCGTCGAGCCGGGCGGCGGCCGTCTCCAGCCAGCGCAGATCGGCCTCCAGATGGAAGAGCGCGTGGTCGCAGATCAGCTGGTCGGCAAGGTCGCCGCTGGTCTTGCGGCGGGTCAGTTCGCGCATCAGCCGCAGATGCTCGGCGCGCTGGGTGTCCAGCAGTGCGGCACCGTCCCGGCCCGTCAGCAGCGCGAGTACGAGCTTGGTGTAGAGCGTGCTGTGCAGATAGGGCTCCGGCTTCTCCGGCGTGGACAGCCACTCCTGCACATCGGTGACCCCGGCGTCGGTGATCGCGTACCGCTTGCGCTCGGGGCCCTCGCCGGGCTCCCTGCCCTCGACCTCCACGAGCCCGTTCTTCAGCAGCCGCGACATGGTCGAGTAGACCTGCCCGTAGTGCAGGGGCTTGTCCTGCCCGAACCTCTCGTCGAAGGCCCGCTTGAGGTCGTATCCGTGGCGGGGTCCGGTTTCCAGCAAGCCGAGCAGCGTGTGACCGATGGACATGGGACAACTCTACGCCACGTGTATACACCTTGTGTATACAGGCGCCTGCGATACCTCGCGCCGCCCCACCCGGAGCCTCCCCCGCATCTCCCCGGAACCCTCCCGGACTCTCCCCCGGACCCATAGGACCGCGGGCCCCGCGCGCCCGAGCAACCCGGCGCCCGCCCTTTGCGTCAGCGCATCGGGACCCCGAAGCCGGGGCCGGGACCGTGGGCGGACAGCGAGCGGGAAGCAGGCGATGGGACAGGCATCGGACGACCGGATCGCGCAACCACCGCACGCGGACCGGCACACGGCCACCGACCCGCCCGCCTCCGCGTCCGACACCCCGTCCGCCACCTCCGATTCACCCGCCTCCCGCACCCGAACCGCGGAACCGCCGGCACCGCCCCCCGGCACCGCCTGGCGGCCCGGCCGCATCCCGCCGCCCCGCACCGTGCGCCTGCCCCGTCCCCGCGTCGGGCCGCCGCGCGGACTCCGCCCGTCCGACGACGAGGCCACGGGTTCGGCAGGCGGCGGCCGGCCCCCGGAAGCGGGCCCGCAGCGGCAGCGGGGCACGCTCCTGCTGCGCACCCTGCGCGGCCCGGCACTCGCCTTCCTCCGGCATCCCTACTGGGAACCCGCCGACCCCGCCTACGTCCTGCGGCGCGGGCCCGGACTGACCGCGCTGTGCTGCGCGACGCTGTTCTTCTGGCTGTCGCTGACGCCCTCGCTGGTACCCCGGCCCTGGCTGCTGCAGGGGGTGATCGGCGGGATCACGGCCGCCATCGGATACGCCATCGGCGGACTGCTGGAGTGGCTGCTGCGGCTCGCGCTGGGGCCGCTGTACCGCCGCCACCGCAGCCGGGTGCACCGCCTGCTGCCCGGACGACCGGGGCCGCACTGGCGGGCCCGGGCCTGGCTCGGCTACTACCTGCTCAGCACCGGCCTCACCGTCGCGGCGCTCTCCCTGAGCGCCGACGCACAGCGGGAGCTGCGCCGGCTCCAGGAGATGCCCGAGACCCTGACCTGGCACTCCCTGATGATCGCCCTGCTGGCCATGGCGATCTGCGGCACGCTGGTGGCGCTCGGCCGGGCCGTGCGGCTGGGCACCCGCGTCCTGATCCGGCTGCTGGGCCGGTTCGTGCCGCGCCCGCTGGCCATCGGCGTCGGACTGCTGGTCAGCGCCACCGTCGTGGTCTTCGGGACCCGCGACGTCGTCTTCGACCGGGGCATCATCGACGTCGCGGCACGGCTGGCCGAGAAGACCGACAGCAGTACGAAGGACGGCATCGTGCAGCCGGCCTCACCGCTGGTCTCCGGCAGCCCCGGCTCACTGGTGCACTGGGAGGAGCTGGGATACGAGGGGCGCAATTTCACCGGCTCCTCGCTCTCGCCGCACCGGATCACCACCGTCACCGGAAAGCCCGCCGTGCAGCCGATCCGGGTCTACATCGGCCAGGAGTCGGCGCCGACTTTCACATCCCGCGCGAAGCTGGCGGTACGGGAGCTGGAGCGCACCGGCGCCTTCGACCGGGACGTGCTGGCCATCGCCGGTACCACCGGCCGGGGCTGGGTCAACTCCACGGACGCCGAACCGCTGGAGTACATGCACGGCGGGAACACCGCGATCGTCGCCGTGCAGTACTCCTACCTGCCCAGCTGGGCGTCGTTCCTGGTGGACAAGGAGCAGGCGGGACGGGCCACCCGGGCCCTGGTCGAGGCGGTCCGGGCCCGTTGGCTGCGGATCCCGGCCCAGGAGCGCCCGAAGCTCGTCGTCTTCGGCGAGTCCCTCGGCGCCTACGGCATCGAAGCCTCGTTCGACGGCCCCGACGACATGCTGTCCAAGGTGGACGGTGCCCTGCTGGCCGGAGCCCCCAACTTCTCCCCCATCCGCCGGGAGCTGACCGCGCACCGCGACCGGGGCACCCCGATCTGGCGGCCCGAGTACGAGAAGGGGCGGCACTTCCGCTTCGCGCAGTGGCCGCGGAAGGACCTCGCACGGCCGGGCCCGGAGTCGGAGTGGCAGGGCCCGCGTGTCGTCTATCTGCAGAACGCCTCGGACGCGATCGTGTGGTGGTCACCCGATCTCGCGCTCGAACCGCCCCGGTGGCTGCGCGCCCCGCTGGGCCCGGACATCACCGACGAGGTCACCTGGTTCCCGCTGGTCACCTTCTGGCAGACGACGGTGGACATGGCCGTCTCCTACGGCGTCGGCGCCCCGCACGGCCACCGCTACGGCAACGGCTCGGTGGAGGGCTGGGCCGCGGTCGCACCCGCGGCGGGCTGGACGGAGCAGGACACCGCGCAGCTGCGCCGATTCATGGACCAGCGGGAAGCCCCCTACTGAACCGGCGCCCCGGCCGCCCGGCCGCGGGCCCCGTCCCCGCGGCACTTCCGGCCGCCGGAGAGCACCCGCGGCCGGCCGGGGCCACGTCGTCACTCCTGGGCGCCGCTGTTCCCGGGCGGCGCCGGCTGCTCCGAGCCGGGAGCGGTGGACCCGCTCCCGGCGGCATCAGCGGGGCGCGGGGCCGCCTCCCGCAGCCGGCTGAGGGTCTGCTCCTGCGCATAGCCCTTGAGGTAGCCGACGACGGTGTTGGTGACGGCGACCAGCGGAACCGCCACGACGGCGCCGGGGATACCGGCGATCAGACTGCCGCCGGTCACTCCGAGGACGACCGCCAGCGGGTGGACGCGCACCAGCCGGCCGAGGATGAAGGGCTGGAGGATGTGGCTCTCGATCTGCTGCACGGCCAGCACGACGGCCAGCGCCAGCAGCGCCGTGACGATGCCGTCGGTCACCAGCGCGACGACCACGGCCAGCGCGCCGGAGACCACCGCGCCGATGATCGGGATGAAGGCGAAGAGGAAGATGAAGACGGCGAGCGGCACCGCCATCGGGACGTTGAGCAGATACAGCCCGATCCCGATGAAGATCGCGTCGATCAGCGCGACTATCACCGTCCCGCGGACGTAGCCGGTGAGCGTGGCCCAGGCGCGCGGACCGGCTCCCGCCACCCCCTCGCGGGCGGCCGCGGGGACGAACTTGAGCGACCACTCCCAGATACGGCGGCCGTCGTAGAGCAGGAAGAGGGTCACGAACATCGCCAGCAGCGCACCGGAGAGGAACTCCAGGATGACGGTGACGCCCTCGATACCCGCGGAGGTCAGCTCCTTGCTGTTGTCGCCGATCCAGTCGCTGAGGTTCTGCGCGATCTCGTTGATCTGGTCCTCGGAGACGTGGAACGGGCCGTTCAGCGCCCAGTTCTTCAACTCCTGGATACCGTCCTGCACCTTGTCGGTGAGGGTGTCCAGGTTCTCCATCACCTGCCACACCACGAACCAGCCGACCAGGCCCATGACGACGAAGCCGCCGATGAAGGTGATGGCGGTGGCCAGCCCGCGGCCCAGCCCGATCCGCCGCAGCCTGGCGACGGTGGGCTGCAGCAGCGCGGTGATCAGCAGACCGGCGGAGAAGGCGATGATCACCAGGCTTATCGTGCTGACGACCTTCATCAGCACCCAGATGACCCCGGCCAGCACCAGCAGCCGCCAGCCCGCCTCGGCGGCGACCCGCACACCCCACGGCACGGCGGCGGACGGCTCCGGCTTGGCCGCTATGGCGGGCGCGTACTGCGGGGGCGGCGGTACGTAGGCGCTGCCGTTCCCCGCGTCACCGGCCTCCGCCTCGGCCTGGGCCCGGCCCGCCTCGGTGTTGGAGAGCTCCGGGTCGATGCCGTCGGACCGGCGCGCGGCACCCGAGCCGCGCTCCGCTTCGGCACGCCGCTCGGCGGCCTTCGCGGCCCAGCGGCCCACGGCCACCCTGAGCCTGTCCGTCCTGCTCGTCATTCCGCTTCCTCCGCCCCCGGGGCCAGTGGCTTCGCCGTGTGAGGGACGACGTTACCCGTGCCGATGGTTGCTTCGGGAACCAGATCCCCCGGCCGACGGCCCGCCGCGGGGCCCCGCCGTGCCGACGCCCGAGTCCCGGCCCCGTCCGGGCCGACCCGCGAAAAAGGGGATGCCCCCCGGGTCGATCTTCACAGATCGCCACGAGGGGCATCCCGTTCCGGACCTCCGGGGGTCCGGTGAGCTGCGCTGGACCGGTTCGGCTCAGTAGTAGTGGTTGGCCTGCCAGAAGTCCCACGCACCACAGGGGCTTCCGTACCGGTCGTTCATGTAGTTGAGGCCCCACTTGATCTGGGTGGCCGGGTTCGTCCGCCAGTCGGCACCCGCCGAGGCCATCTTGGAGCCCGGCAGCGCCTGGACGAGTCCGTAGGCACCCGAGGAGGCGTTGGTCGCGCGGTAGTTCCAGCCGGACTCGCGGGAGACGATCGACGAGAAGCACTGGTACTGGCCGCCGCCGACGATCTGCTTGGCCATCGACTGCACCTCTGCGGTGGAGTACGACGACTTCTGGGCGAAGTTCGCGCGCTCGTCGGACCGGCTCGCGGCCGACTTGACCTCGTCGCGCTTCTCGGCCTTCTCGGCGGCCTTCTCCGCTGCCGCTTCCTTCTCGGCCTTCGCCTTCTTGGCGGCGGCGTCCTCGGCGGCCTGCTTGCGGGCGGCCTCCTCGGCGGACTTCCGCGCCTCGGCGTCGGCCGCGGACGAGGCGGCGTCGACCTGCTGGGTCAGGGAGGCACTCTGCGCCCGGGCCTGCGACCCGGCTGGTATGTCCTCCAGGAGCGTCGCCTGGGCGGCGGTGGCCTCGGCGTCACCGGACGCCTGGCCCTGGTCGGCGCCTGCGGCAACACCGACGACGGCGCCGACGGTGGTGACCGCGGTGGCGGACGCCACGGCGAATCCCCGGACCGAAATCCGAGCAGTCACACGGTTTCCTTCCAACATGCCCGCTGGGGTGACCTCGCGGACGCAATCGTGCCCCTGGCACTGGCCTCCCTCGTTCTGGCCACGGGAGACACGGGCCCGGTGGGTCTCCCCCGACGGGAGAGCCCGCGTGGTGCTTCGGGCGGCATACGGCGACTGCTGTTCAGTTCTGTACTGCGTTGCGGTGTCGCACCGTTGGTGGTGCGGATGTGCCGTATGCGGGGCCTGACAGAAACCACACCCTGCCGGAACCGGACGCGCCGAAGCAATTCCGTGCCGAGTGGGAAAGCTCACACGGCGTTTGGGGGACAGGAATCCCGGAAACAGGAGCGCGAGCAGGCCCCGTGCCGCTAAGGTGCTGCGCCCTTGCGCACGGGGCCCGGTTCCCGCGGAGGTGGCTAGCGGGCTCCGTCCGGCCCGCCGCCGAGATCAGTGCAGGTCAGACGCGACCCTCCTCCAGCATTTCGGTCACCAGTGCGGCAATCGGGGAACGCTCCGAACGCGTCAGGGTGATGTGTGAGAAGAGCGGATGACCCTTCAACCGCTCCACCACCGCGACGACTCCGTCGTACCGCCCCACCCGCAGGTTGTCCCGCTGCGCCACGTCGTGGGTGAGGACGACCCGCGAGTCGGTGCCGATCCGCGAGAGCACCGTCAGCAGCACATTGCGCTCCAGCGACTGGGCCTCGTCGACGATGACGAACGCGTCGTGCAGCGAACGGCCCCTGATGTGGGTGAGCGGCAGCACCTCCAGCATGCCGCGGCCCACCACCTCCTCGATGACCTCCCGGCTGGTGACCGCCGAGAGCGTGTCGAAGACGGCCTGCGCCCAGGGGTTCATCTTCTCCGCCTCGGAGCCCGGCAGATACCCCAGGTCCTGCCCGCCGACCGCGTACAGCGGCCGGAAGACCATCACCTTGCTGTGCTGCCTGCGCTCCAGCACCGCCTCCAGCCCGGCGCAGAGCGCCAGCGCGCTCTTGCCGGTGCCCGCGCGCCCGCCCATCGACATGATGCCGACCTCCGGGTCGAGCAGCAGATCCAGCGCGATCCGCTGCTCGGCGCTGCGGCCCTTGATGCCGAACGCCTCCCGGTCGCCGCGCACCAACCGGATCCGGCCGTCCGCCGTCACCCGGCCGAGCGCCTTCCCCTTCTCCGACTGCAGCACCAGTCCGGTGTGCACGGGCAGTTCCGGGGCGTCGTGCGGCAGGGCCGTGCTCTCCTCGGCGAAGAGTTCGTCCACGTCCTCGCCCGGGAGCGTGAGTTCGGCCATCCCCGTCCAGCCGGAATCGGTGACGGCCAGCTCGGCCCGGTACTCCTCGGCCAGCAAGCCCACGGACGACGCCTTGATCCGCAGCGGCAGATCCTTCGAGACGACCGTGACGTCATACCCCTCCGCCTGCAGATTGCGGGCCACGGCGAGGATCCGCCCGTCGTTGTCCTCCAGCCGACCGTGCGGATTGAGGAACGCGGCCGGCAGTACCGCCGGGTCCGAGTGGTTCAGCTCCACCCGGAGCGTGCCGCCCGTGTCGCCGATCGGGATCGGCGCGTCGAGCCGGCCGTGGCGGATGCGGTACTCGTCGAGCTTGCGGAGGGCCTGCCGGGCGAAGTAGCCCAGCTCTGGGTGGTTGCGCTTGGCCTCCAACTCGGTGACGACGACCACGGGGAGCACGATCTCGTGCTCCTCGAACCGGTCCATGGCTGCCGGATCCGCCAGCAGGACGCTCGTGTCGATGACATACGTGCGTCGGCCGGAATCGCTGCGCTTCTTGCTGATCACCACGGTGGGACGAACCCCCTCGGATGAGGTCGGGAGCGACGGCGTCGCGGGGGAAGAGACCGGAGTCGGCCCGCACCACGCGGGCCGGGCTCCGGCCCTCCGCGTCCTGCGCCCGTGCCGCGCGCGTTGCTGCTCCGCGCGGTCCGGGGGCGTCCGTGGTGTCCAAAGGGCCTCCCGGCGACCACGCCCCCTGGGAGGGGCACGGTCGTGAGGGATATTCCCTGCCGAGTGGCCAGGCATGCAATCAGCCGCCCCCTGCGTCGCAGCACGCCCGCGCGGGGCGGCCGAGGCCGGTCGGCCGACAGGGGTGAGGGGAGACAACCGGGGGCCGGGGTCCGGGTCGGCCGTACGGAGTACCGGAGCCGTGCCGGTCGGCGCTCCGGAGCCCGGGCTCCGGAGGCGGGGGGCGGCTCCGACGCGGACACTCCCGGCGGGGCGCGGAGTCGGAGTTCGTCGCCCGGGTCCAGGGGCGGCCTCGGCGGCCGTCGGGCCGGGCGGTGGCGGTGGGCGGTGGCGGTGGCGCCGGGGCGGACGGTGGCGCCGAGGGCGGACGTCCGCCGGTGGCGGGCGTCAGCCGCCGTACCGCCGGTGGCGCGCGGCGTAGTCGCGCAGGGCACGCAGGAAGTCGACCTTGCGGAAGCCGGGCCAGAGCACCTCGCAGAAGTAGTACTCCGAATGGGCGCTCTGCCAGAGCATGAAGCCGGACAGCCGGGTCTCCCCGCTGGTGCGGATGATCAGGTCGGGGTCGGGCTGCCCCCTGGTGTAGAGGTGCTCCGAGATGTCCTCGACGGTGAGGCTCTCCGCGCACTCGTCAAGGCTCGTCCCGCGCGCGGCGCGGTCGCTCAGCAGTGAGCGGACGGCGTCGGTGATCTCCTGCCGGCCGCCGTACCCGACGGCGACGTTCACCAGTATTCCGTCGATGTCCCCCGCCTTCTGCTCGGCCTCCTTGAGCACCTTCTGGGTGCCGGCCGGCAGCAGGTCGAGTTGCCCGACGTGGTGCACGCGCCAGCGCCCGTCGGCGGCCAGGTCGCGCACGGTGTCCTCGATGATGCCCAGGAGCGGGAGCAGTTCGCTCTCCGGGCGGTTCAGGTTGTCCGTCGACAGCAGCCAGAGCGTGACGACCTCGACATCCGTCTCGGCGCACCAGCCGAGCAGCTCCTCGATCTTGGAGGCGCCCGCCTTGTGTCCCTGCTCGGTCGTCCCGCCGGCGGCGCGGGCCCAGCGCCGGTTGCCGTCCAGGATGACGCCGATGTGCTTGGGGGCCTGGTCGTGGTCGAGACGGTCCTCCACCCGGCGCGCGTAGAGCTTGTACACCAGGTCGCGCAACTTCATGGGAACGGCCAGCCTCTCCGTGCCGAGTCGGGATTCCAGCACCCTACTGCCGTTCGCCCGAGCGTACGAACCGAGCCGGTCACGGTCGCGGTGCCGCCCCGGTGACCGGGAGCGGGGCCGGCACCGGCACGGTGATAGGAAAAGGCATATGACGCACGGCACGCACCTCACCACATCCCCCGTCCCTGTCCCCACAGCCGTACCGTCCGACACGCTGCACCGTGCGGACCCCGCGCGCTACGACACCATGGAGTACCGCCGCACCGGCCGCTCCGGGCTGAAGCTGCCCGCGATCTCGCTGGGGCTGTGGCACAACTTCGGCGACGACCGTCCGCTGGCCACCCAGCGGGACATCCTGCGCCGCGCCTTCGACCTGGGAGTGACCCACTTCGACCTGGCCAACAACTACGGTCCCCCGGCCGGGTCCGCCGAGCTGAACTTCGGCCGCCTCTTCGCGCAGGACTTCCGGCCCTACCGCGACGAGCTGGTCGTCTCGACCAAGGCCGGCTATCCGATGCACCCGGGGCCCTACGGCGACTGGGGCTCGCGCAAGTACCTGCTCTCCTCGCTCGACGCGTCGCTGAGCCGGATGGGCCTGGAGTACGTGGACATCTTCTACTCCCACCGCCACGACCCCGAGACCCCGCTCGAGGAGACCATGGGCGCGCTCGCGAGCGCCGTCCAGCAGGGCAAGGCGCTGTACGCGGGCATCTCCTCCTACAGCGCGGCGCGCACCCGCGAGGCCGCCCGGCTGCTGCGCGAGATGGGGGTGCCGGCGCTCATCCACCAGCCCTCCTACTCGATGATCAACCGCTGGACCGAGGACGACGGGCTGCTGGACACGCTGGAGGACGAGGGCATGGGCTGCATCGCCTTCGCGCCGCTCGCCCAGGGGCTGCTCACGGACAAGTACCTCGGCGGTGTCCCGGAGGGCTCCCGGGCCGCCCAGGGCAAGTCCCTGGACCCGGCGCTGCTGACGGACGAGGTCGTGCGGCGGCTGCGCGGCCTGAACGGCATCGCCGAGCGGCGCGGGCAGTCCCTCGCCCAGTTGGCGCTCCGCTGGGTGCTGCGCGACCCGCGGATGACCTCGGCACTGATCGGCGCCAGCTCCGTGGCGCAGCTGGAGGCCAATGTCGCTGCGCTGGGTGCCGGGAGTCTCACCGACGGTGAGCTGGCGGAGATCGACGAACTGGCCGTCTCGGAGCCCGGCGCCAACATCTGGGCCGCCAGCAGCAACTCCTGACCGCTGCCGCGGGGCCCGAAAGGGCCTGGGGAACATAAAGCGGGCCGGTCCGTGGGGGGATACGGACCGGCCCGAGGGGGGGTTCCCACCATAGCCCCTCGGGTGCGATCTTCCGCACACCAACGGCCGTGTCGCACAAGCGGATCCGGGCCTTCACGCCGCCAGCGCGCCCAGCGCGACTCCGGCCACCGCCCCGAGCACCATGAAGGGACCGAAGGCCAGGGCGCTGTCCCGGCGGGCGCGGCCGGTCGCCACGAGGGTGAGGCCGTAGCCCGCGGCGGCCAGGAAGCCGAGGAACGCGCCGGCGAACAGCACCCCCCAGCCGTACCACCCAAGAGCGACCCCCACCGACAGCGCGAGCTTGACGTCGCCGAAGGCCACCGCGCGCGGACTGATCAGGAACAGCACGAAGAAGGCCCCTGCCAGCGCCGGCCCGCCCAGCAGGGCCCGGCTCCAGCTCCCGCCCGCGTCGGGCAGCAGCGCCGCGCCGCCCAGCAGTACGGCCGTACCGCCCGCCAGCGGCAGGGTCAGCAGGTCCGGCAGCCGCATCACCGCGTGGTCGACCGCCGCCAGCAGCAGGGCCACCGGCACGACCAGCAGCCACACCGCCAGCTCCGGACGCAGCCCGGCGGCCGCGGCCAGTCCGGCGCAGGCGAGCGCGCCGAGCAGCGCGAGAGCGCCCCTCCCGCGCCCGTACGCCCACTCGGGCTCCTGGCTCCCGGCGCACGCGGCGCACGTGGCGGGACCCAGCAGACCCCGCACTCCCCCGCCCAGCGGATGCCCGCGGGGGCAGCTCCCGCGCCACGGCTCCCCTGGTTCCACCGAAAGCCGGTAGACGGCCCGGGGCAGCAGGGAGCACGCCGCGGCGCCGTAGGCGGCGGCGGCCGGTATCGCGATCCACTCCAGCGGCGGCACACCGCGAGCCTACGCGGGGCCTGTGGCCAAACGCCCCTACTCGCCCGTACGGAGGGCTTCGGGAGCGATTCATCTCACACCGGCGCGGAGCATCCCGGAGCGGGACAGCGCCGACACCTGCGACGCAGCACCAACCAGCCGTCCCCGGCGCCTCGTTATCCACCTGCCGTTGTCAGTGGGGGGCCGTACTGTAGTGCGTATGACATCGACTTCCACCGGGCCCGGAGAGCCCGGACGGCTCCAGGAGACCGCCGCGGGCGCTGCGCCCGCACCGGAGACCTCCGTCACCGCGGCCAACGACGCGATCAGGAACTTCGTCGCCGGCCGCACCCTCTGGTCGAAGGAAGCTCTGGCCGAGCTTGACCGGCTGCGCGGGCAGTGGCAGCGCGCCGTTCGTGCCGAGATGGTCGAGGCGGCGTGAGGGCCGCCGCCTCGACCATCTCCTCCCTCCGGTGAGCCCCGGCTCACCCTCCTCTCCGCGCCACTTCGGCGCACTCGCACCGCACCTCCCGCCGAACGGGGTCTCGTCACCCGTCCGTTGATCCGCGACCATGTGGCGGGTCAGCGGAACCCGCGACACGCGGGCCCCACCGGCGGACGGAGGCGCGGTGCACAAGCGCGGACTGCGGCAGCGGACTCGGCCGCGGGCGGCGGACGGCTCCGCCGCACCCGAGCACGACGGGCCCGCCCCCGAGGACGACAGTCCCGGGCCGGGCGACGACGAGGCAGCCGAGCACGAGGCCGCGGAGCGGGCCCGGCGCGGGCGGCGGCGACTGCTGGTCGCCTGCGCGCTGTTCGCGACACTGATCCTCCCCCGGGTCGTCAGCCCGCCCGGCTCCGCGGACGGCACCGAAACCGCCCGGCCTGCCTCCGGCCCCGGCAGCACCACCGCGTCAGCCGCCCCGCACCCCGGTGCGGGCAGCAGTTCCTCCCCCGCACCGGCGCCCGCCACCGGGCCGGATCGCAGTGGCGCACCGCACCCGCCCGGGAGCCCCGCGCCCGGCGGCACCGGCCCCGCCACGGGACCGGGATCCGGCGACGAGGAGACCGCGTTCCGCTCGGTACGTGCGGGGCAGTGCCTGACCGTGCACGGCAACGGCTCGGGGTGGAACCGTCCGGCGCCCACCGAGGCCACCCGGATCGACTGCGGCGACGACCGCGCCTTCACCCGGGTGACCGCCGTGCGCCGTTCACCGGCCGACAGCACGAGCGACCCCGCGTGCCCCACCGGGAACGGCCGGGCCACCTGGAGGGGCGGCAGCACGACGCTGTGCCTCACCCGGCAGTTCCGGACCGGCCAGTGCCTGCTGGCCGAGGCAGACGACGGCCGGATGCGTGCCGCGCTGATGTCCGCACCCGCCTGCTCCGCGGCCCCGCCCTCCGGCCAGGGCCGGTACGACCGGCTGCTGCGGGTCACCGGCGTCCGCGCCGACACCGCTCCCTGCCGGGAGAACGACCCCGCATCGCACTCCCGCTATTGGCGGTGGCGGATCGACGGCGGCGACCGCACGCTGTGCACGGCCGACGCGACGGAGTGAGGCACGCCGCCCCGCTCACCCCGGCCTGCGGCGCACCCGGGGAACGGCGGTGGCCAGCACGACCGCGAGCCCGCCGACGAGCAGCGCGAAGGGCAGCGCCGCACCCGCCAGAGCCAGATACGGCAGCGCCGAGAGCCCGGCGACGAGGCAGTAGCAGGCACCCGCGAGGGAGAGGAAGCACTGGGTGCGGGGCGGTCCTTCGACGTTGAGACGTACCACCAGCGCGGCGCACACGGCGGCCCACAGCGCCGCCCGGGGCTCACCGAAACTGAACGCGTCCCGGGCCGCCTCCGCCGCGCGGAACCACCACTGCGCGTCCAGGGCGTCCACCAGGCGGGGGAAGTCGGCCGCGTAGTCGGGCAGCCGGGCGCCGTTGGGCACCCGGGCGCCGAAGGGCGCCACGTCCTGCCGGACGCACTCGGTGACCAGCAGCACGGCCGCGCCGAGCGCCTGTGCCAGGCCGGAACTCCACCCGACCGTCCAGGCCCGCAGCCGGACGCCGCCCGGGATTTCGGGCGGACCGGCGCCGGGCGCTCCGCCGCTCGGCGCCGTCGACTTCACCGCCGCCGCTGCCCCGCCGGGTTCCGGTCCGGTGTCGGCCCTCGCTGCGCCGCCGGGTTCGGGTCCGGTGTCGGCCCTCGCTGCGCCGCCGGGTTCCGCCGCCTGCTGTGCCACGCCCGCACGCCCCCTCGGCCCGCCGTCCGTCCGCGGTCGGCCCGGGCCGTCCGGACCGGCCCCGCCATGATCGGGCGCACCGTCCCGGCCCGCAAGAGGCCGCCGGGGCAACGGATTCGGGCGGCACACGGTGCCGGTCAGTCCTTCTTGGGGAAGGACACCTCCACGCGGCGGTTCTTCGCCCGCCCCTCCTCGGTCCCGTTGTCGGCGACCGGGTAGTCCTCGCTGTAGCCCCGCACGTTGAAGCTGACCTCGGAGCCCAGCTTCCGGGCCAGCGCCGTCTGGACAGCCGCCGCCCGCTTCTTGGAGAGCGTCTTGCCGTGCGCGTAGGAGCCCAGGTCGTCGGTGAAGCCGAAGACGTTGACCTCGGTGCTGCCCTGCTTCTCGATCTCGTCCGCGATGGTCTCGATCCGGTCCTTCGCACCGCTGCCGAGTTCGGCGCTGTTCTTGGCGAAGAGCACCTCGGCCTGGAGGGTGAACTTCGTCCTCGCCGAGCTGTCCTCGCGGCGCTCCTCGCCGCCGAGGTCCTCGGTCACGAACTTGATGTCCAGCACCTTGGGCTCCGCGAGCTTCGCGCCCGCGGCCAGGCGCAGCCCATCGGCCTTCGCGTCCACCCGCACAGGCGTCCCGGAGTCCTTGAAGTCGTCCGGCGGCGCGCTGAATCCGGGATCCCCGGGGCCCTTCTCGCCGGGCAGCGAGGGCGCCTGCCCGGTGGGGATGCCGGTGGGGTCGTCGGTGGGGTAGCGGGTCGCGATGTCCGGGACGGACGGAGTCGGCCCCGGGGTGGGATCGTCCGCGCGCGCGGCGGGTGCTGTGATCCCCAGGACGAGGGCGGCGGAGGCGGATGAGGCCGCCGCGGCTCTGGCGGCGAGCTGCCACCGGGTGAAGCCCATCCCTCACTCCCCTTCAGAGATCGTCACACCGGCGGGAGGCATGTCCGCGATCTGGAACTCGACCTCGTCGTTGCCTTCCGGCGGGGCGGGGAACTGCGCGTACCAGGTCTTCGACTTCCCGGCGAGCACCGGCTGGCCGAACGAGGTGCACAGGCACTTGCCCTCGGTGTCCCTGAGGACGAGATAGCGCTTCTTGCCCTTCTTGTCGACGAGTTTGGCACCGGCGACCGACAACTTGTTGCGCAGGGCGACTTCGGACTCGTCACCCTCCCAACCGGGTGCCACCCACGCCTTGCCGCCCCCGTTGGTCACCTTGCCCCTGACCGTCACGAAGCCGCCGGACTCGCGGCGGGCCGAGGTGATGGTGAGGGTGATGTCCTCGCCGCCGCGCACCTCCGCCAGCGGCTCGCCGTCCGCGGGGGCGCCGGAGCGTCCGCCGTCCGAGCCTCCGCCGCTGCCGTCGGCCTTCTCGGAGGACCGGGGCTGCTTGCCGTCGCCGCCGTCGTCGCCCCCGCCGCACCCGGCGGTGAAGGCCAGTCCGGCCGCGAGGACCACCGCGGTCATGGTCCTGCGGGCCCGCAGGACGCGCCGATGATTCATGGACCACTCGACTCTCGTTCGTCGTTCGCTCGTCATTCGACCAGCACCACCGAGAACAGGTCGGACGGTTTCAGGTCGCGCCCCGCGTGCTCGGGGTCGATCGCCAGGTCCTCGCCGTCGCAGCGCAGCCGGATCTCCTCGGCGCTGTCCCCGTCGGTGTCGTCGGTGTCGTCGCTGTCCTCGCTGCCGTCGCCGGCACCGCCGTCGCTGCCGTCGCCGGTGCCGTCGTCACTGCCGTCCCCACCGGGGCCGGTGCCGTTCTCATCGCTCTCGGCGCCGTCGCTGCTGTCGTCGCCCGTGCCGTCCTCATCGGGACCGTCCGCGACGCAGCGCGGTCGGAGCACCGCGGTGGCGGTGGCCTTGGCCGTCCTGTTGTCCGCGCCGGGGACGATCGTGCGTCCGGTGTCGAACCGCGTCTCGATCCCGACCCGGTAGCCGAGGTCGCCGTCCTGCGTGACCGGGTCGCAGGTGAGCAGGTCGGAACGGTTGCGGTCCGCGAAGTGCGCGGCCGCGCCGCAGCCGTCGCCGGTCAGCGGGGCCCCGGCGGCCAACCAGTCCTGCCAGCCCCGCGCGGACTCGACCGCGCCCAGGAAGCCGTCGAAGAACTGCCGGCGATCGTCCTCGGCGGCACCGAGCGCCGCCGCGTCCGCGGCGGTCTGACCGCCGTTGCGCACGGTCGCTGCCTGGGCCACGGCGAAGAAGGCGAAGGCGAGGAACAACAGACCGGCGATCACCGCTCCGTAGAGCAGGACCGTCTGGCCGCCGTCGCCGGACGGACGGCGCGCGCTCAGCCGCCCAGCACGGCGGTCACCGCGTTGATGATGGCGCCCGAGATCAGCGAGTCGAGCCCCAGCGCCCGGATGGCGAGGATGATGCCCGCGACGAGGATGACGATCCCGGCGTATTCGATCGAGTTGGCGCCCCGGTCCCCGCCCCTGCCCCGCAGCAGGGCGAGGCGGGTGCGGATGCGTCCGCGCGTGCCGTTCGGCATCGGGCTCTCCTCCGTTGCTGGCTGACTCGGTACCCCTGGAGGGATACGCCCCCGTGTCGTTCCGGACGATCGGGCCCACCCGCCCCGCACGGCGGCCGGTGCCGGGGCGGCAGCGGCGTGATGTCACCTCGGCCCCCTCCTGCCGGTACCCCGCGGTGTAGCTAACAGTCGCTGTCCGAATGCAGACTGTGCCACAACTCATTGCGGCGGCGAAGGGGTGGACGGCAACAGGTGCCGCGATCGCGGCCGCACCGGGCGCGGACGGGCACGTTCCGGCACGCCGGACGGCGGGGAGGGCGGGGAGTAAGCCGGACATGGACCGACGCCGCCTCCTCTCGACGGACCGTGGCGACAGGGCGGGCGGCGCACACGCACGGGAACACCCGTGCTGAGTGCGCGCGTTGAGCGGATGCGGGCTGCACACGTACCGACCCTCACCATAGCGAGCGAGATGCCCCGTGCGCCCCCTTCGCAACCTCTCCTCCCCGCACGACATGACTTCCATACACGACGCAAGGGGCATAACGCCAACCGCCCCTCACCGGGCAATCACCCCTCCTTTGAATTCACGCACGGAAAGCGGGCGTTCGGATACGCGGCACCGCGAGTCGATTCACAGCGACTCCGGAAACAACGGACCTCCTCTTTCGCCGCGTTCGCACAGCACTCCGCCCTTCCCGCAGTACAGCCCGGTGATGCGATCGAGAAGACCATTCGGACGTGAAATCCGCCGCATCCGGACGGAGACGGCCCGACGATCATTCTCTTGTGCGCCGGAAATATGTGTGCCCAAGGTGCCCCGGCTGTCGCGCCCGACGTGCGGCGGTTCCCAGCCGGACGCCGAGTCCTGCCGCTGGTCTGCGAGAACCCACCGTCGGCAGGAGCGGGGGAACCAGGTAAGTGCCCTGCGGGACCGATGTCCCGGAGAGCTTGGGGGGGGAAGCCGTGACGGTGCCGCAGAGAGGCGCTCGTTGCGGCCGGACTACCACTCCGACCCGAATCCGACAGCTCAGCTCGCAGGAGGAGGAGAGGAACTCCCCTATGCCTGGAAAGCATGCCCGAAAGTCCCGGAACCACCTCAGGAGCGTGCCGTCCTGGCGCTGACCGCAGGAGACGCGGGGGTCGTGCTGCCGCTGTTCGCGACCGGCAACGCCGACGCGGCTTCCGTCGGCACCTGGGACAAGGTGGCCCAGTGCGAGTCGAGCGGCAACTGGCAGGCCAACACCGGCAACGGCTACTACGGCGGCCTGCAGTTCTCCCAGTCGAGCTGGGCCGCGGCAGGCGGCACCGCCTACGCCTCCCGCGCCGACCCGGCCACCAAGGACCAGCAGATCGCCGTCGCCGAGAAACTCCTCGACATGCAGGGACCCGGCGCCTGGGCCTGCGCCGGAGCCGGCGGCCTGACCGCCGGCGGCCCCGCCGCCGAGGTGAACCCCGACGGCAACCAGCCCCAGCCGCAGCACAAGTCCGCACCCGAGAAGGCGGCGCCCGAGAAGGCGGAACCCGAGCAGACCGCCCCGAACAGACCGCCCGCAGGCCAAGTCCGCCCGCTCCTGCACCGTGGTCGGCGGTGACAGGACGTAGCCCGGCGCCGCTGCCGGGCTCAGCCGCCCAGCACCGCGCCGAAGTCCGTGTCGGAGCCCAGGATGAAGGTGGCGACGATGAGGATGAGGGTGCCGGGGAGCAGGAAGGCGATGGTGGTCATGGTGGCCTTGGGCACGGTCTTGGCCGCCTTGCGGCGCGCGTTCTGGGCGTCGGTGCGGCGCATGTCGGTGGCGATCTGGATGAGCGTCTCGGCGATCGGGGCGCCGAGCTCCTCGCCCTGCTGAAGCGCGGTGACGAACTGGTCGACCTCGTCGCTGGCGTTGCGTGCGCGCAGTTCGTCGAAGGCCTGGCGGCGGCTGACGCCCATGTCCATCTGGCGGAGCGTGATGCGCAGTTCGTCGGCCCACGGTCCCCGGTAGCGGTCGGCGACGCGCTCCAGCGCCTGCCGGAAGCCGAGTCCGGCGGAGACCACGACGGCCAGCACGTCGAGGAAGTCGGGCAGGGTGCGTTCGATGACGCGTCGCCGCTCCTTGATCGCCTGCCGGATGGCGAGGTCGGCCGCGAACCAGCCGAAGGCCAGCACGAGCGCGGTGAAGAAGAGGCTGCCCGCCCACAGTCCCACCAGTCCCATGCCGAGGCCGAACGCGCCGTAGACGGCGCGGCGGGCGGCGTAGCGCTGGAGCGTGAGACCGCCGGGGTTGCCGGCCTGGTCGATCCGGCGGCGCTTGGCCGCGACCTGTTTGGGGCCCATCAGCCGCAGCACCAGCGGCGCGAGCCGCATGCCGAGCCGGTCGACGGCGGCCTCTCCCGTGGAGGTGCGGGTGGCACCGACTTCCAGCGCGACGGCCAGGTCGGGCGGGAGCCTGGCCTCCGCGCGGTACAACCGGAGGCCGAGGAAGGCGCCGAGGACGGCGAGCGCGCAGAGGGCGGCGAGTCCGAGAGCGAGCACGGGCTCACACCTCTATCCGGCCGAGGCGGCGGATGACGAGGAACCCGGCGGCGAAGAGTCCGACGGCCACCACCATGGCGACCTGCCCGACCGGGCTGCCGGTCACCCGGGCGAGGGCGCCGGGCATCATCGAGTTCATCATCAGCATGGCGCCCAGGCCCAGCAGCGGGATGGTGAAGGCCGTCGCGTTGACCTCGGCGAGCATGGTGCGCACCTCGCGCCGGGTCTCCTTGCGCTCCTCCAGTGTGGTGGTGAGGTTGCGGAGCGAGGCGACGATGGTGCCTCCGGCCCGGTTGGCGAGGACGAGCGTGGTGACCAGGACGACGAGTTCGCGCGAGGGCAGCCGCTCGGCGAGTTCGTTGAGCGCGTCGTCGATGGAGCGGCCGACGGCGAGCTGGTCGGTGACCAGCCGCAACTCGTCGCCCGCGGGTGCCTCCAGCTCCTCGGCGGCCATGCCCAGTGCCGTGCGCAGTGCGAGTCCGGCCGAGGTGGCGTTCGCGAGGATGCGGGCGAGTTCGGGGAGCTGGCCGATGAACTGCTCGGTGCGGCGCTGCCGCTGGTGCGCCAGGAAGGCGTTGGCGGCCAGCACCCCGACGAGCCCGGCGATCGGTCCGAAGAAGGGCGCGAGCACGGAGGACGCCAGCAGCCACAGCACGGCGACCAGGCCGGTCAGGTACACGACGTACTCGCCGGGCGTGAGGTCGAGTCCGGTCGCGGCGAGCTTCGCCTGGAGGCGGCGGCCCGCGCCGGTGGCGCGCACCCGCCGGTCCACTCCGGCGAACCGCCGCCGCCCGCCGCCGGTGCCGGGCGGCAGCGCGGGTGCGGGGCCGCCGTCCCGGTCGAGCCGGTCGAGGAGGGCCCGGCGGCGGGCCCGCCCGGAGGCGTAGAGCAGCGCACCGGCGGCGGCCAGCACACAGGCGGCGAGCGCGGCACCGAGGGCGGTTCCGGCGGCGGCGTCCAGCGCGAGCGCCGTGCCGTGCGGGCGCGGGTCGGGGGTCACACCGCCTCCCGGGTGGCGAGCTGGTCCTCGGAGTGGGCGACACCGAAGGCGGCGGGCACCGGTTCCCCGGCCAGGTAGAGCCGGTCGGCCACGCGGCGGGGCAGTGGCAGATGGGTGAACGTGCCGTGCACCCGGCCGTCGGATCCGGTGGGCCGCGCCGCGAACCGGGAGACGGTCGCGATCTGGAAGCTCTCGCGGCCGTGCGAGGCCAGCAGGGCGATCTCCACGATCCGGCGGGAGCCGTCCGGCAACCGCGCGAGTTGGACGAGCACGTCGACGGCGGAGTTGATCTGGTCCTGGAGGGCGGCGAAGGGGACGTCGACCTCGGACATGGAGGCGAGCGTCTGGAGCCGCATCAGGGCGTCCTCGGCGCTGTTGGCGTGCACGGTGGCCAGGGAGCCGTCGTGGCCGGTTGACATGGCCTGGAGCATGTCGAGGGTCTCGCCGCCGCGCACCTCGCCGACGATGATGCGGTCCGGACGCATCCGCAACGAGTTGCGCACCAGGTCGCGTACCGTCACCTGGCCCTTGCCCTCCACGTTGGGCGGCCGGGTCTCCAGCCGGATGACGTGCTGCTGCTGGAGCTGCAGTTCGGCGGCGTCCTCGACGGTGATGATCCGCTCGTGTTCGGGGATGAGCGCGGACTGCGCGTTGAGCAGGGTCGTCTTGCCGCTGCCGGTGCCGCCGGAGACGATCACGTTGAAGCGGGCCCGGATGAAGGCGGACAGCAGCGCGAGCATGTGCTCGTCCAGCGTGCCGAGACCGATCAGTTCGCCGAGCGAGTAGGCGCGCGGGAAGCGGCGGATGGTGAGGGTGGCGCCGGTCAGCGAGAGCGGCGGGATGATGACGTTCACCCGCTCCCCGGACGGCAGCCGCGCGTCCACCATCGGGTTGGACTCGTCCACCCGGCGGTTGACGGTGGAGACGATGCGCTCGATGGTCTGCAGCAGTTGCTCCTCGGAGGCGAACCGTACGGGTACCTGCTCGACGCGCCCGCCGCGCTCGACGAAGACGTGGTCCGGCCCGTTGACCATGATCTCGGTGATCGAGCCGTCCTCCAGCAGCGGTTCGAGCACCCCCAGGCCGAGGGCCTCGTCCACCACGCGCCGGATCAGCAGCGTGCGGTCGCCGGTCGCCAGGACCGGACCGTCCCGGCTGATGAGGTGGCCCAGCACCCGCTCCAGGCGGGCCCGGCGCTCGGCGGGGCTGAGCGCCGACATCTCGGCGAGGTCGATCTCCTCCAGCAGCTTGGCGCGGTAGGCCGGCACCAGGTGCCCGGTGCTGTCGGCGGCCGGCCCCGGTGCTCCGGCGCCGGCGGCCGCGGGGTTCTCGTGCCCGGTGATGCGGGAGCGCAGACTCATGGACCGACCTCGCTCATTCCTGTCCTTCCGTCGCGGCGGTCGCCCGGCTCATCAGCGGCGGTCGCTCGGCATGGTCGCGGAACGGGACGCGGAGCCCAGGCTGTCCATCCCGGGCAGCAGGGAAGGGATGGACACGGTCGCGGTGACCCGCACCTCGCCCGCGCCGTCCGCGCGCCCGAAGCTGCTGCGGGCCGCCGTCCAGTCGGACATGGCAGCCCGGCCGGCCGCCGCGTACCGGTCGGCCGTCTCCTCCCGGGAGGCCACCCGTGCCGCCGCCCGGGCGCCGGTACCCGCCTGCTGGACGGCGTAGCCGACGATGCCGAGCTGGATGGCCGCCAGCGCCACGAGCAGCAGCAGCGGCAGCATCCCGGCGAACTCCAGCGCACTGGAGCCGCGATCGTCCGCCCGGCCGCGCAGGGCCCACTGCTCCCGGCGGTCCCGGTGGGTCCGACGGTCCCGTGGGTCCCGACACTCCCGAGGGTCCCGACGGTCCCGGTGGTTCTGAAGACCCTCGCGGTTCGGCAGGCCCCGGCGGCTTCGCGGGCCCCGAAAGCCTCTGCGGCCCCACGGACTCCGGCCGTTCGGCAGGCCCCGGCAGGCACTCCCCGGCATGCCCCCTCACCCCTCCTCCGCCGCGCCCGCAGCGCCGCTCACCGTGAACGGCAGACCCGCGCCCCCCGGGAACAGCAGCGGTGTGCGCAGGTCGACATCGGCCTTCCAGACGGTGCCGCCGCGGGTGCAGCTGACCGCGGCGTCCGAGCGCCACTTCGCGGGCAGGTGTGCGCGGGCCGCCGCCTCACAGGCGCTCTGCGGATCCCCGTAGGCGGCGGCCGCGGTGGCGGCGCGGGCTGCCTCGTCGGCGGAGTTGCCCGCGAGCGAGAAGGTGTAGCCGATCAGGACGCACTGCCACAGCAGCACCAGGGTCAGCAGCACGACCGGCGCCATCCCGGCGAACTCCACGGTCAGCGAGCCGCGGTCGCCGCCCCATCGACCGGCGGCTCCCTCCGGTGGCACCCGGCGGCGGGGGATGCCCAGGGCTCCCCGGTCGGAGCCGGGCGAGGGCACTGTGCCGGAGGCCGGGCCGGGCGGCAGCGCCTGCCGCGCCTGCGGGGCGAGCGCGGGTCTGTGTCCGGCCTCCTCGCCCCCGCCCCGGCCACCCCCGCCCTGGCCGCCGCCCTGGCCGCCGCCGCGGGACCGGCGCCGGGCCGCGGGGCCGCGCGGCGGCTCCCCGCCCGGTCCCGCGGCCACTCCGAGCTCGCCCGCCAGCGCCCACAGCGCCTGCCGCACGCTGCCCTTGGGATCCAGGTCCTGCATCCGCCCGGCGTCCAGCGCCGACTGGAGCTCCTTGAAGTGGGCGGGCACGGTCGTGCGGGCCACCGGGCTGCCGGTGATGCGGGCGACGAGCTGCGGCTGGATCTCGGCCTGCCGCGAGGCCCGGTTGACGACGACGAGCGTCTCCTCCGCCGTGCGGATCCGCAGCCGGTCCCACATCCGCACCATCCGCTTGGCACCCCGTACGGCGAGCACGTCGGGCGTGGTCAGCAGCAGGGCGAGGTCGGCCGCCTCGACGGCCGCGGCGTTCCCGGCGTGCATCTGGCTGCCGCAGTCCAGCACCACGGTCTCGTAGTGGGACCGCAGCACGGCGACCAGTTGCCGGGCGGTCCGCTCGTCCACGTCCTCGCCCCGCTCGCCCTCGTCCGGGGCCAGCAGCAGGCCCAGGCCGGTCTCGTGCGGGTAGACGGCGTCCTGGAGGACGCGCGGGGTCAGATCCTTGATCCCGGCCAGGTCGGCGACGGACCGGCGGAAGCGCACGTCCAGGAAGGAGGCGACGTCCCCGGACTGGAGGTCGAGGTCGGCCAGCACCGTGCTGCGGCCCGCGGCGCGGGCGGCGAGGGCCAGTTGGACGGCTGTCAGGGTGGTACCGACGCCGCCCTTGGCCCCGGAGACGGTGACGACGGTGCCGCCGCCCGGTCCGGCGGCGCCGGGCGGCGCGGCGGCTCGGTCCTCGGGACCGCCCAGGTGGCGGCGGACGCCGGTGGCCCAGGCCGCGGCGGCGCCGACCCGGGCCGCCAGCTCGTCGTAGTTCAGGGGCAGTCCGGCGACGCCGCGGGCTCCGGCGTCCATGGCGGCCGCGTACAGCGCGGGGCTGGTGTCCTGGGTGGCCAGGACGACGGCGACGGCCGGGAACCGGAGGGCGACCTGGCTGATCAGTTCCAGTGCGGGAATCGGGCCGATGAGTTCGTGGACGAGCACCACCTCGGGCAGCTCGGCGGGCGCCTCGCCGGCCTGCTGGGCGAGGGAGTCCAGCAGCTGCCCCGAGTCGACGGCGGGCGGTACCGGATCGGCGTCGGGGAGCTGGCTGAGCAGGGTGACGAGGGGGCGGGCGGCGTCCGGGTCGCTGACGACGGGCTGGATGCGGATGACCATCGGGGCCTCACTTGTCTCCGGGGAGCGTGTAGATGCGGTCCTCCTCGGGGACCTCGGTGTCGTCACCCGGTGCGACCAGGGCGAGCCGGACGTGCTCGGCAAAGGATTCGGCGTAGGCGACGCGCTGGGCGTCCTCGGTGGTGAGCGCGAAGGTGATGGGCACGCCGTCGCGGTCGCGGGCGCGCTCGTCGCGGTCCCCGCCGTCCTTGAGCGGGGTGAGTTTGCCGACGTCGATGACCTTGGCGCCGCTGACGATGACCCGGGACTCGGAGGGGGTTCTGCCGCGGCCGTCGTCTCCGGCGCGCTGCTCGCCCTCGAAGGTGGCGTAGATGTTGACCCTGTTGCCGGGGTGGATCTTCCCCGCGACGCCGGTCTCGGCGTCGATCATGATGGCGATCTCCTGCTCGCCTGCCTCGAGTTCGGGCCGCTCGGCCATCATGTCCGACTGGAGCAGCGAGCCCTTCTTGAGGGGGTTGACGGCGATCTTGCGCCGGATGTCGCCCAGGTCGGTGACGGCGGTGGCGGGCAGCCACCGCTTCGGCATGGACACCTCGGTGAACTGCGAGCCGTCCAGCGCCCGGTAGGCGGGGACGTCCTCCTTCAGCTCGTAGGCCGTCGTCTCCGCGCCCACCTTGGACTCCACGTTCCGGACGACGGCCAGCACTCCGGCGAACGCGGCGAGGGCGCACAGGGCCGAGAGGACCAGCAGGAGGACACCGCGGCGCTGGCGTGAGTTCATGGACGGATTCCTCGGGGGTCGGCGACGGCGGGCTCGGGCGGGGCGGGCGGGGCGGGCGACGCCGTGGAGTGGGTGGCTGCCGCGGAGTGGTCGGACGCCGCGGACGCGTGCGGCGCGGAGGCGGCGGGAGGCGCGGGCGGCAGCCAGGCGGCGCAGAACGCACAGCGGTCGCCGATCAGTTCGAGGCCGCACCCGGGGCACTCGTCCCGCCGTACCGAGGCGACCAGTTGGTAGAGGACCGAGACATCGGGGATGGCGGCCACGAACTCGGTCAGCCGGGTCGTGCCCCACCAGTCCGGCGAGTCCCGGGGCAACGGCGCCTGGTGTACCTGCCCGACCCGCCAGCGGGCGGGCAGGGTGTGCAGAGCCCAGTCGGCGGCGAGTCCGCCGGGTGCGACGGTCAGCTCCGTGGCGAACTGCGGTGCGGTCAGGCCCGCGTCCCCCTCGGGGGTGCCGAGCCGGACCACTTCGGGGGTGGGCGCCGCCAGTACCGCGAACCGGCTCCCGGGCAGCCAGGAGCGGGCGTGCGAGGTGACGCCGACGGGCACCCGGTCCAGCTTCGCGACGGACCCGAGGACCGCACCGGCGTACAGATAGTGGGTCAGCAGGCGGGCCGCGGCACCGAGCACTCCGGGGGTGAAGTCGCACAGCGACAGCTGCCGCAACTGCCGCACCAGCACGCCGGTGGCCAGCGGCGGCAACTCGACCGGCAGCAGGGCGATCCGGCGGCTCTCCAGCAGGGAGCGGACGGTGTGCAGCCGGTGCCGGTGGCGCAGCGGAAGGGTGGCGGGGAAGACGGTGACCAGGTGACCGTGCCGCTCCAGCAGGCCCTGTGTCTCGGCCAGCGCCGCGTCCAGCGGCTGCTCCCCGGGCGGGGAGAGCACATGGGCGTGCGGGGTGTGCCGGTCGGGCGCGGCGAGCAGATGATCGGGGCAGGTGACCGCTAACGCCGTCGACACATCAGCCTCCCCCGGAGCCCACCACCGGGCTACCACACTAGCCATGGGCCCGCGCACCGGGAACCGTTCCCCGCAACTGGGCGCAGCCGAACCACTACCCGCCCCACCCGGCCCGCCAATCCCGCGGCGGGAAAGTCCGCGGGGCGCCGGTCGGCCGTGTCACCAGGGCAGGTCGCGGACCTGCTGCACGCACAGGACGAGGAAGAGCACGCAGGAAGCCCCCAGCAGGCCGTTGCTGACCGGACCGTTGCGCCATTCGCGGGGCGTGCGCTCGCTGTTGAGCAGCCACAGCAGGGTGGCGGCGAGGAAGGGCATGAAGAACGCGCCCAGCACTCCGTAGGCCACCACCAGGCCGAAGGGCCGGTCCAGCCACAGCAGGACCATCGGGGGGAAGGTCAGCCACAGCAGATAGCCGCGGAAGGGCAGCGAGCGCTCCTGCTCGCCGCGGGCGAGCGGGGCGACGCCCGCCTCGGCCGGACCGCCGCGGGCGGCCCTGATCCGCGCCACGAAGTCGGCGAACATCAGGCTGACTCCGTGCCACACGCCCACCAGGGAGGAGAAGGAGGCGGCGAAGAAGCCGATCAGGAAGAGCGTGGCGGTGGAGCTGCCGAAGCGCTTCTCCAGGACGGATTCGAGGTCGAGCAGTCCTTTGTCGCCGGAGGCGAGCGCCAGGTGCGAGGAGTGCAGCAGTTCGGCGCCGATGATCAGCATGGCGACGACGAAGATGCCGGTCGTCAGGTAGGCGACGCGGTTGTCGAGCCGCATCATCCGCATCCAGCTGCTGTCGGCCCAGCCCTTGGCGTTGATCCAGTAGCCGTACGCGGCCATGGTGATGGTGCCGCCGACGCCGCCGATCAGGCCCAGGGTGTAGATGAGCGAGCCGGACGGCAGGACGGGGACGAGTCCGGCGAGCGCGTCGCCCAGGTCGGGGCTGACCCGGATCGCGACGTAGACCACGACCAGGAACATCACGCCGACGAAGGCCATCATGATCTTCTCGACGACGGCATAGCGGTTGGTCCACACGAACAGCAGCCCGACCAGCCCGGTGAGGATGGCCCAGGCCTTCAGCGGCAGGGCGTCCGGGAAGAGCGCCTGCAGCGGCAGCGCGCTGGAGGACATGGCGGTCGCGCCGTAGACGAAGCCCCAGATCACGACGTACCCGGCGAAGTAGACCGTCGTCCACGCGCCGAGGCCGCGCCAGCCGTCGAAGATGGTGCGGCCGGTGGCCAGGTGCCAGCGGCCGGTCGCCTCGGCCAGTGCGATCTTGACGATGCAGCCGATGACGGCGGCCCACAGCAGGGTGTAGCCGAACTTGCTGCCGGCCACGAGGGTGGCGACCAGGTCGCCCGCGCCGACTCCGGTCGCCGCGACGACGACGCCGGGACCGATCTTCTTCCAACTGGGCCTGCGCACCGCGGGTGCGGTACCGCCGGATGTACCGGGTGCGGTACCGCCGGATGTGCCGGGTGCGGCACTGCCGGACGTACCGGGTGCGGTCTCCTCCGCTGCCATGACGCCTCCGCGGAACGCGCGCTCGTGGGTGGGACGACCGTGCAGGTCGCAGGCGATGAAACCGCCTGCGAACGATCAGCACAAGGGGTTGCGCGCTGCGAAGTGGGCGCGCTTCGGAACGGCGGGGCGCCTCGGGTGCGCGCTGTCCGACGCCTTGACAACCTCATTGGTCTGGACCAGGTTGTACGGCGCATGCGCACCACCCACCTCCCATCCCCCACACCGGAGGCAGTTGTGGCACGTTCCGGAAGACTCCGCTCCCCCCTGCGCCCCCTCGTCGGACTGCTCGCCTCGGCCGCACTGGCCGCGGGCGGACTGGTCGCCCTCGGACCGGCCGCGGCGCACGCCGGGAGCACCCCCGACAGCCCCGGCCCCCGGGTCGGCGCCTCCCAGGTGCCCGCCCACGCGGTCACCGGCTACTGGCAGAACTTCGACAACGGCGCCACCGTCCAGACGCTCGCCGAGGTACAGGACGAGTACGACATCATCGCCGTCGCCTTCGCCGACGCGACCGGCACGCCCGGCCAGGTGGACTTCACGCTCGACCCGGACCTGAACTACTCCGAGCAGCAGTTCAAGGACGACATCGCCGCCAAGCAGGCGGCCGGGAAGTCCGTGATCGTCTCCGTCGGCGGCGAGAAGGGCACCGTCTCGGTGAACAGTGACGCCTCGGCGGACACCTTCGCCGACAGCATCGTCGGGCTGATGGACGAGTACGGCTTCGACGGCGTCGACATCGACCTGGAGAACGGCCTCGACGCCACCTACATGACCAAGGCCCTGGAGTCGATCCACGCCGCCCGCGGCGACGCGGTGGTCACGATGGCGCCGCAGACCATCGACATGCAGTCGCCGCAGAACGAGTACTTCACGACGGCGCTCAACATCAAGAGCTTCCTGACCGTCGTCAACATGCAGTACTACAACAGCGGTTCGATGCTCGGCTGCGACGGCCAGGTCTACTCCTCCGGCACCGTCGACTTCCTCACCGCGCTGGCCTGCGTGCAGATCGAGGGCGGGCTGGATCCCTCGCAGGTCGGCATCGGCACCCCCGCCTCGCCGAGCGCCGCCGGATCCGGCTACGTCGACCCGGGCGTGGTCACCGACGCGCTGGACTGCCTCGCCGAGGGCACCGGCTGCGGCAGCTTCACGCCCGACGAGCAGTGGCCGGGTATCCGCGGCGCGATGACCTGGTCGACCGCGTGGGACGCAAGCGCCGGCAACGGCTGGTCGGGCACCGTGGGCCCGCACGTGCACGCGCTGCCCTGAGCAGGCCCACGGCAGCACCGCGCCCCAAGCACCGCGCCCCCGGACCCGCTCGGGTCCGGGGGCGCGGCAATGCGGGTCGGCGGTACGGCGGCCGTCCGGTGCCGGAGCGACTACGCGGCCGGCTGCGGCAGGACGCAGCCGCGCGCGTCGAGGTCGAGCTGATTGCCGCGGCCGAAGCAGCGGTTGATCCAGTAGGTCTGCTGGCCGTAGGCGTTCCGGTAGCGGATGCTGACCTCGCCCTTCCGGTCCACCTCGCACGGGTTGTTGAGCGTGCAGCGCTCCCCGTCCTCGTTGTGGGTGTTGTTGACCCCGACCACCTTGCCGGTGCGGTCGTCGATCACCGGGGAGCCGGAGGTGCCGCCCTTGGTCTGGCAGTCCATGGTGTAGCGGATGGAGTTCTTCCAGGTCCAGTCCGCCTCCTTGAGCCGGTAGGCGAACCCGTCGACCGCGCAGCCGAAGGTCTCCTTCCAGTAGCCCGAGACGACGGTGATGTCCCGACCGGCGCGCGGGCGCTTGGCGTCGAGCTTCAGCGCGTCGATGCCGTACTTCTTCTTGATCTGCCGGTACGTGGAGGTGGTCTCGTACAGCGAGATGTCGGTGTCCGTCATCGTCGCGTACGCGATCTTGTCGGAGTGGATCTTCCCCGCGTCGCTGCCGTCCGCGTTCAGCAAGGTGAAGTCGCGGCTGGTGGGCTGGTCGACGACGACCTCGCCCGCGCCGGGCATGCCCTCCTGGAGGCAGTGGCCGTTGGAGAGCACGAGCGCCGGGTCGCCCGGCCGGGAGTGCTTGAGCTTGACCACGGAGCCCGAGCAGTTGCTGAGCGCGACGGTGCCCTCGAAGGAGAGGGTGCGGTGGGCGGTGGGCTGGGCGGGGGCTGCGGCGGCGGGGGCTGCGGATATGCCCACCAGCGCGGCGGCGCTCAGCAGCGCCGCCGCGGCCGTGCCGACGAGGGACTTTCTCATGTACTCCTCATTCATCTCGGTTGCGGGAGAACCGTCCCCGAGCGGGGACGGTGGTGGCGGTTCCTGCGCCGAGCCCCCGGTCCGCACGGACGGGTGGCGTCAGGGCTTGGGGAGCGTGCAGCCCGCACGGTCGAGGTCGACCTTGTTCCCCGCGCCCACGCACGGCGCGATGATGTAGGTCTCCTGGCCGTAGCCGATCCCCGGGCGGACGGTGACCTGCCCGGACTCGTCCACCTCGCAGGGGTTGTTGAGGGTGCAGCGCGCGCCGTCCTCGTTCCGGGTGTTGTTGACCCCGACCACCTTTCCGGTGGCGTCGTCGATCACCGGCGAGCCGGAGGTGCCGCCCTTGGTGCGGCAGTCGGCGGTGTAGCGCAGGGAGTCCTTCATCGTCCAGCCGGCTTCCTTGAGCCGGTAGGCGAAGCCGTCGAGGGAGCAGCCGTACTTCTCCCGCCAGTAGCCGGAGACGACGGTGATGTCGCGGCCCTGGGTGGGGTGGGCCGCGTCGACGTCGAGCGCCTCGATGCCGTACCGGGACTCGATCTGCCGGTAGGTGGAGCGCACCTGGTACAGCGAGATGTCGGTGTCGGTCATCGTCGCGTAGGCGACCTTGCTGGCGCGCACGGTGCCCGCCCGCCAGCCGTCCGCGGTCAGCAGGGTGAAGGAGCGGCTGGACGCCTGGTCCTTGACCACCTGGCCGGGCGAGGGCATGCCCGTCTCCAGGCAGTGGCCGTTGGAGAGCACGAGCGCCGGGTCGTCGGGCTGCGAGGTGGGCATCTTGACGACCGAGCCGGAGCAGTTGCTGAGTGCGACGGTGCCCTCGAAGGAGGGCGTCGCCGCCACCTTCGCGCCGTGCGCGGCCGTGTCGTGGTTGACGGCGGCGGCCGGTGCCGCGGCGATACCGGTGAGTGCCGCGGCGCCGAAGAGCGCGGCGGAGAGGGAGGTTGCGAGAGGTCTGTTCACGGTGGGGGTTCCTCTCTTGATACCGAAGGTTCGTTCGGTCCGACGCCGTGCATTCTTGGGCCAGATGGCAGCCACCACAAGAGCGCCCCCGGAATCGGGAGAAACGATTCCGGGGGCGCACGGGCACCGGGGCGTCCGAACAGCGGTTCGGCCGGGCGGCGTTGCCGCGGCAAGCCGGTCACCGCGGCCGGGGCATCGCCGAACGGCGTTGCTGCCGGGCGGCGTTGCCGGGCTGCTGCCGGACGCGGACTAGACGACGATGCTGACCAGCGCCGCCACCGCGAACCCGGCGACCGAGAGCACCGACTCCAGCACCGTCCACGAGGCGAGGGTGTCCCGCTCGGAGATGCCGAAGTACTTCGAGACCATCCAGAAGCCGCCGTCGTTGACGTGCGAGGCGAAGATGGACCCCGCCGAGATCGCCATGATGACCAGCGCCAGGTGCGCCTGCGAGGGGTCGCTCTGCGCCAGCAGCGGTGCCACGATGCCCGCGGTGGTGACGATGGCGACCGTCGCCGAGCCCTGCGCCACCCGCAGCACCAGGGAGATCAGGTAGGCCAGCACGATCACGGGCAGTCCCGCGTCCCCGAACACGTCCGCGAGGGCCTGCGCGACGCCCGAGCCTTGCAGGACGGCGCCGAAGACGCCGCCCGCGCCGACCACCAGCAGGATGTTGCCGACCGGCTTGAGCGAGGCGGTGGAGACCGACTCCAGCGACTTGCGGCTCCACCCCCGGCGCAGTCCCAGCAGGTAGTAGGCCATCAGCAGGGCGACGGTCAGCGCCACGAAGGGGTGCCCGACGAACTCGATGACCGAGCGGAGCGTCGAGGGGTCGAGCGCGAGCGAGGAGAAGGTCGCCGCCAGGATGAGGACCAGCGGCGTCCCGATGATGGCCAGCACCGTCCCGAGGGCGACGGGCTGCTCCGCTGCCGCCTCCTCCCCGGCCGCGGCGGACCCGGTGCCGCCGGTGCCGGCGCCGGAGGCCCGTTTCTCCGCCGCGACGGCACGCTTGGCCTCCTCGGCGGCCTCCAGCATGTCCTGCGGCACCGCGACGAAGAGCCGGTTGCCGATCCACGCCGCGTACGCCCAGGCGGCGAGCACGGCGGGAACGCCGCAGACGACGCCCATCAGGATGATCCAGCCCAGCTCCACGTCCAGCAGTCCGGCCGCGGCCACCGGGCCGGGGTGCGGCGGCAGGAACGCGTGCGTCATGGACAGCCCGGCGAGCATCGGCATGCAGTAGAGCAGGATGGACTTGCCGCTGCGCTTGGCCGCCGCGTAGACGATGGGCGCCAGCACGAAGATGCCGACGTCGAAGAAGACGGGGATGCCGAAGATCAGGCCGGTCAGCCCCATGGCGAACGGCCCGCGCCGCTCCCCGAAGAGGCCCAGCAGCCGCGCCGAGAGCGCTTCGGCGCCACCGCTGACCTCCAGGATCGCCCCCAGCATGGTGCCGAGGCCGATGATGATCGCGACGTGTCCGAGGATGCCGCCCATCCCCGATTCGATCATCGAGACGGCGTCGGACTTCTGGACGGTGCCGAAGAGTTCGGTGACGGACAGGCCCGCGCCCAGCCCCACCGCGATGGAGACGGCGAGCAGCGCGACGAACGGCTGGAGGCGGACCTTGATGATCAGTACGAGCAGCAGGACGATGCCGAGGGCCGCCACGGTGAGCAGGCCCCCGGTCCCGGGTATGAGCGCGAGCAGGCCGCCCGTGTGGGGGGCTGCCTCTCCGGCGAGCAGCATGGGAACTCCGTTGTTCGGTACCGGGAGGGACTCCGCACCGGCCCCGGACCGCGGCGGTGCGGTCGCGAGAGCCCGCTTCCCGTCCCCGCGGGTACGCCGGACCGCCCGCCCGCGGCCCGGCGGTGCCGGGGCGGGGCGGGGGTGACCGGTGGGGTGCGGGGCGAGCGGGCGGCGCGGGGAACCGGAGGCGCACGGCCCCCGGAACGGGGAGGGAAGGAGGGGGGAAGCGAAGGAGCCGGAAGCGCCGGGGTGGGGGGTGGAGCCCGGCGGGGCGGGGATCAGCCCAGGACGGCGAGAGCGTCGATCTCGACCAGCAGTCCGGCGGGCAGCCCGACGTAGACGGTGGTGCGGGCCGCGGGAGCCTCCTGGAGGGAGGCGAAGTACTCGTTGTAGATCTCGTTGAACTCCGCGAAGTGCGCGGTGTCCGTCAGGTAGACGCGGATCATCATCGCGTCCTCCCAACCGGCGCCGCCCTCGGTGAGGACGGCCGCCACGTTGGCGAGCGTCTGCAGGGTCTGCTCGCGCAGCCCCGGGCCGACGGGCGTCGGGGCCGCTCCCTCGGCGGCCGGGCCGAACCCGACCTGTCCGGCGACCTGGAGGAGGTTCCCCTTGCGCACGCCGTGCGAGAACTTCGCGGGCGGCGTGGTGTGCGTGGCCGGGGTGAGGGCGGTCTTGGCAAGCTTCTCGCTCATGGTGCGGCTCTCTTGCTGCTCGGTTGCGCGGACGGTTGGTGCTGCGGCTCCGGCTGGGGCCGCAGATGGGGCGACTGCCCCGTGTACTCGGCGCTGACGGCCTCGGCCGTCCGCCGGACGCGGGGCAGCAGGGCGAGGAGTTCGTCGGCGGAGACGACGACGTTCGGCGCGGAGACCGACATGGCCGCCACTACCCGCCCCTCGGCACCGCGGATGGGTGCCGCGACGCAGTTGATGGACTCCTCGTGGCCTCCGAGGTCGGTGGCCCAGCCCTGTTCGCGCACCGCGGCCAGCTCCGCGAGGAACGCGGCGGCGTCGGGCGTCGAACGGGACGTGTAGCGGGGGTAGTCGAGCCGTTCGGCGACGGCGCGCCGCTCGGGCTCCGGAAGGTCGGCGAGCAGCAGCTTGGCCACGGCGGCCACGGTGGGCGCGACGGGCTTGCCGATGCGCGAGTACATCCGCACCGGGTAGCGGCTCTCGACCTTGTCGATGTAGAGGACCTCGTCCTCCTCGTGGACGGCGAGGTGCACGGTGTGCCCGCAGGCCGCGTTGAGTTCGGCCAGGTAGGGGTGGGCGATCTCGCGGATGTCGAGGTTCTCCATGGCCTGCTGGGCGAGCGCGAACAGCCGCGTGCCGAGGCGGTAGCGCTGGTCGGGCTGGCGGTAGACGATGCCGTGCTCGTGCAGGGTGCGCAGCAGCCGCAGCGCCGTGGACTTGTGCACCTCCAGCCGGGCGGCGACCTGCTCCAGATTGGCGGGCCCTTCGGCGAGCAGCGGCAGAATGCTCAGTGCCCGGTCGACGGTCTGACTCATGCGGAACGCACCTCCGGCTCCTGTGCGCCGGGGCTGTCGGGCCGTCCGGCGGCTGCGGACTGGGGCCCGCTCGCCGTCCAGCCGGGGCCCAGCCGCAGTCTCCCCCACCTCTCCTCGTCCAGTGCCACCAGCCGGTCGGCGGCGGCGCGGTCGGGCGGCGCGGCCAGGTCGCCGGCGTCGGTGAGCGCCGCCGCGGCCATCAGGTGCCCGTGCCGGACCCGGTCGCGTACCGGCAGCCCGCGCAGGGTTCCGGCCAGGAAGCCCGCGGCGAAGGCGTCGCCGGCGCCGACCGGGGAGAGCACGTCCACCTCCAGCGCGGGCGCGAAGACGCCCGGTTCGTCGCCGACGAACGCGGTGGCCCCGCGCGCGCCCTGCTTGACGACGAGCACGGCGGGCTCGCGCAGCAGTTCGCGTACCGCGCCGGGTCCGCCGGTGACGCCCCATGCGGCGGCCGCCTCGTCCTCGCCGACGAAGACGAGGTCGCTGCGCCGGGCGAGTTCGAGCAGCACCTCGGCGCCGGACTCCGCCGCGGTGTGCCACAGGCCGACGCGGTAGTTGACGTCGAAGGACACCAGCGGCCGGTGCGCGGCATCCGTACCGGTCGGGGTGCCCTTCCCGGTCGGGGCGCGCTCTGCCGCCGGGTCGCGGTCCGCGGTCGGCTCGCGGTCCGCGGTCAGGGCGCGCAGCAGGGCCAGGCAGTCGGCGGAGAGGGCCGCGGTGATCCCGGTCAGGTGCAGCACCCGCCCGGCGCGGACGGCCTGCGGCGGGACGGTGGCCGGGGACATGGCGGAGGCGGCGGACCCGGCGCGGTAGTAGAGCACTTCGGACAGTTCGGCGGCGCCGGGCACCGATGTGGCGTCGCCGGACGCGGCGGGGCCCGGGGCGGCGGGGTCCGGGGCGGCGGTGGGGCGTTCGCCGTCCGTGCGGAAGTAGATGCCGGTGGGCCGCTCCGGATCGCGCTCGACGGCGGAGGTGTCCACCCCGTATCCGGCGATGGTGCGGACCAGATGGTCGCCGAAGCCGTCCGCGCCGACCCGGCTCACCCAGCGGGCGCGGTGCCCGGCGCGGGCGAGGGTGCAGGCGACGTTGGACTCTGCGCCGCCGATCGCGCGGTCGAAGGCGGGCACGTCGGCGAGCGGGCCGGGGCGGGAGGGCAGGAACGTGACCATGGACTCGCCCAGGCAGACGACGTCGATGTCGGCGGTGGTGGTCACGATGGGATCTGCTCCTCGCTGCGGGGTCTCGCCGGGCGGCCGGGCCGGTGCGGGAGGGGTTGTGCGGGAGGGGCTGTGCGACCCTCGGCTCCATTGACCGGCTGTTCGGCGGGATGCTAGACAGCAACAAGCGTCATACGCAATGGCCGTTGCAAGATATGCAACACCGCGAGCACAGGGAGACCGCATGGCAGCCCCCGTCCCCTCCCCCGGATCCACCGCGTCCCGGGCCGTCGCCACGGCCGCCCGCCTCGCGGACGAGCCCGCCGACCACCGCTTCAAGGGGCTGCCCCCGAACGCCGCCGACTGCACCCTCGGCGAACTGGCCGCCGAACGCCGCTCCCTGTTCACCGGCGGCTTCACCACCCCGGTCCTCGCCCTCTCCGCGGAGCGCCTGGAGCACAACCTCACCGCGCTCGCCGACTACACCGCGCGCCACGGCCTCGCCTTCGCCCCGCACGGCAAGACCTCCATGGCACCGCAGCTCTTCGCCCGCCAGCTCCAGCACGGCGCCTGGGGCATCACGCTGGCCGTCCCGCACCAGGTGCGGGTGGCCCGCGCCTACGGAGCACCGCGGATCTTCCTCGCCAACGAGCTGGTGGACGCGGCGGCGCTGCGGTGGCTGGCCGCCGAGCTGGACGCCGATCCGGACTTCCGGCTCGTCTGCTACGTCGACTCCCCGCAGGGCGTCGCGCTGATGGACGCGGCCCTGCGCGCCGCCGGGGCCCGGCGCCCGGTCGAGGTCGTGGTGGAGCTCGGCGCCGGCGCGGGGGCGCGCACCGGAGCCCGCACCCAGGCCGAGTGCGCCGCGGTCGCCGAGGCGGTCGCCGCGACCGGAACGCTGCGGCTGGTGGGCGTCGCCGGGTACGAGGGCGAGGTGCCCGACGCCGACCTCGCCGCGGTGCGCGGCTGGCTGCGGCAGCTGGCCGAGGTCACCGCGGCGCTGGACGCGGCGGGCCACTTCGCGGGGGCCGAGGAGATCGTGGTCAGCGCGGGCGGCAGCGCGTGGTTCGACGCGGTCGCCGACGCCTTCGAGCAGCTGCCCGAGCTGTCCGCGCCCGTGCTGAAGCTGCTGCGCTCGGGCGCCTACGTCTCCCACGACGACGGCCACTACCACCGGTTGACCCCGTTCAACCGGCACCCCGACGAAGGGGCCCTCCAGGCCGCCTTCACGCTGTGGACCCAGGTCGTCTCCCGGCCCGAGGCCGGGCAGGCGTTCCTCAACGCGGGCAAGCGGGACGCCGCCTACGACCTGGAACTCCCGCAGCCGCACGCGGTACGCGGCACCGACGGCACGGTGCGCCCCGCCACCGGGCTCGCCGTCACCGGGCTCAACGACCAGCACGCGCGGGTGCGGGTCGAGGAGGGCACAGCGCTGGAGGTGGGCGAGTGGGTGGGCCTGGGGATGTCCCACCCCTGCACCATCTTCGACAAGTGGCAGGCGATCCCCGTCGTCGACGCCGACGGCACGGTCACCGACCTGATCCGCACCTTCTTCTGAGGCCGGTGACCCCATGGACACGGTCATCCGCGGCGCCCGCGTCGTCGACGGCTCCGGCGCCCCCTCCTACCGCGCGGACGTCGCCCTGAGCGGGGGACGCATCGCACGGATCTCCCCGGAAGGCGGACCGCGGCTGCACGGCGCCCGCACCCTGGACGCCGACGGACTCGCGCTGGCGCCGGGCTTCATCGACATGCACGCCCACTCCGACCTGGCGATCCTGCGCGACCCGGAGCACACCGCGAAGGCCGCCCAGGGAGTCACCCTGGAGGTGCTCGGCCAGGACGGGCTGTCCTACGCGCCCACCGACGACACCACCCTCGCGGCGATCCGGGAGGCGATCACCGGCTGGAACGGCGACGGCAGCGACATCGACTTCGACTGGCGCACGGTCGGCGGCTATCTGGACCGCATCGACCGCCAGGGCACGGCAGTCAACGCGGCGTATCTGATCCCGCAGGGCAGCGTCCGGATGCTGACCGCCGGCTGGGAGGACCGCCCGGCCACCGCGGACGAACTGGCGGCCATGCGGCGCCTGGTCGCCCAGGGGATGGCCGAGGGCGCGATGGGTATGTCGTCCGGCCTGACCTACACCCCCGGCATGTACGCCTCGGACGCCGAGCTGACCGAGTTGTGCCGGGTGGTGGCGGCCCACGGCGGCTACTACTGCCCGCACCACCGCTCCTACGGCGCCGGCGCGCTGGAGGCGTACGCGGAGATGGTGGCGCTCACCCGCGAGGCCGGGTGCCCGCTGCACCTCGCCCACGCCACCATGAACTTCGGCGTCAACCGGGGGCGGGCCCCGGAGCTGCTGGCCCTCCTCGACGAGGCACTCGCGGACGGCGCCGACATCACACTCGACACCTACCCCTACACGCCCGGCTGCACCACGCTGGCCGCGATGCTGCCGAGCTGGGCCAACGAGGGCGGCCCGGAGGCGACGGCGGCGCGGCTGGCCGACCCGGCGACGGCGGCCCGCATCCGGCACGTGATGGAGGTGGAGGGCGCCGACGGCTGCCACGGGGTGCCGATCGAGTGGGACACGATCGAGATCTCGGGCGTCGGCAACCCGGCGCTGGCCGACCACGTGGGCCGCACCGTCGCCGAATCCGCCGCGCTGCACGGCCGGGAGCCGTGGGAGACGGCGCTGCGGCTGCTGGTCGAGGACCGGCTCGGCTCGACGATCCTGCAGCACGTCGGCCACGAGGAGAACGTCCGGGCGATCATGCAGCACCGGGTGCACACCGGCGGCAGCGACGGCATCCTGCAGGGCGCCAAGCCGCATCCGCGGGCTTACGGCACCTTCCCGCACTACCTGGGGCACTACGTGCGCGAGTTGGGCGTCCTCTCGCTGGAGGAGTGCGTCGCCCACCTCACCGGCCGCCCGGCCGCCCGCCTCCGCCTGCCCGACCGCGGCGTGGTCCGCGAGGGCCACCGCGCTGACCTGGTGCTCTTCGACCCGGACACGGTCGCGGCCACGGCCACCTTCGAGGCGCCGCGCTCCCTGCCGGCCGGCATCCCGCACGTCCTCGTCGCCGGGCAGCCGGTCATCGCGGACGGCCGCCGCACGGATGTCCTCGCCGGACGGGCGGTACGGCGGGCGGGGTGAGGGTTACGTCCGCACGGGGAAGTCGGAGGTGTCGATCTCGATCCGCTCACCGGTGACGAGCGTCAGCGTGAGGGGCCCTCCGTACGGGACCTCCTTGACTTTGCCGTACCCGGTCGCGTACGGCTCCGTCATCACAGTGCAGAGCTGCTTGAAAGGGTAGGCGATCAGGTAGAGGTCGATCCCGAATCGCGCGTACTTGGCGACGTTGCGGACGTAGTCTTTCCCGTCATCGGGCCTGGACGGCACTTCGAGAACAGCGAGAACCTCGACGCAGTTGTAGCTGTTGCCGCGACGCTCCGCACCCTCAGCGAGGATCGTGAGATCGGGCGCCGCGTCGTTCTCGCCGGGGAACCTGACCAGGACATCGCTGAAGACACGCTCCCGAGAGATGGCCGCTCTCCGGACAGCCGAACGCACCTCGGAGACGGTCCAGAACTGCTCCGGACTCCGCGGAGTCATGATCACTTCCCCGTCGAAGATCTCGACCTTGTAGCCCTCGGGGACGGCTCCGCGCTCCAGCAGGTCATCCATGACTGTCACGGCCGCTCACCTCCTGCGCCCATTATGCGTGATCTCCGCCGTCCTCGTGGGGACTACGCGTGCTGGTAGGCGACCAGCGAGATGCCCACGTAGTGGACGATGAAGGCGGCCAGGGTGAAGGAGTGGAAGACCTCGTGGAAGCCGAACCAGCGGGGTGAGGGGTTCGGGCGCTTGATGCCGTAGATGACGCCGCCCGCGCTGTAGAGCAGGCCGCCGACGACGACGCACACCATCACCGCGATGCCGCCCTGCCGCATGAACTCGGGCAGGAAGAAGACCGCGGCCCAGCCCATGGCGATGTAGCAGGGGGTGTAGAGCCAGCGGGGGGCGCCGACCCAGAAGACGCGGAAGGCGATCCCGAGGCCCGCCGCTATCCAGATGCCCCACAGCAGCAGATCGCGCCGTCCGTCGGGCAGCAGCAGGATCGTCAGCGGGGTGTAGGTGCCGGCGATGATCAGGAAGATGTTGGCGTGGTCGAGGCGCCGCAGGATGGCGTTGACCCGGGGGCTCCAGTCGCCGCGGTGGTAGAGCGCGCTGACTCCGAACAGCAGGCAGGCCGACAGCGTGTAGACGGCGCAGGCGACCCGGCCGCGCATGCTGTCGGCGAGCGCGGTCAGGAACATGCCGGAGATCAGCACGGCGGGGAACATGCCCAGGTGCAGCCAGCCGCGCAGCTTGGGCTTGATGACCTGGGCCGCCGAGTGCGCCGACGCGGACAGCCTGGCGGCGGAGAAGTGCGCGGAGGAGGACGCGGAAGAAGGAGCGGAAGAGGGAGAAGAGGCCGCGGTGGAGGGCGCTTCGGGGGACGACGAGGCTCCGGGAGGCGGGGAGATCACAGCGGCGGGCTCCGGGGACGGGGACGCGGAGTCAGTCATCAGGACATCGTACCCACGACACCTTCACGACCTACGCCTCCGTAGGTTACGGCCCGTGGACAGCGAGTATGACCCTGTGTGGCACAGGGGAGAACCCTACGTGTCGACAGCCACACGCCCCCCGTCTGGACAGACGAAGCCTTCGCACCGCATGATCAGATGAGCACAAGCGGCACCGGATGAGCGAAAGACATATTGCCACGAAAGCATCCGGGTCGCGGCCCCCAAGGGGCGCGCTGGCAGTAGGTACCCAACCCTCAACGTCTGGAGCGATCGTGGCGCGCAGTTCTGCGGCTCCCCTCACCTCGACCCCGTCCGACCCGTCCACCTCGAAACCCGGGGACGCCCCCACCCGCCACCAGGAACTGCTCTCCTGGGTCGACGGGATCGCCGAGCTGACCCGGCCCGACCGCGTCGTCTGGTGCGACGGCTCCGAGGCCGAGTACGAGCGCCTGTGCGAAGAGCTGGTCGACAAGGGCACGTTCCGGAAACTCGACCCGGTCAAACGCCCCAACTCCTACTACGCCGCGTCCGACCCGTCGGACGTCGCCCGGGTCGAGGACCGCACCTTCATCTGCTCCGAGAAGGAGGCGGACGCGGGCCCCACGAACCACTGGAAGGCCCCCGCGGAGATGAAGGAGGTCTTCGCCGGGGAGCAGGGCCTCTTCCGCGGCGCGATGCGCGGCCGCACGATGTACGTCGTCCCGTTCTGCATGGGCCCGCTGGGGTCCCCGCTCTCCGCGCTCGGCGTGGAGATCACCGACTCGGCGTACGTCGCCGCCTCCATGCGCACGATGACCCGCATGGGACAGCCCGTGCTGGACGAGCTGGGCGAGGACGGCTTCTTCGTCAAGGCCGTGCACACCGTGGGCGCCCCGCTGGCGCCGGGCGAGGCGGACGTGCCGTGGCCGTGCAACACGACGAAGTACATCTCCCACTTCCCGGAGACCCGCGAGATCTGGTCCTACGGCTCCGGCTACGGCGGGAACGCGCTGCTCGGCAAGAAGTGCTACGCGCTGCGCATCGCCTCGGTGATGGCACGTGACGAGGGCTGGCTGGCCGAGCACATGCTGGTGCTCAAGCTGACACCGCCGCGCGGCGAGTCCACGTATGTCGCCGCCGCCTTCCCGTCCGCCTGCGGCAAGACCAACCTGGCCATGCTCCAGCCCACCGTCCCCGGGTGGACCGTGGAGACGATCGGTGACGACATCGCCTGGATGCGGTTCGGGGAGGACGGCCGCCTCTACGCCATCAACCCGGAGGCCGGCTTCTTCGGTGTCGCCCCCGGCACCGGCGAGGACACCAACGCGAACGCCATGAAGACCCTGTGGGGCAACGCGGTCTTCACCAACGTCGCGCTCACCGACGACAACGACGTGTGGTGGGAGGGCATGACCGACGAGCCGCCCGCCCACCTCACCGACTGGAAGGGCAACGACTGGACGCCGGAGTCGGGCACCCCCGCCGCGCACCCCAACGCGCGGTTCACCGTCCCGGCCGGGCAGTGCCCGATCATCGCCCCGGAGTGGGAGGACCCGCGCGGCGTGCCGATCTCGGCCATCCTCTTCGGCGGCCGGCGGGCCACCGCGGTGCCGCTGGTGACCGAGTCCTTCGACTGGCAGCACGGCGTCTTCCTCGGCGCCAACGTCGCCAGCGAGAAGACCGCGGCAGCCGAGGGCAAGGTCGGCGAGCTGCGCCGCGACCCGTTCGCGATGCTGCCCTTCTGCGGCTACAACATGGGCGACTACTTCGCCCACTGGCTGGAGGTCGGGGAGAACGCCGACCCCGCCAAGCTGCCGAAGATCTACTACGTGAACTGGTTCAAGAAGGACGCGGACGGCAAGTTCGTCTGGCCCGGCTTCGGCGAGAACGGCCGGGTGCTCAAGTGGATCGTCCAGCGGCTGAACGGCGAGATCGAGGGGGTCGAGACGCCCATCGGCATCCTGCCGCACAAGGAGGACCTGGACACCGAGGGGCTCGGGCTCTCGGACGCCGAGCTCGACTTCGTCCTCGCCGTCGACAAGGAGGTCTGGCGGGACGAGGCGGCGCTTGTCCCCGAGCACCTGAACACCTTCGGCGAGCACACCCCCAAGGCGCTCTGGGACGAGTACCGCTCCCTGGTGGAGCGCCTGGGCTGATCCCGCGCGTGGGCGGCCGGGGTGCGCCGCACCCGGGCCGCCCAGGCGGCCCGGGCCCCCTTCGGCCCCGGCCCGGGATGCTCCGCACCCCGGGCCGGGGCCGGGGGCAGGGGGGAAGCGGCAGGGGCGGGGCCGGCTACGCCGGGAGGGCCTCCGCCGCGGTGTGGGCCGCCAGGCGTTCGGTCACCAGTGCGGTGATCTCCTCGTCGCCGCGGGAGGTGGCGACGGCGAGGGCGTTCCCCGCCAGGGTGCCGGCCCGGGCGTGCAGGGAGGCCACATGACCGGCCTCGGCCCGCGCTGCGGACGGGGCGGCCCGCAGCGGAGCGCGGCCGCCGGAGAGCCGGGCCGCGTGGGTGGCGAGTTGCGCGGCGGCGGTGTCCAGCGCGGAGGACGGCGTCAGGACCCGCAGCTCGTCCGTGACCGTGAGCAGCGCGGTCAGATGTCCGGCCAGGCGGATGTCCAGCTCCTCCTCGCGGGTGCGCCGCGGCAGGCCGGACCGGGTGCCCTCGGCCGCGGTGTGGACCGATTTGGTGCGGATCGGTTCGTACATGGATGGCCTCCTGATACTCCAGAAGGCCATCCTAACTTGGACAGCGTCTAAATTTGTCCTTCGTTCATCGAACTCGCCGGGAACGGTCACACTCGGTCACGGCTGACTGTATCCATCCAGGAAGCGACCGATCCTGGTCACGGCATCGCGCAGTTCCGTCACACTCGGCAGATTGACGATCCGGAAGTGATCGGGCTCGGGCCAGTTGAACCCGGTGCCGTGCACGATCATGATCTTCTCGGCGCGCAGCAGGTCGATCACCATCTGCCGGTCGTCCTTGACCTTGTACACCTTGGGGTCGAGCCGCGGAAACGCGTAGATCGCCCCCTTGGGCCGTACACAGCTGACACCCGGGATGTCGGTCAGCAGCTCGTACGCCGCGTCACGCTGCTCGCACAGCCGGCCCCCGGGCAGCACCAGGTCCTCGATCGACTGCCGGCCGCCCAGCGCGGCGGCGACCGCGTGCTGCGCGGGCATGTTCGCGCACAACCGCATGTTGGCCAGCACCGTCAGGCCCTCGATGTAGCTCGTGGCGTGCGCCTTGGGCCCGCAGACCGCCAGCCAGCCGCTGCGGTACCCGGCGACTCGGTAGGACTTGGACAGACCGTTGAAGGTCAGCGTCATCAGGTCGGGTGCGACCAGGGTCGTCGGGGTGTGGGTGGCGCCGTCGTAGAGGATCTTGTCGTAGATCTCGTCCGAGCACACCACCAGGTTGTGGCGGCGGGCGATGTCGGTGAGGCCGCGCAGGACCTCCTCGTCATAGACCGCGCCGGTGGGGTTGTTCGGATTGATGACGACCAGCGCGCGGGTGCGGTCGGTGACCTTGCGCTCGACATCCGCCAGGTCGGGCATCCAGTCGGACTGCTCGTCGCAGCGGTAGTGCACCGCCGTGCCGCCCGCCAGCGAGACCGACGCGGTCCACAGCGGGTAGTCGGGCGCCGGCACCAGCACCTCGTCCCCGTCGTCCAGCAGCGCCTGCATCGACATCTGGATGAGCTCCGAGACCCCGTTGCCCAGATAGACGTCCTCGACGGACAGCTCCATGCCCTGCGTCTGGTAGTGCTGCGCCACCGCCCGGCGCGCCGAGAGCAGGCCCTTGGCGTCGCCGTAGCCGTGCGCCGTCCCGACATTGCGCAGCATGTCCTCGAGGATCTCCGGCGGGCAGTCGAAACCGAACGCGGCAGGGTTGCCGGTGTTGAGCTTGAGGATCTGATGCCCTGCCGCCTCCAGCCGCGTCGCCTCCTCCAGGACCGGGCCCCGGATCTCGTAACAGACGTTGGCGAGCTTCGTCGACTGGATGACCTGCATAACGTCAGCCTACGGGCGGTGTTGACCGGGCGCCCTATGTTTTCCCTCACCTCGGGGACCCTCGAACACCCCTTCCCACCGAATTGGCAGTAACTGCCATTCGACATGCACTGCCATAATGGCGCCGGCGGGGTGGCACGGTGCCGCGCAGGCCACCGCCTCACTGACAGCCACCGGACGCACGCGGCACCGCGAAGACACCGACGGCTTCCGGGACATGGCCCTGCCCGCGGACGATGCATGACAATGAGATCCATGGCCCCCGCACCTGCAGAAGCCGACGACGACACCGCCGTGGACCCCTGTGTCCCTCCGGCCAGACCGGGACTGCGCGAGCGCAAGAAGATCCGGACCCGCCAGGCCATCCGACGGGCCGCGTACCGGCTCTTCGAGGAGCAGGGCTACGACACCACTCCGGTGGACCGGATCGCCGAGGAGGCGGACGTCTCCCCCAGCACCGTCTTCCGCTACTTCCCCACCAAGGAAGACATCGTCCTGACCGACGAGTACGACCCGCTGCTGGAGGAGGCGCTGCGGCAGCGCCCGCCCGGAGAACCGCCCGTCGCCGCCCTGCGCGAAGCCCTGTGCACCTCACTGACGGGCATCTACCGGGCCGACGCCGAGGAGACCATGCTGCGCATCCGCCTCATCCGCGAGGTGCCCGCACTGCGCGGCCGGATGAGCGAGCACTCCGCCGACACCGCGTGGCTGCTGCGGCGCTCCCTCGCCGAGCGCACCGGACGCGCCCAGGACGACCTCGAACTGCGGATCGTGACCAGCGCCATGCTCGCCGCGCTCACCGAGGCCCTGTACTCCTGGGCGGACACCGGCGCGGTGGGCACCCTGGAGGACCTGCGCGCCCTGGTCACCCGCGCCCTGGGCGTGCTGGAGCGCGGCCTGACGCTGTAGGGGGGGCGGGACCGGGGCCGACGAGGCGCGGCCCGCGACCGCCGGGGCCCTGCCGCCCGGCCCGGCGGCAGGTTCGGCAGGCGAGGCGGCGGCAGGCGACCCGGGCAGCAGGCTTGGCGGCAGCAGGCGACCCGGGCAGCAGGCTAGGCGGCAGCAGGCGACCCGGGCAGCAGGCGACCCGGGCGGCGGGCTAGTCGCGGAGTGCGGCGCCCAGCGCTTCGGGATCCGTCACCGGTGCGGCGCACACGAAGCCGCGGCACACATACGCGGCCGGGTTCCCGTCCACCAGCCCCCGGTCCCGCAGCAGCGGAACGCCGGAGGCACCCGGTGCGCCCACCGCCACCACCGCGCCGGGCGCACCGGACAGCAGGGCGGCCCGGTGCAGCGCGCCGCCCGGCTCCTCCCCCACCACGGCGACCTCCCGCGGCCCGTCCAGCAGCGCCTCGCCCGCGGCCAGCCCCCAGCCCAGGAAGCGGGGTGCCCGCGCGGCGAGTTCGCGCACGACGCCCAGGGCGCGCTCGGCGGCCTCCCGGTAGCGGTGCTCCCCCGTGTAGGCGCCGTAGGTGAGCAGCGCGGCGGCCGCCGCGTTCCATCCGGAGGGCACGGCGTTGTCGGTGGGGTCCTGGGGGCGCCGGATCAACTGCTCGGCGTCGTCGGCCGTGTCGAAGAGCGCGCCGTCCGCACCGGCGAACCGCTCCAGCACGGTGTCCAGCAGGGCGCCCGCACGGGTCAGCCACTCCGCTTCGCCGGTCACCGCATACAGCGTCAGATAGCCCTCCGCCGCGTCGCCGTAGTCCTCCAGCACCCCGGCGCTGCTGCCCGGCACCCCGTCCCGCGAGGTGCGTACCAGCCGCCGGCCCTCGTCGGAGGTGTGCACCTCGGCGAGCAGCGCGGCGGCGCGCGCGGCGGCCTCCACCAGGTCGGGCCGGCCGAACCAGGCCCCGGTCTCGGCCAGGGCCGCGACGGCCAGACCGTTCCAGGCCGTGACGACCTTGTCGTCACGCGCGGGCCGGGGCCGCTGCGCACGCGCCTCGAACAGCCGGCGCCGGACCGACGCGAAGCGGTCGGCGTCCAGCAGCGGCGTCTCCCGGTCGGGGAGTTGCAGCACCGAGGCGCCGCCCTCGAAGGTGCCCTCCTCGGTGACGTGGAAGCACTCGGCGGCCAGTTCCCCGTCCGCCTCGCCCAGCACCGCGGTGAGCTGCGCCGGGGTCCACACGTAGTAGGCGCCCTCGGCATGGCCGCCGTGCCCGTCGTCGCTGTCTGCATCCAGCGCGGAGGCGAAGCCGCCCTCGGCGGTGCCCAGCTCGCGGACCAGGAAGTCCGCCGTCCGCAGGGCCACGTCGCGGGCCTGCTCCGAGCCGGTGGCCCGCCACAGATGGGCGTAGACCCGGCACAGCAGCGCGTTGTCGTAGAGCATCTTCTCGAAGTGCGGGACGACCCACTGCGCGTCCACGGAGTAGCGGGCGAACCCCCCGCCGAGCTGGTCGTGGATACCGCCCCGGGCCATCGCCTCGCACGTCGCCGAGGCCATCTGCAGCGCGCCCTCGGAGCCGGTGCGGGCGTGGTGCCGCAGCAGGAACTCCAGCACCATGGGCGGCGGGAACTTCGGCGCGCCGCCGAACCCGCCCCACCGCGCGTCGAAGTCCTTGGTCAGCCCGAGCAGCGCGGCACCCATCTCCTCGGCGCCCGGGGGCCGCGGAGCGCCCAGCCGGATACTCCGTCCGGCCAGGTCGGCACTGATCCGGGAGGCGACGTCGGCGACCTCGTCGTGCCGGTCCTGCCACGCGGTGCGCACGCCCTCCAGGATCTGCCGGAAGGACGGCATGCCGTGCCGCGGCTCCGGCGGGAAGTACGTGCCGAAGTAGAACGGTTCGGCGTCCGGCGTCAGGAACACCGTCATCGGCCAGCCGCCCTGCCCGGTCGCCGCCTGGACGGCCTCCATGTAGACCGCGTCCACGTCCGGGCGCTCCTCGCGGTCCACCTTCACGCTGACGAAGCCCTCGTTCATCAGCCGCGCCGTCGCCTCGTCCTCGAAGCTCTCCCGCGCCATCACATGGCACCAGTGGCAGGACGCATATCCGACCGACAGCAGAACGGGCACCTCGCGCCGCCGCGCCTCCTCGAAAGCCTCCGTCGACCAGGGCCACCAGTCGACCGGATTGTCCGCGTGCTGGAGCAGATAAGGCGAGGTCACGCCAGCCAACCGGTTCATACGGTCCAGCCTCTCACGCCACCGCGTCGACACGCCCTAGTCGGCTTGACCCGCAAGCCGACTGCCCCGCTTGGCCGACCTGTACTCATGCGCCATCACGTGGTCGATACGGATCGCCCCATTTGTCCCCAGGTCGCCTTGCCGACGGTGAGCTTCCGCTCCGATCCAGAGCCGGTGTCCCTGCCGGAAGGGGCAGTAGGCTGATTCGAGCAGCATCGGACCTGCGGAACATCCTCGAAGGAGGTACGCCATGACCGCCGAGATGGTCGCTCCCGCGTGGATGCACACGCAGATCAGCGCGGAGCAGTACGACTCCTGGTCCGAGGAGCAGTGCGCCGGCATTGAGATCGTGGACGGGATGGTCGTCGTGAGCCCGAGCGCTTCCAAGCGGCACAACCGGCTGGCCCGGATCCTGGCCAATGCCCTGGACGCCGCTGCGGGCCCGGACTGGAACGCCGACACGGACTTCGACGTCCGCTTGCAGGACGTGCCTCTCACCAACCGCCGTCCGGATGTCATCGTGTACCGGGCGGAGACCATCGACCTCACGCCCACCCGTCCGGAGCACGTACTCCTCGTGGTCGAGGTCGTGTCGCCCGGCTCGGAGACCACCGACCGGATCGTGAAGGTCGACCAGTACGCCAAGGCCGGGATCCCCTTCTACTGGCGGGTCGAACAGGCCGCCACCGGTGTCCCGATCGTCTACACCTACGTTCTCGATCCCGCCACCAAGGCTTACAGGGACGGCGAGATGTTCACGGGCACAGTGAAGGCCACCGCACCGTTCCCTGTCACGGTCGACCTTGGGGCCCTGTGAGCAACGAGGAATCGCCCGCGCCCTCGGCGCCTCCGATGTCCTGTGGGCTAAGACCTGTTCGCCACCGGGGACCTCTGGGCATCGGCCCCCAGCTCTGCACGGACCCGTCGTAGACGGTCCGGAGGGAAGATGCCCGGCTTCAACCAGGTGCCGACCTGTACGTTCTCGCCGGGGACGAGCCGCGTGGGGAGCCGCCCCCGCTTCATGCCCGTCGCCCTGACGACGACCTTGCCGTCCTTGACGATCCATACCTCCACATATGCTGAACCCGATGCCTGGTGCTCTCATGGCTCCGTGGTCCGCGCCCTGGCGTGGTCTGACCACGCAGGTCGTGGGCCTTCTCGGCGTCCGGTCCGTGGTCGCGGACCTTCCACCAGACGGCGTACGGCTGCGGCGGGTCTCTGACCGGGCTCGCATCGCCCCGCCCCTGGCGTCGCGAGGACGACCGCCACTGCACCCGAGAACTGCCTGGTGAAAGCGAGCTGGCTGCCTCGTGATCACTGCTGGTTAGGCTGTGCTCATGCCACGTGTACGACTCTCGCTTGCTGCTGCCCTCGTCGGGATGACCGCGCTCGCCGCCTGCTCCTCCGACGGCGGTGAGTCCACTTCGGCCACCGGCGCGTCGGGCGGTGACAAGGCGGCCTCCTCGGCGGCCCCGAAACCGATCACGAAGAACCTCCCCCAGGGAGCCATCACCCAGGCGCTGCTGGGCGAGGGTGAGACGCTGCCCGGTTACTCCCCGCACGACGGCAAGTCGGTGACGGAGGAAGGGGAGTACTGCAACTCCACGGAAGAGGACTCCGTCCCCAAGGGATGGGCGCTGGGCAGCAACGCCGACTACGAATACAACGGTTCCACGCTCAACATGGCCTCCGTGGACATCTGCCTCTTTGACGCGGCCGAGGACGCACACAACGCCTACATGTCATGGAAGGGCACCGAGACGAGCAAGGAGCAGCCCACCAAGCCGTCCGTGGGCGAAGAAAGCACGCTCGTGATCAACCCGGGCGCCAGCGAGGACAGCGTCTACGGGTACAGCCGCTCGGGCAAGGCCAACATCCGCGTGAAGATCGACGGCAACACCGGCGGCGACCCCTCAGGCGCGCAGGCCATGCTCGCCGCGACACTGAAGCGTCTTCAGCAAGTCCAGGAGGGGAAGCCCGCCACGGTCACGGCCACAGACGAACAGAACACCGCCGGCCAGTAACCAGGCGCAGCCGAGGTGACGGAGCACGAAGGCGTCGTCGGAACGGACGAGGCGGCGTTTCTTCCGCTTGGCAACCATGCCGTAGCACGCCGGCCCTGCCGGGGCTCGCAAGACGGACCGACACGTCTTTCCCCCGGCCAACTGGCACCGCGTGCGCGGGCCTGACGGGGCACGCACGCGGCAGATTCGCTCTCGTGAACCGCACCTGCTCTTCGGTGCCGACGCCTGGGGAGCTGCCCTCCAGGGGCTGGCGGATGGTGACGTACTGCTCGGACTCCCACTCCGGCGAAGCCGTCCGTCGCTCCCGGGCCCAAGCATCTACCCTGTGGTTCAGTCCCTCATCGCACGTGTCCATACGAGTATCCACTGTGAACACACCAGGTCAGAGCTGCCTTGTTGTCCAAGTGCAGTGAGACCAACAGCACGAGGCGTAACCGACCGACAGCAGGACGGGCACCTCGCGCCGCCGCGCCCCTGCGTCCCGACCGGTCGGCCTCCCTCACGCCGGGCGCAGTCGGCGGGACGGCCCGGCTCCTACTTGTCGGCCTGGCGGCCGAGTTCCGCGAGGCGGACCAGGGCGGGCAGCGCCTCGGCGATCGACTGCCGCTCCTCGGAGGTCAGTTGGCCGATCAGCGGGAGCAGATGGCGGCCGCGGTCCTCGTGCCGCGCCTGGCAGATCCGCCGGCCGCGCTCGGTGAGGTGGACGAGGACGGCGCGGCCGTCCGTCGGATCGCGACGGCGCTCCACGAGCCCGTCGTGTTCGAGCCGGGTGACCAACTGGGTCAGCCCCGGCTGGCTGATCTGCTCGGCACGGGCGAGTTCGGTGAGCCGCTTGGGGCCGCTCAGGGAGAGGGTGTCCAGCACGGACAGCGTGGTGAACGGCAGTTTCTGCACCACGGGAAGCCGGATGTAGTAGCGGTTGAAGTCCTCGATCGCCCGGGTGAAGTCACCGACGTCCAGATCGGTGCCGCGGCCGGAGCGCTGAATAGAAGTCACCCCGTAAACATATCGCGAACTTATATAAATGCTTGATCGACCGCTTCGCGGTGCCTGGTCTGCGGTAAGCGGTTCGGACCACACCTTGGCGCAGCGGCGCGTCAATCGACCACGAAAGCACGAGGTGAGGAACCCGCCTGTGACCGTGCGCATCGGCCCTCCAGGGGCGCCGCGCCGGCCGACGGCAGCCACGAGGCGGGACCACACTTGACCCGGCCCGGCGAGATCCTCGCCGCTCTGCCCGACGTCTTCGCGCTGCGAAGGCACGACATGCCCCCGGTCGTCACTGAGGAAGGACCGGGCAGAGCCCTGCCGAAGGAGATTCTCAACCAGCTCTGCGAGCGGCTGCCCACCCTCGACCAGATCCGTGACGGCAGCGACGACGCGCGCGCCGCCATCGAGGTCCTGGTCGACACCGGTCGGCGTCCCGACGACATCGGGTGCCTGCCCTGGGACTGCTTGGAGACCGACGAGCACGGCAAATCCGTGCTCGTCTACACCGACTTCAAGAACAACCGGGTCGGCTGCCGCCTGCCGATCCCGGACTCCACCGCAGAGATCATCGTTCGGCAGAAGAAGGCCATCCGCGCCCGCTTCCCGGACACCGAGCTGTCCGAGCTGGTCCTCTTCCCGCGGCCCCGGCAGAACTCCGAGGGCACCCAGCCGTTCCGGATGCAGCACATCGGCAACGTCCACCGCTGTTGGGTCAACGCCATGCCCCCGTTGCTGCTGGCCGATGGCACCGAGTTCCCCAAGCTGGAGGGCGTGCCCTACTCCTACCGGCACTCCTACGCGCAACGGCACGCGGACGCCGGAACCCTGCCCGATGTGCTCCGTGAGCTCATGGGTCACAGATCGTTGTGAACTACACAAACCTACTATCGGGTGACCGAGAAGCGGACCCGGTCCGCGGTCGACAAGCTCGTCTCGCACCAATTCGACAGGCACGGCAACCGGCTCTGGACCGAGGCTCGCCAGCTCCTGGAGCACGAGCACGCCCGCCTGCGGATCGGCCAGGTGTCCGTCCCCTACGGGATCTGCGTCGAGCCGAACAACGTCAAAGCCGGCGGCCACGGCTGCCCGTTCCGGTTCCGCTGCGTCGGCTGCGACCACTTCCGCACCGACCCGTCGTACTTGCCGGAACTGCGGACCTACCTCGACACGCTGCTCCGGGATCGCGAACGCCTCGCCGCAGCAATCGACTTGGACGCTTGGGCCCGCACCGAGGCGACTCCCTCCGAGGAGTACATCAAGCGCATCCGCACTCTGATCCACCGCGTCGAGACCGACCTCGACGGACTCACGGACGACGAACGCGAGCAGATCACGGAGGCCACGCGGACCCTGCGCAAGACCCGCGCTGGATCCCTGGGCATGCCCGGCGTCCGCCCGCCCGAGCCGGACCTGCGGCTGGAGCGTGATGCATGAGCTCATCACCGGACCACCTGGCCCGAGCGCGGGCAGCAGACTCCGACCGGCGACGGACCCGTGTCCTCAAGGTTCTCGACAAGTTGGCCGCCGACGGCGAGGAGATCACCGTCTCCTCCGTTGCCCGCGCCGCCGGCGTCCACCGCAGTCTGATCCACCGGCACGGCGACCTGCACGCGGCCGTCCTCGCCCGCGCTTCCGAGCCGCCGCCCGGCACGGTGACCGGGACGCAGGTCAGCCGCCAGTCGCTGCTGGCCGACGTCGCGAATCTGACGGCCCGCAACAGCCGTCTGTCCGCGCACATCACCCGGCTCGAACGGCGGCTCTCCGAGGCGCTGGGACAGGCGGCCTGGGAAGCCTCCGGCCTCGGCGCCCCGGCTGACGTCGAGACGCTCACGCGCCGCACCACCGAGCTGGAACAGCAGATTCTGGATCTGCGCGGCGAACTCGCGGAACGGGATGTGGACCTTGAAGCCGCCCGCGCCGCGAACCGCGAGCTGATGGCCCAGGTCAACCGCTGACGCCATCACCGTCACCCACACCACGTCAGGGCGGCAGCGTTGATAGCCAGATGCACCGTGTTGTCCGCGACGATGGCCAAGGTGTTCGCGAGCCCGGCCGGCACGGTCACAGGCGAGCCCTGGTCTACGGTCTCTCAGCTCATGGCATGAGGGAGCCCGTTGACCTGGTGCTCTGCGACCAGTCTCACCCTGTGACATCGGAGTTCCGTCTCACGAGGGTGGCCACTTTCCCAGGCTTCACCGCCTCGCAGCCGGTCGAGAGCCTGCGCTTGCTGCGCGACTCGGAAGCCGCCGATCTCGTCGATGACGGCGAGGAATAGGCCAGACTCCGAGCGGGGCCTCGCACTGATCCCGCCCGTGCTGCTCTACACGCTTCAGTCTCGGGGCTTCCTGGCCAGCTCACATCGCCACTTGCGGTGTGCCGCCAGCAGGCTCGCGCGTTGGGCGGGCTCGGCGTCGCGCAGCACCATTCGCAGGGTGATCAGGTCGCGGACGTCACGAACCATGCCCCTCGGCTTCGGATGGGCCTTCCGCCTCAGTACGAGGACTGCCACCAGCAGGGCAGGGCCGCTGGCTGCCGCCAGTTCGATGGTCATCTCCGGTTCCTCCATAACGATCGTGCCGATTCAGACGGACCGGTCGGCCGGTCGAGTAAAGAATCGGCGCACGACACGTTCACCGGGTTCACGCGAACAAGGATGAACAACAGGGCCAAGCGGGGAGAGGGTGACCAGGATGGGGCCGGTAAGGCGCGACGGTGCCAACAGGGACCTGAAGGATCGGCTGAAGGCCGTTCTGACCCGTGAGGGGCTGAGCCAAGCCGACATCGTCAGGCAGACACAGCTCAGCGGCGAGTCGGTCAGTAAGGCGGCGGTCAGCAACGCGCTCAACCCCGAGAAGGGGCCGCCAGTGGCCTTTACGCTCGGAGCAATCCTCAACGCGGCGGGCATCAGCGGCACGGAGAGAGAAGAGCTGTTTCGTCTGCGCGATCGGGCGGAACCTCATGGCACAACTCAACTGGAGGCGTACCTGGAAGCCGCCGAGAAGGCGACACGCCAGCACCCCTACACAGGTGTTCTGGGCGCCCTGAGCCTGCCGACGCTGGCCGATGTCTACGTGCACCAGCAGGCTCGCACCCCAGGAAACCGGATCGGCCGTGTGAGGCCCGCCGCCGAGATCTTTGTTTCAGACCAGGATATTTGCGTACTGCTGGGTGGGCCCGGCGGTGGCAAGTCAACGCTGCTCCGCGCTCACCTCGCCGACGCTGCCAATGACAGGCTAGGCGACAGGGCCCGCAAAACGATCCCGGTCATGGTGAGAGCCGCCGCACTGACCGGAAATGAGCGACTGCCCACAGACCTCGCCAAATCCACAAACGGCGACCTGGGACCATTCGGGCTGCTCGACGAGTTGAGCGCGGACTTCTTCCGCCGCGCGCCGCGCGCCGGGAAGTCCTGGCTGGTGCTCGTGGACGGCCTCGACGAGATTCCCGACGCCGACGCCCGTAGCGCTGTTCTGACGAAGGTTGCTGGCGCAGCCGGGAATGGACCGTACCGGTTCGTCGTAGCGACTCGTCCTCTGCCCGCAACAGAACTCGACACACTGGGTCAGCTCGTGCCGCACTACGAACTGAAGCCGTTCTCGGACGACGACCTACTCGTCTTCGCGGCGCGCTGGTTCCGTCCTCTGGACGCCCCTGTCCGCCATGCCAGAGCATTCTTGGCCGGACTTAGGCGCTCTTGTATGGACGGCCTGGCCCGCACCCCGCTGATGGCCCTCATTCTCTGCCAGCTCTACGCAGCCGATCCCGCCCATCCACTGCCTGAAGGCCGTTCCGGGGCCTATCAGTCATTCGTCGAACTAATGTACGAACAGAACGCTCACAAGAACATCAAGAACACTCATGACGAGGCCATCCGCCGTTTGAAGGACCGCCATCAGATCCCCAGGGACAACCAGGCCGCCGAACAGGCCGCTTTGCAGGTACGCGACCATCTGCCCGATCTGATCGATCAACTTGCCGACGCAAAGATCAACGGCAGTGACGCGCCCGCCATCGAAGTGCTGGCCTCACACCTGCAGGTCACCCGTCCTCGGAAAGTGAACCAGCATCTCTGGAACTCATTCCTCGGCGACCTCCTGCGGGCCACCGGCGTCCTGACCCAGCGCGCGGACGACTTCGACTTCCTCCACCAGACACTCCTTGAGTATCACGCCGCGCGCCACGCCACCCGCGACGAGAAGGCCCGTACCCGACTCCTGCACCGCCTCTTCGCGTCCCGTCGACAAGCCAATGGCCGCCTTAGACCACCCCCCGAAACCTGGGACGACTCCTACCGCGGCTTCCTCCTCGATGGACTTCTCTCGCCCCAAGACCACATCGCCACCGAAACCGCTCAGTACCTGGAGGAGCTGACTGCGCATGGAGGAAAAGGAGCCTGCCGCTTCCTCACCGCACAGGTGGACCTAAGGACCACCCTCCCTCCCCGTTCCACCCTCGCCCAACTGGCCCGTTTCGTGGACGACACCACTCTTTGGGACATTGACCGCGTTACTGCGGCCGGGGCTTTGGCCCAGGTGGACCGGACCTCCGGCATTGCCCGGCTCCTCGAATGCGCCGCCAACACCACATTCGACGGTGGCGCACGCGCGATTGCGGCCAGGGATTTGGCCCTGATGGACCGGACCTCCGGCATTGCCCGGCTCCTCGAATGCGCCGCCAACACCACATTCGACGGCGAAGACCGCGTGCTTGCGGCCTCGTGCCTGGCCCAGATCGACAAGGAAGCAGGTGCATCACTGCTGATCCGCCTAGCCCAGGACATCACCCTCGACGGTCATGACCACATGCGGGCAGCCGAGGCTCTGTCCTGGCTGGACGGGGAAGCCGCTGCGCCCTTGCTGACCCGCTTCGCCAGCGACACCGACCTCAGCGGCGGCATCCGTGTGTGGGCGGCCGAGGCTCTGGCCCACGTAGACGCGGAAACCAGTGCGCCTCTGTTGACCAGCCTTGCCCTCGATACCACACTCCGCGCCGAATTCACCCACGAGGGCGACGTCCGCATGCGAGCGGCCCAGGCTTTGGCCCAGATTGACTGGAAAGCCGGTGCGGCCCTGCTGATCGGCCTTGCCCGCGATACCACCCGAACCGACATCAGCCACCTGCGAGCGGCCGAGGCTCTGGCCCAGTTGGACCGAGAAGCCGGCGCGGCTCTGCTGACCCGCTTCGCCGGCGACAGGGCTCTTAGCGGCGACCTCCGCGTGCGAGCGGCCGAGGCTCTGGCCCAGGTGGACCGAGAAGCCGGTGCGGCTCTGCTGACCCGTCTCGCCCACGACACCACCCGGCACGACTACGGCCGCGTGCGAACGGCCGAGGCTCTGGCCCAGGTGGACCGGAAAGCCGGAGCAGCCTTGCTGGCAAACCTCGCCCGCGACACCACCCACTGGCACGTCCGCGGACGGGCGTTCGCAGCGCTGGCCAACGAGGCCGGGGAAGATGGTGCAGCTCTGCTGGCTCGCCTCGCCGCCGACGCCACCCTCGACGACGACTCTCGCGTGGATGCGGCCGAAGCTCTGATTGAGGCAGGCCGGAAAGCTGGCGCAGCTCTGCTGGCCCACTTCACCTGCGACACCACCCTCAACGACGACGTCTGCAGACAGGCAGCGAAGAAGTTGGCCCAGGTGTGCCGTGCATGGCCTGCAGCTCGTCGGCACCTCTCCCTCTGCGCTGGCAACGCCGTCCGCAGATGTGAGGACAGGGAAGTCGATCTCCTGCTGGCCCGTCTCACCCCCGACGCTCCCCTCGAGTTCGCCCGCGTATGGGCCGCCGAAGTTCTGGCCCGAGTGGACCGCGAAGCCGGTGTGGCCCTGCTGGCCCACTTCGCCGACGACAGCGCCATCAGCGGTGACCTCCGCGTGCAGGCGGCCGAGGCTCTGACGCGGATGGACCACGCCCGTTAACCTCCGGCTTTCACGAGGCGTGGTGTCCGATGGGTGATCACATAAGCAGAAAGTGCCTCTGACCAGCGAGAATGTGGATTGTCGAGATCCCTGTTCCCGCCGCCGTCGGAGGCACTTCCCAGGTGAAGAAG